>JBBSKN010000026.1:0-41122 GCA_038256265.1 Phormidesmidales cyanobacterium
GTCGTTTCTACTGCTTTCCTGGGCTTGGTCAGGACTAGATTTTCAGAGTTGGCCGCTGGGCCTAATCAATGATCTCGCCGGTCTTTTTCAACATCCGCACCTTACGACCGTCTTCGGTGAAGGTGTAGGCGACCCGGCTGGACACTTTCTCTTTTTCGGAGTACAGCATCACGTTAGAGCTGTGGATCGGCGCTTCCTGGGTGACAATCTGGCCAGACTCCCCCTCCTGCTGAGGCTTAAGGTGCTTGGTGCGAATATTGACGCTCTGCACGATTACCTTGCCAGTCTTGGGAATGACGGCGAGAACTTCGCCGACCTTGCCGCGATCGCGCCCCGCAATCACCTGCACCGTGTCGCCTTTGCGCACGTGAATCTTGTGGCGTACGGGTTGCTTTGTTTGAGTTGCCATTAGAGAACCTCCGGCGCTAGCGAGACGATTTTGGTAAAGTTCTTGTCGCGCAGCTCACGGGCTACTGGGCCAAACACGCGAGTCCCCTTAGGGTTGCCGTCCTGGTTGATAATCACGGCGGCGTTGTCGTCAAAGCGAATGCTCATGCCGCTGCTGCGACGCAAACCTTTTCTTGTGCGGACAACGACAGCCCGGACCACGTCCGACTTTTTAACACCCATGTTGGGCAGCGCATCTTTGACAACGGCGATAATCACATCACCCACTCCGGCATAGCGGCGATTGCCGCCCAGTACACGAATGCACATCAGCTTTCGAGCACCGCTGTTGTCCGCTACGTTTAAATACGATTCCTGCTGAATCACAATGTCCCCCTATGCGTCTGCCGCGCGATTAACAACATCAGCCACTACCCATCGCTTAGTCCGGCTCAGGGGACGCGTCTCAAGAATTCTTACCTGATCGCCTTCCTGACAGGTATTTTCTTCGTCATGAGCCTTGTAGCGCTTCGTCCGCACCACAATCTTGCCGTACTTAGGGTGAGAGGTGCGGCTCTCTACAGCAACTACGACGGTTTTATCCATCTTGTTACTGACCACCATCCCTACTCGTTCTTTAACCGCCATCTGATTCACCTATTCCCTATGCTGATACCGATTCTGCTGTGGCCGCTGCCACGGTGGTGGCCTGAGCCGCTTCCTCTTCTTCCAAGGCAACTAGCTGGCGTTCCCGCTGAACCGTCATGAGCTGAGAAAGACGATGACGGAGATGCTTAAACTGATGCACCTGTTTGTCCAGCTGACGGGTGGCTTTTTGAAAACGCAGCTGAAATAGCTCACGCTTAGTTTCCCCAATTGTGTTTAGCAGCTCTTCGTCACTTAGGCTGCGCGCATCTTTAATGTTTGCCAGTGCCATTGCCTAGACCTCCTTATTGTCGCGGGCGATGAACTTAGTTTTGAAAGGCAGCTTAAAAGCAGCAAGCCGCATCGCTTCACGGGCAGTAGCTTCGGGCACTCCGGCAATCTCAAAGACAATTCGACCAGGCTTTACTACAGCGACCCAAAATTCTGGGTTACCCTTACCAGAACCCATCCGGGTTTCAGCCGGGCGCATGGTCACAGGCTTATCAGGGAAAACCCGAATCCAGATTTTGCCACCCCGCCGCACGTAGCGCGTCATCGCTCGACGAGCGGCCTCAATCTGGCGAGAAGTCATCCAGCAGGGTTCGATAGCTTGAAGCGCGAAATCGCCAAAGTTGATATCGCTGCCCCGCTGAGCCATTCCGCGCATACGTCCGCGGTGCTGCTTGCGAAATTTAGTTCGTTTTGGACTAAGCATGGGTCGGCACTCTTGAAGTCACAGGTCAAAATTAATCAAGGAAACGCGGTGAACAGCTAATAAGAGTATTCCATCTAACTAAACGTCTCCTTTGAAGTAGCAAACTCGGCCCCTTGGCTCTGTTGCCCTAAAACGCTAGATAAGTATTTAGCTGGAACACTCTAATCATCATTAGAACGGTCTTCAAACTGCTGTCGCCGCCGGGGCTGTCGCCGCCGAGGTTGAGCGTTGGGGGCTGCGGCTTGAGCTTCTTCTTGACCAGGGATAATCTCACCCTTGAAGATCCATACCTTAACCCCGAGGATGCCGTAGGTAGTTTGGGCAGTGGTGTAGGCGTAATCGACATCGGCTCGAAGGGTGTGGAGCGGCACTCGGCCCTCCCGGGTCCATTCGGTACGAGCAATTTCAGCACCGTTCAAGCGTCCGCTAACCTGAATTTTGATGCCCTCAACCCCAGCTCGCTGAGCCCGCTGAATAGCCTGACGCACCACCCGCCGGAAGGAGACCCGGCGCTCGAGCTGCTGAATGATGTACTCCGCTACCAGAGCAGCATCGGCATCTACCCGGCTCACCTCCACCACATTGACGCGGATTTGGCGGCTTGAGTCTTTGAGCAGCTTTTGAACACCTACCCGCAGGGACTCAATGCCAGCTCCACCGCGACCCACGACCACGCCGGGCCGTGCCGTGCGCAACTCAAGATCAATTTGGTCGGCCTTGCGCTCAATGCGAATATCGGCAATGCCAGCATTGTTCAGAGTTTTCTGCACGTACTCGCGAATGCGATAGTCTTCCTGAAGTAGTTCAGGATAGCGAGTCCCCTCCGCAAACCAGCGAGAGCGGTGCTCTTGAACGATGCCAAGGCGAAACCCGGTTGGATGAATCTTGTGTCCCACGAACTAACCCTCTGGAAAATGGTGCTTTAACGACTAGTGCTTAAACAACGGAATCATGGAGCCAACTATTCGGCGGCAGGAGCCACGGCAACGGTGATGTGACAGGTCGGCTTGCGAATTTGGTAGGCCCGACCCTGAGCTCGAGGCCGAAATCGTTTTAGAGCAGGGCCAGCGTCAGCAAAAGCCTCACTCACCACCAGGCTCGTAGGGTCAAGGCCGTTGTTGTGCTCGGCATTGGCCACGGCAGAGCGCAACACTTTAATGATGGGTTCGCACGCCTTGTAGGGCATAAACTCTAGGATGATCAAAGCATCCCGATAGCTTTTGCCGCGAATTTGATCGAGCACACGCCGCACCTTGCGGGGCGACATACGCACATAGCGGGCTACCGCTTTAACCTGCTCTGAGGTATCTACAGCCATTTCTCCAGTTCCTTTTACCTAATACCCAACGCCCAATACCTAAGCAAGAGCTTTAACGACGAGCCTTTTTATCGCTCTTGGCGTGCCCGCGAAAGGTTCGCGTGGGGGCAAACTCACCCAGCTTGTGGCCCACCATTTGCTCCGTAACATACACCGGCACATGCTGGCGACCGTTGTGTACAGCGATGGTGTGTCCAATCATTTGGGGCAAAATCGTAGATGCCCGAGACCAAGTCTTAATCACCTGCTTGTCGCCCTTGGTGTTGAGGGTTTCGATTTTAGAGAGCAGGTGGTCGGCCACAAATGGCCCTTTTTTCAATGAGCGAGACATGATGCTTCAGCCCTAACAACAATTGAGAAACAGCTATAGTCAAAACCAGCCAGGCGGGCAAATAAGTCGGAAGGCTCTTAGGCGTTGCGACCGCCACGGCCCCGCTTAGATACACGACGACGACGACGCACCACGTATTTATCGCTGTCTTTATTCTTCTTCCGGGTTTTGTATCCCAATGCGGGTTTGCCCCAGGGGGTTACAGGACCAGAGCGACCAATGGGGGCGCGACCCTCACCACCACCGTGGGGGTGATCGACGGGGTTCATGACGCTGCCCCGCACCTCGGGGCGACGGCCCAGCCAGCGCTTACGGCCCGCTTTGCCCAAGCTAACGTTGCGCACATCGGCATTGCCCACTTGGCCGATGGTGGCGTAGCATTCACGACGCACCAGACGAACTTCTGTAGAGGGCAGCTTGAGAGTGACGTAATCGCCCTCCTTAGCAACTACCTGCGCTCCGGCTCCCGCAGAGCGAACCATCTGACCGCCCTTGCCCGCCTGCATCTCGACGTTATGCACCGTCGTACCCAAGGGAATTTTGTATAGGGGTAGGGCGTTACCCACTTCCAAGGGCGAATCAGGACCAGACACCACTGTGGTGCCTACGGCTAACCCAGCGGGGCAAAGAATGTACCGCTTCTCACCGTCTTCGTAGTGCAGCAACGAGATGCGGGCATTGCGGTTGGGGTCATACTCGATGGTGGCGACCTTAGCCGGAATACCTAACTTGTCGCGGCGAAAATCCACTACCCGATACAGGCGCTTGTGCCCACCGCCGCGGTGGCGACAGGTAATTACCCCTCGGTTATTGCGCCCCTTATGGCGGTGCTTCGAATGAGTCAGCGACTTTTCGGGCTCGCTGCGGGTAATCTCGGTGAACTCGGAAACAGTTCGCTCACGAGTACCAGGGGTATAAGGTCGGTAGGAACGGATGCCCATGGGAATACTTGCTGGCTACACGGCTAAAGGTCGGAACAATGAAAATCTTGGCCCAATTAGACCCAATTAGATGCTTAGAGATCGGGGAAGAGGGGAATAGAATCCCCAGCGGCCAGGGTGACCACAGAGCGCTTATAGTGGGGACGATGGCCGACGAAACGACCCATGCGGCGCTTTTTCTTGGGAGGGTTGTAGGTGTTGACCGACACCACCTTGACATCGAACAGCTCTTCAATAGCTGCTCTGATTTGCAGCTTGTTGGCCCGGGGATCAACTTCAAAGACGTACTGGTTGTTCTCTAGCAGCAGGGTGGCCTTTTCGGTGATCAGAGGCCGACGAATGAGATCGGCCAAGGATGGGGTATTTTCGGCATTAATCACTGTAGACCTCCTGGATAGCCTCGAGAGCGGGGGATGTGATCACGAGATGGTCAGCGTTGAGCAGATCGTGAACATTGAGATTGACGGCGGTAATCAGCTTCACGTTCTCAAGATTGCGGGCTGACAGGTAAACCAGCTCTTGCCGCTCGGCAATGACCAGCAAAATCTTGGCGTTGGGGTCGAGGCCCCAGCGGGCGATCGCATCGAGCAGTTCCCGAGTCTTGGGCCGAGAGAACTTATCCTCAAACCCTTCAACCACAACTAGGTCATCGATCCTGCCTTGGAGGGCGGTGCGCAGGGCTAGACGCCGCTCCTTGCGATTCATCTTGACGCTGTAATCGCGAGGCTTGGGGCCAAAGATGACGCCGCCGCCCCGCCACAGGGGGGAACGGTTGGAACCGGCTCTAGCGCGACCGGTGCCCTTTTGCCGCCAGGGCTTGCGACCACCGCCTCTGACCTCGGCACGGGTCTTGGTAGAAGCCGTGCCCTGACGGGCGTTGTTCATCTGCCGCACTAAGGCGCGGTGAACGATGTGAGAGGCCGACTCTTCTTTGGCAACCTGAAGATCTAGGGATGCCTTGCCCGCCTCTTGGCCCTCCCAGTTTTTTACAACGCACTCAACCATTGTCTGAACCTATCTCTTAAAAAGCTTCAAATGCCTGAAAGTCAAAGACCTAAGCCACTGATCAAACTGATCAAATCTCAGGACTAAACCTTGACCCACTTAGCCGGAGCAATGCTGAGCAAACCGCCGGGCTTACCTGGGATAGCGCCTTTGATTAGCAATAGATTGCGATCACCGTCTACCCGGACGACTTCTAGCTTGCAGATCGTCACGCGCTCGTTGCCCATCTGACCCGCCATTCGTTTGCCGGGGTAGACCCGACCGGGGGTGGTACCCGCACCGGTAGAACCCGGTGCCCGGTGGTTTTTAGAACCGTGAGCCATGGGGCCGCGGCGGAAGTTATGGCGCTTTTGATAGCCTGCGAAACCGCGACCCATGCTCTTGCCGGTCACATCGACCAGCTGGCCTTCGGTGAAGGTTGCTGCGGTCACGGTCTGCCCCAGCTCAAAACCATCGGCGGCATCAATTCGATATTCTTTCAGGTGACGCAAAGGGGCACTACTAGACTTGGCCAGATGCCCTAGCTCAGGTCTATTCAGCTTTTTCTCGGTCACTTCATCAAACCCGAGCTGAACAGCCGTATAGCCATCAGTGTCTTTGGTCTTGACTTGAGTAACCACACAGGGGCCTGCCTGCACCACCGTCACGGGGATAGCATTGCCTGCCTCATCGAATATTTGGGTCATGCCCAGCTTTTTGCCGAGAATACCGACTACCACAGCCCTATCTCCCTAATTAACACACTACGAAACGCGCAGCACTCTCTGCTTTGAGAGCTTTGCGCATCTACAACGACATCAGCTTTTGAACATCCCACGGTGGAGACACTCGCCGAGGCGAGCGATACCGATACCATCGGTCACAATTCAAAAGAAAACTAGCTTGCTCTGACCACTGAAGACCCTGCTGGTCAAAATCGCAACCACCAGTGGTGGTGCGCTGTCAGAACGGCTAAATGCCAGGACTTGGGCAACTCGCTGAGCCACTCAGTATCCTTTTGCCGGCGATTTACTATATTACACGCCTTAGATGGGAATGTCTACAACCTGGCGCAGAAAAGTTCTCTAGGGTTGGGAAAGGCATAGTTGACACTGCCAGCAGCTTCGCCAGCTTTACTCTTGGCCCGAAAATGGGCCCGAAAACAGTACAATAACAGCTGTATTCACTGGCCGAGGGTTAACTATGGCGCTGCTAACAACGGGCAAACCCTTCATCAAGGATTTGGAGAGCAATGGCGCGATCGCAGTGCGCATGCCCCTGGAGGGAGGGTTTGAAGGGCGCTACGAGCGCCGGCTCAAGGCCGCTGGCTATGAAACTATGAATCTCACGGCCCGAGGGCTGGGGGATGTCTCGGCCTACCTCACCGCCATTCACGGGGTGCGCCCGCCCCACCTGGGCAAAAAAAGCACTAGCAGCGGGGCGGCGGTGGGCTACACCTATTTCATTCCCCCCATGCTGACCTATCGTCTAGAGACCATAGCCCCTGAGGCTAAGGGCATGGTGCTATGGCTGATTGAGGGGCACATCCTTGCGCGCCAGGAGCTGGCCTACCTGGTGAGCCTGCCTACTATTGAGCCTCGCGTGAAGGTGGTGGTTGAAGTGGGTGGCGATCGCCACTTTAGCTGGGAGCCACTGGCTAACTTGGTTTAGATTGTGCCAACTGAACCTGGTGAGCAAAGCTCGCGAGGGGCGATCCCCAAATCACCAGGTTCCGATACTTCGCTGCTTCGGAACCAAGCCCACGTTGAGAACTCTGTCCTCAAGTTAGACGAGGTTTAAACTTGGTTTATACCCAAAGACCCAGGATTTCTGTAGGATGTGTGCGATCGCCTCAGGCAGCCACCGTAAGGAACTGAAGCAATTTGAGAGAACGCTCGTTTGAGTTTTACAGCATCGTCCTGTTTGGGGCTATTCTATTCCGCTATTTTCTGGTGGCAGGGGTGACCCACTGGTTTTTTTATTCGTCTCTGAGTCAGGCCTTCATTGATCACCGACGACGGCACCCTATCCCTTCTCGCAAAGCCATTCAGCACGACATTCAGCTATCTGTGCTTTCGGCAGTGGTGTTTGCCCTGGCGGCAGCGTTTGTGCTGTCGGCCTACCATCGAGGGCTCACACATCTATACCTTGACCATCAACAATACGGGCTGTGGTATCTGGGAGTCAGTTACGGCGCGGTGCTGCTGCTGCAAGATACCTACTTTTACTTCACCCATCGGCTGTTTCATCACCCTAAGTGCTTTTCTTGGCTCCATCGGGGTCACCACCGATCACGCTACCCTACCCCCTGGACTTCCTTTGCCTTTGACCCCCTGGAGGCGGTGATTCAGGCGCTATTTTTAATCGGCATTGTCTTTGTGCTGCCGCTGCATTTCATCACTATGATTGCTGTGCTGACGACCATGACCATATGGGCCGTGCTCAACCATTTGGGGCCAGACCGTCTACCTGCGCTATTTCCCCACCACTGGCTAGGGCAGTGGGTGATTGGCCCAGCCCACCACTCCATTCATCACCTTAAGTACACCGTTCACTACGGGCTTTACTTCACCTTTTGGGATAAACTCCTTCGGACTCAAGACCTCAGATATACCCAGACTCTGGTCAATTTTTCACCAGATATTACCGACAACCCCTGACCTAAACCTCGTCTAACTCCAACGCTTTGAACGCTCTTCCGCTTAGCCTCACCTCCAAGGCGAGAATCTGGAGGTGAGAGTTAATACTCAATTCTGTTTAATTTTCCCCGATTTCTCTAGGCGGAAGCCATTAAGCTTACGGCTTGACTATACCTACGACTCTGCAATGGGGCCCTTGTCAGGGCTAAGTTATGGGTGCAGCTTTGGTATGAGATGGGGTATGAGATGGTGGTCTTTACATCTTTTAAACTGGGTGAAAGAAAAATGATGCCCCTAAGATCACAAAGGTGGACAACAGAAGCACCCCTTCTAGCCAATTTGAGCGCCCATCAAGGCTGATCAGGTTGGCAAATAGAACCGCGATCACTACCGCGATCACTTCAAACAGGTTGAAGTTGAGATCCATAGGCTGACCGATAAAGTAGCCAATGATCACCAAGATCGGGGCCACCAGCAGCGCCACCAGCAGGCTCGACCCCATCGAGATCGACACAGCCAGATCCATATTGTCTTTCATCGCCACCCGCACGGCGGTCACGTACTCTGCCGCGCCGCCCACCAGGGGCAGCAAAATTACCCCGGTAAACAGCGGGGTAAATCCTAGGCTATTGGCCGCTTCTTCTACCGCGCCCACAAAGATCTCAGACTCGATTGCCACCCCTACTGTGGCGGCAAACAACACCCCCACCCAGAGCCATACATTGGGCTGTTCGTGCTCGCCGAGGGTTTCGTCTTCTAGGTCTGTGACCCCCACATCGTAAAGGTAGCTGTGGGTCTTGAGCGAAAACAGCAGCGTTAGCCCATAGACCAGAATCATCACCACCGCCACAGTCAGTGACAGTTGACGGATGGTGGCAGGTTCGACAATATTGCTGGTGTTAATCACCATGGCGGGCAGCACGATCGCCACCACCGCCAGGCTCATAGTTGAGCCATTGATGCGGGCCACGGTTTGGTTAAAGCTCTGCTCTTTGTAGCGCAGCCCCCCCGCCAGCATCGATAGACCCATCACCAACAGCAGGTTGGCCAAAATTGACCCGGTAATGCTGGCCTTAACGATGTCAATCAGCCCCGCCTTGAGGGCCACTAGAGCAATAATCAGCTCCGTAGCATTGCCAAAGACGGCGTTGATCAAGCCACCAATGGTGGGGCCAGTCACTACCGCTAATTCTTCGGTAGCGGTGCTGAGCCAAATGGCCAGGGGCACGATCGCCACCGCCGACAGACCAAAAATGGTCAAAGCGCCCCACTCCAGCCGTTCTGCCAGAATTGAAATGGGGATAAAAACCAGAAGCCCCAGAGGAATAATGTTTTTTGTTGACATAGATAATCAGCTAAAGGGATCGGTCGAGGGGGCAGTGGAGCAGCGATAGTACCCTGTACGGCCTAGGCCAATCGCTGTCGTCACCCTATTTTTTTGCCCATTGTCAACTGAGGGGCCATTCTGCGCAATCACCTGGGGAATTGTTATCAGACTCCCTCGTGAGGCGATATCTGTGGGCTAACGCCTCTATAGTAACCGTAGCCCTGGCCGGCCTGGCCCTGGTTGGCTGTAATGCCCCTGCTGACAACGACATGGCAGCCACCGACGACACCATGACCGCCGCCGAAACCATGGCTGCCGACGGCGATATGGTGGTGTTTAATTGCCCCGGTGGCGAAACCATCACCGCTCAATTTATTGGCACCGAAGAAGCGGTTGTGACTCTACCCGACCAAGCGCCCATGACGCTGCCCGCCACCGTGGCCGCCTCTGGCGCTCGCTATAGCGATGGCACCACTGCTACTTGGCCGCCAACAACTGCATCATGTGCTCTTGGTTGAGCACATTGCCCACGACCCGACGCAGGGGTTCTGGTGAAATCTGAATCAGCGTTGGGGTGGCAGAAATTTGGGCGGCTTCGGCCTCATCGGGGTGGGTGGTAACGTCGATGACTTGCAAAGTATAGGCGTTGGGCATCGACGTTTCTAAAGTGGTGTGCAGCAGCCGCAGCATATGCTCCGTGGCGGCGGTATCGACCCCGCTGACAAATAGTTTAAAGTGGTAGACCTGGGGCGGGGTGGTACTGAGCGAAGCCTCTGTCGGCGGCAGGAGCCCAGTGGAGGTAGCCGTCACCTGCTCAACGCGAACAATCAGGTCATGACATTCCCACAGCTGGGGGAACGTGGCCCGATAGGACTCAATCATTTCCATAGAGCATTCTTCAGCGTTGGCATAGTTGGGCTGCCACTGGACATGGTCTAGGCCAAACAGGGCATTGAGCAACGGCTGAAACCGCAGGGCACGAGGGTAGGCCTCGGCAATGGTCGTGGTGGCTGCGGTGGTGGCATTGACCCAGCGGTCAACGGTGGCGGTAAAGCAGGGAAGTAGAAAATAGGGCGGCTCGGCTAGCCTCAGGTGGGTTTGCAGGGTTGCGCAAAGATCGAGATGCCAGCGGGCGCGCTTTTGCTCGTCGATGCAGTAAACGCAGTCGCCCCCAGGGGTAAACAGGGCAATGCCTTTGAAGCTAGCGGCGACTGGGTTAGCCGGGGCAGACCTAGACACGACCCCTCAGCATTTGGGCCATCTCATTTTGCTTGGGCGACATTTCTAAGGCGGTCTCTTCGGTGATCCGGCCTGACTCGTAGAGGGCGTAGAGCGACTGGTTCATGGTGCACATGCCGTCGAAGCCACACTTGGGAATTAGGGCTTCGACCTCGTCGAGCTGCCCTCGCAGAATGTAGTCTTTGATGGCGTCGGTATTGATCAAAATGTCGTGGAAGGCGGCGCGCTTGCCATCGGTGGTGCGGCAGAGCCCCTGGGCAATGACGGCCACTAGGGACTCCGCTAGGGACACCCGCACGGGGGCCTGCTGCTCAGGCTCGAACAGGTTGAGAATTCGCTCTACGGTTTTGACGGCGCTGTTGGTGTGCAGGGTGCCCATCACCAAGTGTCCGGTTTGGGCTGCTTTAAGGGCGGTGTTGACCGTCTCTTTGTCGCGCATTTCACCGACCAGGATGATGTCGGGGTCTTCCCGCAGGGAGGCCTTGAGGGCGTTATCAAACTTTTGGGTGTGCATGCCGACTTCGCGCTGTTTGATCAGCGATCGCCGACTCTGGTGCACAAATTCCACTGGGTCTTCAATGGTGATGATGTTTTTAGGCATCTCGGTGTTGACATAGTCAATCATCGCCGCCATAGTGGTCGATTTACCCGAGCCAGTCGGGCCGGTGACCAAGACCAAGCCTTTGTGGTAATGGCACACATCGCGAAAAATGGAGGAGAAGCCCAACTGGTCAAGGGTGAGGATTTTTACCGGAATTAGACGCAGCACCATGGCAGGGCCGCGCAGGGATTCGAAGATGTTGATCCGGATGCGGGTGAACTCGTACTGGGCAGCACCGTCAAAGTCGAGGGTTTGGCGAAACTCTTGAATTTCCTCGGGCTTGAGAATTTCTTCAAGCCAGCCATAGAAGGTTGCTTCATCGGTGACGGGGTACTCGGTGAGCGCCATTTCACCGCGATCGCGGAACCGAGGCACCTCCCCCACCCCCATGTGAACATCAGAGAAACCCTTGTCAAAGGCTTCCCGCACGATTTTTTCGAGGGTAGGGCCACCGCTAACTTTGACGCTTTCCGCCGGCTGAGGCATCGGCGGCGGCGCGGCTGGG
The DNA here is from genome assembly GCA_038256265.1 of Phormidesmidales cyanobacterium. Lineage (GTDB taxonomy): Bacteria > Cyanobacteriota > Cyanobacteriia > Phormidesmidales > Phormidesmidaceae > Nodosilinea. The sequence continues at coordinate 11,633 of JBBSKN010000026.1, forward strand.
CGATGACGGACCTGCCCCGGAGCTGGAGCCGCTGCCGGAGCCGCCCCCGGCCCCTGGCCCGCTGCTGGGGCTGGAGGTTTACCCGCTGCCTGGGCGGCAGCCGCCTGACCGGCAGCCCGGGCCGCTGCCTGGGCACGGGCTTGAGCCATAGCCTGGGCCTGGGCCGCCGTCTGGGGTGGTCTGGGGGGCGGTGGGGGCGCAGGTTGGGCCCCAGGGGCGTTGGGTAACTCAGCCATGAAAGGGTTCTCCATGATGGACTCGACAGCAGCTAGTACAACAGTTGGGCAGGAGCAGTACAGCCTATCTACCCACGGAATACAGTCAGGTTGCCCACATTGGGGTGAGAAGTTAGCTTAGCCCAGCGGTAATGGGCGACAAAGTAGGGGATGAGGTTTGCCAGGCTGGACTCTAACCCCAAGCCTTTAACCCCAGAGTATACGTCATGAATTTGATTAGCTCATCAGCGTGCGCCCCAGCAGGTGACCATGGCTAAACACCGATCGCATTAGCCCCAGCCGCACCGGGTTGGGGGCGCGGCCAAACAGCCCGACCATAGACTGCACCACCTCAGGTAGCGTCAGGCTATCGGCCAAAAAACCCGCCCAGTCATCGGTGGGCAGACTAAAGAAGGCGGCAAAAAACTGGTGCAGCTGCGGCGCATCAAAGGCCATCAGGTTTTCTAGGCCAAAGAGATAGAGGTAGTGCTTGCGCAGGCGCTCGGCGGGCCAGAGGGCTTGCCAAGCCTGGCTAGCGGCCTGGCTCGGGGTAGTTTGAGGCGAATTTAGGGCAGCGGCGATCGCCTGCGCCAACCCTGGCCCGCGTCGCAGCATCGCCCCCACCATGTAGCCCGAAGCTGGATGTACCATGCTGGCTGCACCGCCAAACCCTATCACCCGCTGGGTAAGATCGGGCAGGGGCTGATTCATCGGAAACAGACAGCGCTCGGTATGGTGAACCTCTTTGACCTCAATGCCCCGGTAGCTGAGCCGCTGGTGCAGTCGATCTTTCAGCACATCCAGCGAGATTGCCGGATGGTGCGCCAGCGACGTCTCTTCAACGAAATGTATCCCATCGCCTAAATCCATTGCGTAGAGAAAGGTCGGTGGCTCCTGGCGCTGGGCGGGGGTAAGGTGGTCGTCGCGATAGTCCATCAGCACCATCTGCTGCGGGCGAATTGGCGGCTCAGAAAACCGCCCCACAACGCCGTAGGCCGCCTGAAAAGCCAGCTCGGGAGCCGCCATGCGGTTTACAAAAGCCGAATGATGACCCGTGGCATCGACAACCAGCCGGGCCTCTAGGGTTTCTCCGGCCTCAGTCGTAACCTCGCTATGGGTAGTGAAATGCTCAATGCAGGCGGCTTTGCCCTGGTGCCAAGTGGCTTGGTGCTGATCACCCAAGGTGAGCCAGTGGGTTTGCAAACGATCTTTGTTGATCAGCCCATACTCGCGGTGCAGTGGCAACACGCCGCTGTTGACGTTTACCACACAGTCTTTCCAGTGATGGCCCAAAAACTGCACCAGGCCCAGGTCTTCTAACTCATCGACCCAGATGCCATAGGTGTTGGACCAGGGGTGAGCCGGGTCGGCCAGGGCTAACCCCTGTACCGCCAGCCCCGTCTTTGCCAGGGCCGCCGCCAGCGACAGCCCCGCTGGCCCTGAGCCTATGACCAACACATCCTGCATGAACAACCCAGTACCTTAGTGGTTGCTGTGAACCCCTATCTTACAAAGATTGTGGCCCTTATTGGGAAGAAGTAGGGATCGGGACAGGCAATTCAAAGTTTAAAAGTAGAAATTCAAAACCCACTCACTCACTCAGCCACTCACTCAGCCACTCACTCAGCCACTCACTCAGCCACTCAATAGTATTATCAGAGGCAATCTCCCTATCCCCTTGGCCGATGGCAAATCTTGCGACTGACCCAAACGTGCTGGCGACGGTGGTAGGCATTGTGGCCCTGGCCCTGGCCCCGCTGATGTTTTTGCTGTGGTTTTTCTATACCCGCGACCACCTTAATCCCGAGCCTCGGAGGCTGGTGCTAAAGATTTTTGGCTTAGGCCTGCTGGCATTTATGCCGGTGTTTTTGGTGCAGCAAATTGTGCCGCTGCCGGCCTGGTTGATGGCGGTCGTCGTCGTTCCTGTGCTGGCGGAACTGGCAAAGTTTTGGGTGGTCAAGCGAGGTATCTACAACCACCCCGAGTTTGATGAACCGGTGGATGGCATTATCTTTGCCTCGGCGGCGGGGCTGGGCTTTGCCACGCTACAAGTGATTGGCTCGATGCTTTACGCTTACTTCGCTGTGGTGCGGCTGGGATTGCCGGGAGCAGTAACCGGAGCGGCATGGCCCGCCGTGCTCAATATGTTTGCCCTCCAGGGGTTGCTGGTGGGGCCGGGCCATGCCCTGTGGTCGTCGCTGTGGGGCTATGGACTGGGGCTGGCCAAATTTTCTCCCGCCAGACAGGGGGGCAGGCTAGTGCGCCAGGGCCTACTGGCGGCGATGCTTTCCCACGCGGCCTTTAGCGCCCTGGTGCTAGAGTCGAGCTGGTGGCTAAACCGCGCGGGGCTGGTGCTCGTAATTACGGCCCTGTGGTTTGTGGTGATGCGCTGTCTACGCTCTGCTCTGGCGCTGACGCCCAAAGGGTAGTTTAGATTGTTACCCCCTCCACGCTCCCATGCCTGTCAGATTCAACTTGGCCCAGCCTCAGGCATCAATACTGCAATAGCACGGTGACGGGTACATCGGGCAGCTTGGTGCGGCCATCTAGCCCCATGAGCTCAATTAAGAAGCCAAAGCCCGCTAAGGTACAGCCAGTTTGCTCCACTAGTTCAGCGGTGGCAGCGGCGGTGCCCCCAGTGGCAATCAGGTCGTCAATGATCAGCACTCTACTGCCCGGCTTGAAGGCATCTTGGTGCAGCTCAATGGTGTCGTTGCCGTACTCTAGGGCGTAGCTGGCGGTGTGGACGGCGGCGGGCAATTTGCCGGGTTTACGCACCGGAGCAAAGCCGACCCCCAGTTTGTAGGCCAGGGGCATGCCAAAGATAAACCCTCGCGACTCAATGCCGACGATGTAGTCGGGGCGGTAGTCGGCTACCTGTTCGGCAAAGGCGTCAATGCTGTACTGCATGGCAACGGGGTTGCCCAGCAGCGGCGTAATGTCGCGAAAGAGAATGCCGGGTTTAGGAAAGTCGGGAATATCGCGGATGTGAGCCTTGAGATCCATCGGGGGTGCAGGTTAAGGGCGTTGTTATGGTATCAGCGTTTCGTGGTCGAAAAGTTATCGAACCAGCCGCGTTTCCAGAAGAAGTAGATTTGTAGGATGGCAATTAATGCCATGACGGCCAGACAAATGACGTAACCCCAATACCATTCCAGTTCTGGCATATTGAAGGGCGATCGCTCGGTGTTGAAGTTCATGCCGTAGACCCCGGCGATAAAGGTGAGGGGAATAAAGATGGACGAAATTACCGTCAGCAGCTTCATCACCTCGTTCATGCGGTTGTTGATGGATGATAGATAGACATCCATGAGGCTGGAGGCGATTTCGCGGTAGTTTTCGATGATGTCGACCACCTGTACGATGTGGTCGTAGACATCTTGCAGGTAGACGCGTACCTCCTGACTGATCAGCGCATCGCTGTCGCGGATTAGGCTGTTGATCACGCTGCGCTGGGGCCAGATGTAGCGGCGCAGCTTCATCAGCGCCCGGCGCATACGATGAATTTTTTTGATAGTGGCATTGGTGGGGTTAGCGACTACTTCTTCTTCGAGATCTTCAAGGGTTTCGCCCATCGCCTCTAGCACCGGGAAGAAGCTGTCGACAATGGTATCCATCAGGGCATAGGCCAAGTAGTCGGCTCCCTGGGCTCGAATCGTGCCGGTACCGCGCTGAATGCGATCGCGCACCGGGTTAAACGAGTCCCACTCGGGTTCTTCCTGAAATGTGACAAGAAAATCATTGCCCATGACAAAACTCACCTGCTCACTGCCTACCCCGGAACCAGTTTTTTTGGGCTGCACCATCTGCATGATGATCAAAATCTTGTCGTCATAAAAGTCGACTTTGGGACGATGGGGCACATTGACAATGTCTTCGAGCATCAGAGGGTGAAGGTCAAAGGTCTGACCGATCTGCAGCAGAGTAGCTTCACTGCCCAGCCCTCGGGCATCGAGCCAGGTAACGCTTTTGGGCCGGCATAGGACTTCGCACTCCCTGGGGTGATCGATGGTGGCAGTATGCACGGCAGACGAACTGTAGTCTATCAAATAAAGTTCGGTGGGCAGGGCGTCATCCGGAATGTTGAGCGCACCGGGAAGCGTGCCAGGGGTCGAATAGTTAAAGTCAATCACTTTCTTTCTGCCCTCGTGGGACAAGGCGTTGAGGGGGTGAGCCACCCTCAATGCCTCTGCATCACCCGGCTTGGCCCATGACTGATCGGCTTGACCTGGCGAGGATGAGGGGTTGGCCCCTGGGTTGGGTGTGCGGCGCGACATTTTTCTAACTCCCAAAAATTTCACCACATAAAGCTTAGGGGCACAGCCATGACTGTGCCCCTAAGGATCAAGCATTTATTCAAGGATGATTGGGAACAGGCTACATCATGCCCATGCCGCCCATGCCGCCCATGCCGCCCATGCCGCCCATGCCACCCATGCCACCCATGCCGCCCATGCCGCCCATGCCGGGGTCGCCACCGGCAGGCTCAGGCTCAGGGATTTCGGCCACGAGGACTTCGGTGGTGAGTACCATGCCGGCGATCGAGGCGGCATCTTGTAGGGCCGAGCGCACCACTTTGGCGGGGTCAATAATGCCCGCCGCAATCAAGTCTTCGTAGACGCCGGTGAGGGCGTTGTAGCCCATGGGGAAGCTCATGCTCCTGACTTTCTCGACTACTACTGAGCCTTCTTGACCGGCGTTGTCGGCGATCTGTCGCAGGGGCGCTTCGATGGCCCGCTGCACAATATTGACGCCGACAATCACTTCGGGGTCGCTGAGGGAATCCTTCAGTGCCTCCAACTTGGCAGCCAGGTGCAGCAGGGTCGCGCCGCCGCCGGGGACGATGCCTTCTTCCACAGCAGCCTTGGTGGCGCTGAGGGCGTCGTCAATGCGTAGCTTGCGGTCTTTGAGTTCGGTTTCGGTGGCGGCCCCGACTTTGATCACGGCGACGCCGCCAGCGAGTTTAGCCAGGCGCTCGGAGAGCTTTTCCTTGTCGTAGTCGGAGTCGGTAGCGGCCAGCTCTTTACGAATCTGGGCGATACGCTTGTCGATGTCGGCCTTGTTGCCTGCGTCAGACACCAGAGTGGTGGTGTCTTTGGTGATGGTGGCCTTGGTGGCGGTGCCCAGCATGGACAGGTCGGCGGTGTCGAGGCTAAGACCGATCTCTTCAGAGATCACCTGGCCGCCGGTCAGCACAGCGATGTCTTGGAGCATGGCCTTGCGGCGATCGCCAAAGCTAGGAGCCTTGATGGCGGCCACGTTGAGCACGCCGCGCGCCTTGTTGACCACCAGGGTGGCCAGGGCCTCACCCTCAATGTCTTCGGCGATGATCAGCAGCGGGGCACCCTCGCGGGCGACCTTCTCAAGTACCGACACCAGGTCTTGGATGGAGCCAATTTTTTTGTCGGTGATCAGCACGCGGGCGTTGTCTAGCTCGGTCACCATGCGCTCTTGGTCGGTGACGAAGTAGGGGGAGATGTAGCCGCGATCAAACTGCATGCCCTCGACCACGTCTAGCTCGGTGTAGAGAGACTTAGACTCTTCTACGGTGATGACGCCGTCTTTGGTGACTTTGTCCATGGCTTCGGCGATCATCTTGCCGATCTCTTCGTCGCTACCGGCGGAGACCGTGGCGACTTGGGCGATGGTGGCGTTGCCTTCAACCGGCTTGGCGATCGCCGCGATTTCGCTCACCAGGGTTTTAACGGCCTTCTCAATGCCGCGCCGCAGGCTGACGGGGTTGGTGCCTGCCGCCACGTTTTTGAGGCCTTCTTTGACCATGGCCTGGGCCAGTACGGTGGCGGTGGTGGTGCCGTCGCCCGCCAGGTCTTTGGTCTTAGAGGCGACTTCTTGCATCAGGCGAGCGCCCAAGTTTTCGAAGACATCCTCTAGCTCGATCTCTTTGGCAATAGTGATGCCGTCGTTGACAATCTGCGGTGCCCCATACTTTTTCTCAAGTACGACGTTGCGCCCCCTGGGGCCGAGGGTGATTTTTACGGCGTCGGCTAGGGCGTTGACGCCCTTTTCAAGGGCCTGCCGTGAGGCCTCATCAAAGGAAATTCTTTTTGCCATGTCGTCCTGTCTTTCAGCTCTCAAGAGACCAACTTAGCACTCACTATGCCAGAGTGCTAACTTCGCTTAGATTACCGCCCTGGCGTACGGTCGGTAAGTCGCAATAACCGATCCTCACTCTGTGGTCTTCATGCTGCTGGGGCTGTAACTGCGTCGATGACCTGTTGGGTAGACCGTACCGTACAAAATTCGCTGATTATGACAAGGGTCTGTGGTTTGCGGTTCAATGTACGCAGTTCAAGGTAGGCCTTAAACTGCGTACCTCGTTTTGCTCGCAGCGATCCCTGCCTGTCATTCCCGTGAAAACGGGAATCCATTCGAGAGCAGTTACGGGCTAGTGAATTCCCGCCCCACGCCTTCGCGGGGGCAGGCTCTGCGCGGGAATGACGGCTCTGTCTTGACCATAGTGGCGATGGCTATAGCTTACCGCCCACGCATTCCGTAGGGTAGATGGGACATTGCCGGAGCGCACTCCCTAGCGCTTGAGAATCCAGTTCACTACGGGAATGGCAGCTTTGGCTGGCAAGGGTTCTACCGCGAAGCGAAAGGGCAACAGCAGGGTGATCGGTCGGCTGCCGCGCCCGCCAAAGGGCATGAGCTGAACCACCAAGTCGAGGGAATAGTTGCGCAAGGGGCCTTTGAGTTCGGCCATCTTGGGCACATCGACCACTGGGGCCGCCATCTGCAGCACCTGGGTATCGGCGTCGCGGCCAAAGCAGTCTTCGCTAGTGACCACGGTGCGCAGCAACTGGTTGGGGTTGACTACGCTGTTTACCTGGGGCAGGGCTAAGTCGAGGCGCATGCCCGGCGTATGGCGAATCACCCGGCGAATTTCGCTGGTCATGCGGGTAATGGAGCTGCGATCCCAATCGACGGTGACCTGAAGGGCGCGGCTCTGGTTGACCACCTGCACCGTTAGCCCCATGATCGGCTGGAGCGGGTGCGGCCCCTGAGGCAGTACCTGCATCACAATCACCCCTTCGCCCCGTTCCTCTTCTTCTCTATCTTTAGCGGAGGCGAGGCTTCTGGGTTCGGGCATAGTCAGCTGGAGCGATATACCTTTGCCCAGGGGGCCTTCTCCGCTCTGGAGCACCTTGACGGTGGTAGCTAAGAAACCCTGGCGCACCAGCTGCGATCGCACCGTGCTTTCCAAAATCTCACCGTCGGGCACCAGCACCACCTGGTCTTCTAGCTCTTCCTCAATCGACAGCGCCATCTGATAGACCACGTAGCCCATGCAGATGAAATACACCGTCAAAATGAGAAAATCGAGCTCCATGCGGGGTCTAGGGAAAACGTAGGGAAAAAAATTGCCGCGACGGCCCTCGGGGCCAATGCTTACCATTGCCGCTTCGCAAGGGAGGGCTTGGCCGCTGGCGTCGATCCAGGGTAACACCGATATTATTCCTAGCGGCAGTGGGGCAGCCCCGCACTACCGGGCGATCATGCCGGCAGCGCAAAGGCGGTTTGCTTGACCAGGCAAAACGGCCCCATCTGCGGCCCCCAGGTGGCTTTGCCCGTAGCCGGGTCAATGCCGCGATCTTCCATTTGAAACACCACCGAGCCACCCGGCAGAGCTGGGTCGGGGCCAATGTCAAACTTGAGCCGCACATGGGTAGTGACACCGTTGGCGGTGAAGCTACACAGGCTGTCGCCGGGCAGCCGGGCGCTAAAGCTCTGGGTCGCGGGCTGGTACTCAATGGCCACACCACAGGTGGGCAGGTCAACCAATGCCTCCCGGGTAAGGTTGGCTAGGTGATCGGGCTGGGTGGCGCTGCCGCTGTAAGCCACCGGGTCAGGTAGGGCGTAGTACTGCCCCCACAGTCCTGCGCCCTGCCCAGTGACGTGCTCAGTGACGTGCAGAATGCGCTGGCGATAGGGGGGCTTGCCTGAAGCCACGCTAATCTGTTCAATGAAAAAGCCGTAGCCCTCGCCAAACATGGCCCTGGGCAGGGGTCGATGCCACAGCCGCAGGTGTAGAAACCAGGCTGGGTCAGCTAGGGACTGGGGTTTGTTGTCAAACTCTCCGGCCAGGTAGGTGGCGAGCTGGTCGAGCTGGGCCTGGGTCATGGCTGTGCCTACTGTCCTACAGCCTTTGATGCTACTGGAAAGCGAGCCATACTAAGGACATTTCTAGGAAAGAGTTCCCCCTGGGCGTAGGGTGGGCAAAAGGCTTTGCCCGTGCCCATGGTTAGGCCTTCGTTCCGATGGGCACGCAAGCTTGGCCTATCCTACGTGGGTATGGTCTTATCCAAAAATCACCTAAGTCCAAGGAATCTGTAGTTTCTCTACCAATACAATTCCACTGCTGGACTGGGATGAGGTTTAGAGGCTCCTAAAGGCTCACTTCAGCGGGGGCAGCTTGGCGGGAGTTGTGAAGCTGAGGCTGCTGGGGGTGATGGTGTCGGCCTCGACATCGAGCAAAATGGCCTCGGTGGTGGTTTGCCCCAGGGGCGTGGTCACCTGCACCTCGGTATTGGCCCCCACCTGCACAAAGCTCAAGAAGGGCAGCAGCTCTACCCCAGCAAAGGCAGGCTGGGCAGCAATCAGGCTAAAGTCGAGGCGATCGCCCTCAGCGATACTAAAGTCGACAAGGGTATCTGAACCAACAGATAGCTCTGTGGCCCCCACCAGCGCCCCGCCGTAGGTCTCTGGGGTACCCAGGCGAAAGATATCGGCCCCGGCCCCGCCAACCAGCACATTAGCCCCGCCCCCGCCGTAGAGAATGTCGTCACCATTGCCGCCAAACAGGTGGTCGTTACCAGCCCCACCGTCGAGCACGTCGTTGCCGAGGCCGCCAAACAATATATCGTCGCCGGGGCCGCCAATTATGGTGTCGTTGCCTTCACCACCAAAGGCCAGGTTGTTGCCTTCAACGGTCAAGATCAAGTCGTCGCCGCCCAGGCTAAACAGGGCGTTGTCGGCAGCGCTGCCAATCAGAAAGTTTTTGCCGTCGGTGCCCTGCACCAGGGTAAATACCGATGGGACAGCCGTCGCTGGCGACAGCAGAGCGGCGGTTTCTAGGGGGGCGGCCCCTTCGCTTTCCGAGCCTGGGGAGTCTGCCAGTAAGGCTTCAGTTTCTAGGGTTTCGGGTTCTAGGGTCTCGGGTTTCGGGCCTTCGGGCTCCAGGGACTCAGTTTCCAGGGCTTCAGTTTTTAGGAATTCAGGTTCTAAAGAATCGGTTTCCAGGAACTTGGGTTCTAGTGATTCAGATTCTAGAAGATCGGTTGCCGGGAGTGCAGTGGCGAAGGTCGTGGACTCTGGGACTTCTACCTCAAAGAACTCGGCTTCTAGAGATTCAGATTCTAGAGACTCAGGTTCTAGGGAGTCGGACGTGGGGACGTTGTCCTGTAGGAGGTCAACATCGGGTGTTAGCCAGGGGGCGAAGGTTGGCTCGGCGGCCAGCAGACCGTTTAGAACCGTAGGGAAAAGCTCTAGGGGTTCACTAGCGATCGCCAAGGTTCCCTCTGCCACGTTCACCTGGTAAAGCTCCGGGGCACCATTGCCGTCGCGACCGTAGAAAAATAGAGTCTCCACTGTGGTCAAAGGCTGCGGTAGCGCCTGATTCTCGGCATCTTCCAGTTCCAAGGAGTCGCCCTCCAGAAGCCCCATTGTTTCTGGAACGACTTCTGGAACGACTTCTGGAACCGCTAGATTGGTGGGGGCAGCAGACTTTGACAGCGGCACAAATAATTCAGGCATGGCAAGACATGGAGAAACAACCAACGCGACGCTGAAGCTGGGCGACCGATGCTGGCCCCAGCTTCATCAGGGCTTTATTGAGGGGTACCGGAGTCTATTCCTAATTCTGGCGCTGCGGCAAAAATCCGGAAATGTATAGCGGGTAGCGTTATTAACAATTCATGCGATCACCGCTGCCGTCAAGCTTACGTAAATCTACGGTTAAGCCCTGGTTACATTTTGGTTGCATCAACGGCGATGTCCCATCACCCAGCTACCGTCCCCCAAGTCTCAAAAGGGCCACAAAATTGAGCCAGGGTCAGCCCGTGGAGACCGCTGCCGGGGGTAGCCAGCGCCCGGTCGGCTGCGGTGTTGTAACCCCAGTCGGCCAAAAACAGCTTGATGTCTCCCAGATCAGGCTGCTGCTGCACCACTTGCAGCGCCTTGACCCGATCTTCTACAAACCAGAGGGTAGCCCCAGGGCTGGCGGCTTTGATCTGCCGCAGAGTCTCGTATTTGGGTCGCTTTACCTCTTTGCCGAGAATGCGATCACTAGGCAGCGCCACGCCCCCCTGGGCGAGCAATTGCTGAATAAACCGCCCTTCTTTAGTAGAAATAATTACCAGCTCGGCGCCCGCCGCGATCGCCTCCTGGATGCGGTCAATCACGCCGGGGTAAAACCGCTGGTAGCTGAGCCAGTCATCGAGGTCGGTCTGAATCCAGCGATCGCGCACCCCATCCATCGCCTCGGCCAGAGGCGCTTTCTCAACCCCCGCCTGGGCCAGCAGCTCTGGCACCAGCTCCGACCAGCAGGCCAAGATCTCCCCATCGGCCACTCCATTCAGCAACCCATAGATCACCAGCGGCATCTCCCACCCCGTCTCCACCACCGGTCGCAGCGGGTAAAACCGCGCCGCCAAACCCTCCGGCGGCGCTGGGTCGGCGGGCTTAATCACCGCCACATAGGCCTTCCATGCCGACTGAAAATACTCCCGCAGCCCGTCACAGACAACACCATCAAAATCCAGCGCCAGAATATCGGGAGAAATCATAGGGAGTAAGGTATCGGGTTTCAGGTTTCAGGTTTTAGGCGGACGGTTTATGGTTTACGGTCTACGGTTTACGGTTTACGGTCTGCGGGTTTGCCTTACACCGTATACCTCGCACCGTATACCTTTCACCCATCCACTCCCCCACTCCCCCACTCCCCCACCTGCCGCCGAATCAACTGCTGCACCGCCGTCAGCGCCCGGTTCAGCTCCGGCCCCCGGTAGGTGGGGTGCTGCTCAAAGGCCTGCTGTTCTTGCTCTAGCATCAGCACGTCTTCGCGCACCAGCCGCCGCAGCACAAAGCTAGCCGAGTTGTTGAAGGCCCGCTTAAAGAACCGCCGCACTGCGATCGGGCTTTTGTGCAGATGGGGGAAGCGCCCCAGCGATGTGAAGTGCAGCAGGTAGGCGCGGGTATGAGTTTCGTTTACCGGACACAATAGACAGTAAATCACGAAATCTTCGCCCAGGGTTGATCGCCAGTGGGGGTAGTAGTAATAAACATCTAGCGGCTCGGGGTGCAGCTGGCGCAGGGCCGGAAAAATCAGCTGACTGGCTGACCAGATCTTGTCGATGCGGTAGTAGCTCTCGGCGTCGTAGTGGGCATGGACGTGGCTGTCGTCGGCCTCTAGACCCGCCAGCAACGGGTTAGCCCACACCTGGGCACCGCCGTGGAGGTGGCCGTGATACATGTCCATTAAATTCTCAATTAAGAATGAATAGTGGGCCTGCACGTCGATGGTGGTCAGCGAGCCGATGAAGTTGAGGTGCGCCCACTCGGGTACCCCCATGGGCACTACGCTATCGGCTAGGGCCGCCTCGCCGGGGAACAGCCAGAGAAACCCATCCTGCTCTTTGACGGGGTAGTGGCACAGGGCGCAGGTGGGCAGCTTTTGCGGCGGTTCTAGGTAGGGCACGTGGGCACAGCTGCCGTCGGGAGCAAACTGCCAGCCGTGGTAAGCACAGGCGATGTTGTCGCCCACCACAGTGCCCTCGCTGAGCTTGACCTGGCGGTGGGGGCAGCGGTCTTCGACGGCGACGGGGCTGCCGGTGCGATCGCGGTAGAGCACAATCGGCTGGTGCCACAGGGTCACCGCCAGGGGCTTAGCGCCCAGCTCTTTGCCCTGAGCCACCACATACCAGTGGTTGAGATTGACGCCTAATTGCCGCAGAGACTTACCTTTATGCCTTTCTGTTTGGCTATGCTCCCCAGCCACCGCTGTCACGGGTTGCAGGTCAATTACATCCATCTCTGGGTTTGCTTAATAACGCCGACTTTGTCCTGGTTCGCCCGAGGATGAGCTACTGCTAGGAAGTCAAGAGAATTTCTAATCGACATGGTAAGCCGTAATAGCGATAGTTTCATCAGGGCTGTAGATCGCTTCAATACGTCGTGTGTTTCAGATGATTCCACCAGACCTTTACTCGATTGCCCTTGGCAGGAGCTGAGCCTGCTCGTTGATATCCTGCTCCTACTAGCAAGTCTTCAAATTCTTTGGTAAGCAGCGTTTTTGCCGTAATTTGATCGATCCCATCCAGCTTGTGCTTATCAAGGGTCATAGTCACCCTGATAGGTGCTAAAAATACGATAGCCTGGCAATACCAGAGCACATCCAACGGTGCTATGAATGGTGCCGGGATAATCTGGTTCAGGGAGGCTACCACCGCAGCGAAGGTGGATCGATCCTAACCAGAGATAAAAACCAGGAATTAGACAGTCCAAGCTGTAGGCGATGGCCCTTAGCCGTCGCTTGGCTACCTTACTTTGGGCAGCAGGCTGAGAATTTGAATCGTCTGTGAACATATTAGTCAAGCCAGAATAAACTCAACTTAACTTCAATAGTACTCTGCGGCATAAGCCAGCTAACCATTTCTAAAACCTGACACCTAGAACCCGACCCCCTCAAATCTTCAGCACCCCTTCTGGGTTGACCGAGAGAATGGGGCGACGCTGCACCCCCTCCCGCTGCAAAATGGCGTTGGCCGCCAGCAGGCCGCTGCTCACCGCCCGCTCCATCAGCCCACAGGGAAAGGGCATGCGCACCCAGTCACCAGCAAACAGCAGGTTGTCGACGGCGGTGGCGGTTTGGGGGCGGTTGGCAAAGCTGCCAGGGGGGAATCCGGCAAAGTTTTTCTGATTGACCAGCTGGCGGTGTAGCACCGTGGCCCCCTGGAGCGCTGGCACCACCTCGTATAGCTCGGCCTCAAAGGTGTTGAGAATGTCGGCCTGGGTGGGGAAGTCTTTTTCTTTATAGCAGTAGGCGTGCAGCTCGACGACGCTGCCCCCGGTGCGCTCGCCCCAGGCGATGTAGTCGTCTTGAATGCGGTGGTAGAGGGTGATGCTGTCGGTGAGCTTGTAGCCCGAGAGGCTGGTAAACCAGCTGTGCTCCCACTCAAAGTCGCGGTCGAGCCAAAAGCGGGCCACGGCGAAAGGGTCAGCCACTTGCAGCTGGTCTACCTGGGTGGCCAGGGCGGGTTCAACGGGGCCATCTGACAGGGCAAACAGGGCCTTAATGCCGGGGATGTCGGCGGCCATGACGTAGTAGTCGGCGGTGAGGTTGTGGGCGACGTTGGGTACGCCATCGATGTTGGCGGCAACTAGCTGAATGCGATCGCCCTCCCGCTGCAATACTTTAAACACCGTGAGATTCTCCCGCGCTGGCCCCGCCAGCACCGCGCCGTCGTTGGCGTAGGCGGCCCCGTGGCAGGGGCAGAGGTAGCCCTCGGCGGTAGTGCTCACCTGACGCTGCACGCTACAGCCCTGGTGGGTGCAGGTGAGCGACAGGGCTGTAGTCGCTCCCGGTGCCACCGAGTAGACACTATCACCCGCGCCAAAATACTCCATGCTCTCCGAACTCAGCAGCGGGTTGCGCTCAACCCAGAAGGGCACCGAGCTGGTGGCGATGCTGCCCTTTTGGTAGGTGACCCCGGCGATTTTGCCCGCTTCCCAGGCCACCTGGCTAACGGTGACCCCGGTGAGCACCTGGCCGCCGTTGGTCTGAATGGCTTCTACCATGGGGTCAACTAGCGATCGCCCCATGTCCTGACAGGTGCCGTTAAAGGCTAGCCCCTCGGGGTTGCCAAAGAAATAGAAATGGAAAAACTGCATCAGCTCCCCGACGCTGAGCACATCGGGGGAGTTGAGGCTCGACTTGGCGAAGGGCAAAAAGTAAAGGTCGTAGAGCCCCCGAGGGAAGTCATCGCCCACCCACTCAGTCACCGAAATATTGTCGAGGCGCTGGTAGGTCTGGGGGTTGCGGAAGCCAGTGATCTCTCGAAACACCTGGAGGTGCTTGAGGTGGGTGAGGTTGATACCCCACTTCAGCCGATTCGACGACGAGATCGCCAGGTCGACAATATTCCACGGAAACGCGGAATTGCTGGGGCGAAATACCTCGGGGTCGTAGTGGTCTTTGTAGACCAGCGAGTAGTAGTCGAGGGACTTAAAATTTTGCCGAATGTCTAGCTCGTTGACCAGGCTAAACAGGTTGTAGTACTGGGGAAAGAAGCCGTGGAAACCATGCTCCATCATGAAAGCATCGTCGCCCACCTGAATCGGCCAGCTGGCGATCTTGCCGCCCAGCTGGGGCGATCGCTCCAGCAGCGTCACCGCCACGCCGCGCTGGCTGAGCTCGTAGGCCGCCGCCAGCCCTGCCAGGCCGCCGCCAATCACCACGGCGGTAGTGGGTTTGCCGACCTGGGCGGGCAGCTCCAGGCGATCGCGCTGAAACACCGTAGGCTGGGGCTTGCTCAGCCGCGAATAGCTCAGTAGCGCCGCAATGCCACCGACTCCAAAAAGTCTCAGCACATGGCGGCGAGCCAGGGTTTGGGTAAACAGCCCCTTTAAAGATTGACTCATCAGCAGTTTCGGTCGTTGCTTGGGTCAGACTCAACCTCTGGGATGCCCCCGAGGGTGTGTGGAGAGCGACTTCGGCATTACGGTAGCACAGTCTTTAACTCAGAGGAGGGGGCATTTGTCGCTCTCGGCCAGAGCTGCCGGATCCGCTGTGCTGTCTGATAAAGACTGTAGTATTGACGTGCACAGTCTACTCATCACCCATGAAATACGTGCGAGAAACCCTAGCGGTTGCCCAGCGCATTTTGTTGGAGCTGTGGCGGCGGCAGCGCAGCCTGATTTTTTGGGCTCTGTTTCCGGCCCTGCTGCTGATTCTCAACAGTCTAATTTTGCAGGAGCGCACCCAGGTGAGCCTTGGGGTGGCCTACAGCAACGCCCTGCCGCCCACCCTGGTGGGGGCGGCGCTGTTTTTTAGCTGCCTGGGGGGCAGCGTAGCCACGGTGGTGGCCGAGCGCGAGCAGCAAACCCTAAAGCGGTTATTTCTCTCGCCCCTGAGCGGGGTGTCGTACTTTTTGGGCATTTGCCTGGCCTACGGGGTGATTGGCCTGGGGCAGTCGGTGCTGGTCTATGCGATCGCCCTTTCCCAAGGGGCCACCGTCGAGGGGTCGCTGCTGGCCAGCCTGCTGATTGTGGGCCTCAGCATTGCCGCCTACGTGGGGGTGGGGTTTGTGCTAGGCACTCAATTTGCCCGCCGCACCGAAGATGTCAACGCCCTGATCGCTGCCTTTGGAGTGCCGCTGATGATCTTGGGGGGCGCTTTTCTGCCCGCCGACTTTTTCCCCGACTCGCTGCTGCGGCTGACTCGGTTTAACCCGATCTACCACATGATCGAAGCCCTCTCTGGGGTAGCAACCGAGGCCAACACCCTAGGGGAAGTCGGCCCCCACGTTAGATTTCTGGGTATTTTTGCCGTCGCGATGGTGGTCGCTGGCTGGCTGGCCTACCGCCGCATGGTGCGAGTTGAGCGTCAGCTTTAGCTACGGGCATTGGGCAAAACGATAGAGTATTAAAGCGGCTCATCCAGCCTGGAGCCAAATTGGTCATTCTAAAGAAAACCATCTCGTCCGCTGCTGCTGCCACACAGTGGCAACCACCCAGAAGAAAATCCTCAGAAAAAATCATTGCCGTCTGTGAGTGCTAACCTACCCGTTTTAGTTGTCGTCCACCAGCCCACCTCGACCCCAGGCCGAGTGGGGGAGGTGTTGAAGAGCCTAGGATTTGCCCTTGACCAGCGCTGCCCTGCGCTCGGGCAGCCGCTGCCCGCCACCCTAGACGGCCACAGCGCCGTAGTTGTGTTTGGCGGCCCCATGAGCGCCAACGACGACCACCTGGCCTTTATTCGCCAAGAGCTAGACTGGATTTCGACCGTGCTGGCGGCGGAGAAACCCTACCTGGGCATTTGTCTGGGAGCACAGTTGCTGGCCCGCAGCCTAGGGGCCACCGTCACCTCCCATGGTGCAGGCCAGCGCGAAATTGGCTATTACCCGGTGCTGCCGACTCAGGCAGGGCAAGGAATCTTGCCTCACCCGCTAATGGTTTACCAGTGGCACCAGGAGGGATTCGAGCTGCCCGTGGGCAGTCACCTGCTGGCCACCGGCTCCATCTTTCCCCACCAGGCGTTTCGCTACGGACGGCAGGCCTATGGGCTACAGTTTCATCCCGAGATCACCACTACGATGGTTAACCACTGGACCACCGAAGGGGCCGACCAGCTGGCGCTACCCGGTGCCCAGGGGCGGCCTTACCACCTCAGCCAGCATCGGCTCTACAGTCCAGGGGTAGAGAGTTGGCTGCGTCAGTTTTTAGCCCAGTGGATTGGTGTTTCTGGTGGTGCTGAGGCCGTCTGGGAGCATTGCCACACCCATCACTTCTATCGAGGGCCCCAGGGGGTTGCCCCAAATAGTAGAGAAGGCCAGCAGAGGATGACCGCGCTGGGTTAGTAACGCCGTAATCAGAGGAGACCACAGGTGAAGATTGGGGTAGTTGGCACTGGGTTAATGGGGGCTCCTATGGCCCTAAGACTGCTGTCGTCGGGGCACAAGGTGTGGATCTACAACCGCACGCCCGATCGCATGAAGTCTGTGGCGCTGGCCGGGGCTACGGTTTGCCGCACTCCCCTGGAGCTGGCCCAGGCGGTGGAGGCCATTGTGATGATGGTGACCGATGGGGCGGCGGTGCGATCGCTGCTCGCGGCCATGGGAGCGAGCGATAGCCCATCGCCCCTGCAGGGCCTCACCTTGATTCAAATGAGCACCATTGCCTCTGACGAAAGCCAAGACCTGGGCCACATTGTCGCCCAGGCCGGGGGCAGCTACTTAGAAGCCCCGGTGCTAGGCAGCATTCCCGAAGCCAAAAATGGCAGGCTGATCATCATGGTGGGGGCCGAGGTCGACACCTACGAACGCTGGCAGCCTCTGCTCAAGTGCCTGGGCAGCGAGCTTTACCACGTGGGGCCAGTGGGCAGTGCCGCCGCCCTCAAGCTGGCCATGAACCAGCTGATCGGCTCCCTCACCGCTGCCTTTGCCCAAAGCCTGGGGCTAGTTCAAGCCGCTGGTATTGATGTCGCAACGTTTATGGCGGTGGTGCGTCAAAGCGCCATCTATGCCCCCACCTTCGACAAAAAGCTGCACCGTATGCAAACTCGCCAGTTTGCCGACCCCAACTTCCCCAGCAAGCACCTGCTCAAAGATATGGGGCTGTTTGTAGCTGCCGCTGAGGCGGCGGGGCTGGCCGCATTTCCGGCCGAGAGCGTACGACAGATGGTAGCGCAGGCGGTAGAGGCGGGGTTTGCCGATGACGACTACGCGGCTCTATTCAACATCGTCAGCCCGCTGCCAGAACCCGGTAGCACAGCAGATTAGAGAGCTGTACCAGATCTGATCTTGACTTGGACTTTTCCACCAGGCAAAACTTCACGTCTGGAGTTGGCTGAACGTCAGTTCAATATCCAGACTGATCCACCCCTACTGATCCACCCCTAAGGATTCGCATCCAAAGAAGGTACCAGAGAGGGTAAACGCTCTAGGCTAGATTCCCGCCCCACGCCTTCGCGGGGGCAGGCTTTGCGCAGGAATGACGCTGGGACTTTATTTATCGGCTAGCCCCCTAACGCTCTCAAGAAAGGATGATCAAACTGCCCGCGAATTGAATAGATCAACCTGACATTCGACCGGCGCTGAGCCAAGCCGCAGCGCCAAACCTTAATCAATTATTAAGGGTTTCAACATTCCATTAAGCAGACCCCGAGATCTTTGACCGCGACTGGGAATCTTTTAATACAGCTACAGCCCAATCACCACTGAGTTGTCGCCTAGCAATTCTCTCGCTAGCAGGGGTATCTTTCCAAAAACAGTCATAGATAGTCACCAGCCAAGCTGACCAGCCTAGTCTCGGCAATGTGATAAAAATTTGGTTAATTACCCAGGAAATTCATGTTGCCACTGAGACATCCTTGTGTAAAATCGTGGGCAATATCTGCAAACCCTAGCGTCCCCATTGAGGAGGTGAGATTTTATGACGGTGAGCGTACAACCCAACCTAATCCAGTTCTTGCAGGACGATTTAGCCATTTCCTCGGCTTCGATCAAAGTTGCCCTAAAGCACAGTGAGCAAGACCCTGGGCCTTTGCCTATGATTCTTTGGCAGTACGGTTTAGTGACCCTGGAGCAGCTGGAGCAAATCTATGATTGGATGGAAGCGGCTTAGGCCAAAGGCACCCATGCCTGAACTCTTGACTGAACTTTTCCGAGAGGCGTGGCACCTAGCTGCGCCTCTTGTTATTTTTCTGGGGCTTTTCTCTGAGCTTTTCTCTGGGCTTACTCGAACACCAGGAGCCATAGGTCTGCGACGACTACGTCCCACCCTGGCAGCAGGTCGGACACGGTGAGGCGATCGCCGTCCCCTAAAAGCAAGGAACGAGGGCTGCGCCGCAGCCGCTCAGCTTTAACAAACGAAACATCGGGAGCGCAGGTATCGGCGTTGGGGAGTATAAAGCCAGCGCTAGAACCGGTGACTCGGTCGAGTGGACGGGGGCGCACCCAGTTGGCGAGCACTCGCGCCAGTTCAATCGAGACGTCAGCGGCATGATTTTCCCTCACGGTAGAGGTCTTTGCCCCATCATAACGACTCATCTCAATTCTCTACTAAGTCCCGTACGGCTAAGGCCGTGGCCGGGGCGAGGAGCACGCCGTTGCGGTAGTGGCCGGTGGCGAGCCAGATGTTGCTGTAGCCCGCCAGGGGCTGAATGACGGGGGCGGCCTGACCCTGGGGTCGGGGGCGCAGACCTGACCAACGTTGGATAATGGTGCCCTGGGCTAGAGCCGGGCAGTAGGCGATCGCCCCCGCCAAGACCGCCTCTAGTCGCTCGGCTTCGGGCTGCATGGCCAGCGCTGCATTGAGAGAGGTTTCGGGGGGAAATTCTACCGTGGCCCCAACCCAGTAATCGCCGCTGCCCAGGGGCACCAGGTGAATATCGTTGCCGTTGACCACGGGCTGAAAGTCGGGTTGCCCCAAGGGGATGTCTAAGTGAATCCGCAGGCCCTGCCCCAGGACGGGGCCAACCGCAAGGGGCTGGTGGAGGGTTTGGGTGAGGGGCAGCGTGCCTAGCCCCGCCGAGATAATGATCGCATCGGTGGCCAAGCGCTGAGTCGCCGTGTGGACAGCGCCACAGAAGCGACTGTCTTCTGATGCCGCGTCGGCTCCGTCAAACCCCACCACGGGCTGGCCAAAGTGAAACTCAACCCCGTTGGCTCTGGCCCCAGCAACCAGCGCCTGGGTCAGCTCTGAGGGGTTGATCTGAAAGTCTTGGGGCGAATAAATGGCGGCGGCGATCCGGTCAATGCTGAGGTGAGGACAGCGATCGCCCACCACCTCCGGCTGCCATATCTCTAGGCTGTAGCCCTGGCGCTGGCGAATTTCCTGGAGTGATCGCCAGCGCGGCATGGCTTCAGCATCAAAGCACAGGCCGAGAATGCCCTGGGTATTGTGCTGAATAGTCTGCCCCGTCAGCATTTCTAGCTCGGGAACCAGGCTTTGGTAGCGGCGCAGACTAGCCTGGCGCAGTCGCCAGTTGCGCCCCTTCACCTTGTGGCTAATCACCGCCATGGCCACCCCCAGGGCGGCGCCGGTTGCCCCCTGCCCCACAGCGGCCTGGTCGATGACGGTGACGCGCAACTCAGTGCTAAGGCTGAGCTCGTAGGCGATCACCGCCCCGACCACGCCACAGCCAATGATGGTGATCTGTTTCAAAAACCTACGGGCATCAGGGTCGTTGTGGGGGTGGGCACCGCCCGAACTCCCAAAGGAACAGAGTTATGACTGAAACGTGGGAACTAAACTCAAAAACGTATCAAAGTCATCCAGCGCGTTGCGGTACTCTTGGCCAGCAATCACCTGCTGGTTGGCGGCGGCGGCTTCGTCAAGGCGCTCTAGATGGGTGTATAGCTCTTGGGCGATCGCCTGAGCCTGGGGTTTGTCTTTGGTCAGCAGCGAATTGGCCAGCCGATTTACCCGCGTCCGCATTTCGCCCATGGGGCCGTGGACGAAGCTCTGCACGTTAACCCAGTCTTTGGACTGAATGTAGCCCTCTAGCTCGGGGAAGCGATCGCGCAGTTCAGCTACCGCAGGGGTATACAGCTCCACCTGCTGCAAAATCGCTGGAGTATAGGTCGTCGGTATCTTCGCCGCCGGGCCACCGCAGGCTACTAGGCAGGTCGCTGCGATCGCCAGCAAAATTCCCAAAAGAGGTCTGAAGCGTCCCATAGTTAACCTTTTGCGCTCTCTACATCAGTCGTCTGTATTTTACGCCGCTTTAGGGTTCAGACCTCGGAGTTTTTGAAAAACTCTGAGGTCTTTGCTCACCCCTTCACCCCTTCACCCCGCCAAATCGCATCCGCCACCCGGCACACATCGTGCATCTCTGCCCCGTCGTGGACGCGAAGGAGGTCGGCCCCGCCAGCGATCGCAGCACAACAGGCCGCCGCCGTACCCCACACTCGCTTTTGCGGGTCAGGCTGATCGAGAATAGTACCGATAAATCTCTTGCGGGAGGGGCCGACCAGCAGCGGGCTGCCCAGGTCGCGAAAGTAGCTCAGCTGCCGCAGCAGCTCCAGGTTTTGGGCATGGGTCTTGGCAAAGCCCAGGCCGGGGTCAACGGCAATCTTGCTGGGCTTGACCCCCACGGCGATCGCCGCCTCGATCTGGTGGTGCAAAAACTCGCGAATTTCGCCCAGCAGGTCTTGGTAATCGGTAAGCTGCTGCATTGTGGCCGGGGTGCCTCGTAGGTGCATGATCATGATTGGCACCCCCAGGTCGGCCACCGTTGAGAGCAGGCCCTTGTCGTAGGTGCCCGCCGAAATGTCGTTAATAATGTCGGCCCCAGCTCTGACCGCCGCCCGCGCCACCGACGACCGGGTCGTGTCCACCGAGATAATCGCCTGGCCCAGGGCATCGTCGTCATCACGGCGGATGGCCTCAATCACCGGAATCACTCGATCTAGCTCCTCGGTGCGGGTGATCGACTCTGCCCCAGGCCGGGTTGACTGGCCGCCGATGTCAATAATGTCGGTGCCGTGATGCACTAGATGTCGAGCCTGAGCCACCGCCCGCTCAACCGTGTTGAACTGGCCCCCGTCGCTAAAGCTGTCGGGGGTAACATTGAGCACCCCCATCAGGTAGGTGCGGCTGCCCCAGATAAAGGTGCGATCGCGAATTTTCCAGGGAGACGGCACCGTAAGCACAGACATGGCAGTTAACTCAGCTAGATCCTCTGCCTAGCTTAGACGAATTTGGGGTTTGAGGCTTCAGGTATCAGGCTTCGGGTTTTTCCTGACACCTGATACTTTATGCCCGACACCTTACCTACAACACTTTTTCTAGAAATTGCTGGGCGCGATCGCTCTTGGGGCTGGTGAAAAACACGTCGAGCGGCGCGGCTTCCACCCGAGTGAACTTGGTATAACTTGCAAAGAAAAAGATCGCTGAATGTAGTGTGGGCTACCGTTCCCCAAGTCCTACCCCTAGGAAGCCGCATCTTCTGCTAAAAACCGACTGGCCAACTGATTGGTTGACCACTGATACTCCAGCTCAACGTTGTCATGCTTACAGGCTTCTTCTAGCTGCCGCTGCTGCGATAGGGCCTTGCGCAGGGTGCTAATTAGCCCCTGCACCTGAAGGCGCAGTCGGGGGTCTTGGTAGGCCACCGCCATGGTCTGCTGCTCTAGCAGCTGCAGCAGCAGCTCGTAGTGAATGTGGGAGGGTAACGGTAGCGGTTTGCCTAACGATGCCATTGCAATGCCCCAGTGGTGCAGTTAGTTTAATTGACCGTTGGTTGGATTAAACCAGGAACGAGATAAAGGTCTAATCAGCTAATTGATGTTTTTTTCGTAAAGTTGATCGATGGCGACACCGGGGTCTGGCTGCCGAATCAGCGATTCGCCCACCAGCACCGCCTCGGCCCCGGCGGCGGCCACGGTCTTGAGATCGGCCGGGGTATGAATGCCCGACTCGCTGACCACCAGGGCACCGCTGGCGGTCAGCCCCTCGCGCCGGGCCGCAATCAGCTCGGCAGTGGTTTCTAGCCGGGTAGTAAAGGTCTCTAGGTCGCGGTTATTGATGCCAATTAGCGCCAGGCCGGGCACCGCCAGCACTCGGTCAAGCTCCTCTAGGGTGTGCACTTCTACCAGCACCGCCATGCCCAGAGCCTTGGCAATCTGCACAAAGTAGTTGAGGTCTTGGTCTGAGAGAATAGCGGCGATCAGCAGCACCGCGTCGGCCCCCTTAGCCCGAGCCAGGTACATCTGGTAGGGGTAGATGACAAACTCTTTGCACAGCAGCGGCAGATCGACCACCTGGCGAATCTGGCTCAGGTACTCAAAGTCGCCCTGAAAGAAGGTTTTGTCGGTCAACACTGACAGGCAGGTGGCCCCGTGGGCGGCGTAGGTTTGGGCGATCGCCACCGGGTCAAAATCTTCTCGCATCACCCCTTTGCTAGGGGATGCCTTTTTGACTTCGGCAATCAGGGCAGGGGTGGTGTGCCCAGCCCGCAGGGCGGCGATGAAGTCGCGGGCCGGGGGCGCATCCAGCACCTGACGCTGGAGATCGGCTAGGGGCAGGCGTTCCCGCAGGGCGGCCACTTCGGTTTCTTTGTGCCAAACAATCTTTTCAAGGATGTGTCTCGGTTCAGCGTCAGCGGTTTTGATTTGGTACTGCAACTGTTTGACCGCAATAGCGGGGTTAGGAGAGCGACGGCGAATCTTCATCAAATTAATTTTGGCAATTTTGGCGTTGGGATGGGCGAGTAGGGTGGGCACTGCCCACCATTGACCTGGAGGAAAACTAGCTAGCCAAAACAGGAGGCTAAAGGCGATCGCAGCAGCAAGATGGGCTGGTTCGAGGCAGGGTGGGAAGGTGGGCATTGCCCACCCTACAGGGATCAGACCTGGAGAAAAACTAGCTAGCCAAAACAGGAGGCTAAAGGCGATCGCAGCAGCAAGATGGGTTGGCTCAGAGCAGAGCGGGAAGGTGAGCAATGCCCAACCCTACGGGGATCAGGCTGGAACCACCACGGCGCGCTTGAAGGCCTCGTCGAGCACCTCCGACAGGGTGGGGTGGGTGTGCACATAAAACGACAGATCGGCGACGGTCTGGCCGCTGGCGATCGCATTGGCCGCCTCCTGAATCAGATCTGCCGCGTGCAGGCCAATGATATGGGCACCGAGAATTTCGCCCGTGTCTTTGCGGTAGATCACCTTGGCCAACCCGTCCGACTCGCCCTCGGCCAGGGCCTTAGAGTTGCCCTTAAAGTAGGTGCGCACGGTGTCGATGGCATAGCCCTCGGCCTCGGCCTTGGCCTTGGCGGCAGGTTCGGTCAGGCCGACAAAGCTGACTTCGGGGTGAGTAAATGCCGCCGCCGGAATGGCCAGGTAATTGATCTGGCGCGGGTCACCGCAGATGGTTTCGACCGTGAGAATGCCCTGGGCTGAGGCGGCGTGGGCCAACATCATTTTGCCGGTGGCGTCGCCGATCGCCCACAGGTGGGGCACCGGTTGGCCATCGCGCAGCACCTGTAGGTAGTCATCCACCGGAATAAACCCCCGGCGGTCGGCCTCAACCCCCACCGTCTCTAGGCCGAGGTCTTTGGTTGCGGGAATCCGGCCCGTGGCCACCAGGCAAGCATCGACCTCCAGGGTCTCCACCACTTCGCGAGTCTCGCGATTAGCCAGCTCAATAGTCACGGGCGAGCCGGGGATCACCGTCTGGGCGATCACCCCAGCTCTCGTCTCAATATCGCGGGGGGCGATCAGCACCCGCTGGGCGATCTTGGCGATGTCGGGGTCGAAGGTAGGCATCAGCTGATCGAGGGCTTCGATGATGGTGACTTCGCAGCCCAGGGCGGTGTAGACATCAGAAAACTCTAGGCCGATATAGCCGCTGCCGATAATCGCTACCCAGTCGGGCAGCCAGTCGAGTTTGAGCGCCTCGTCGCTGGTGAAGACGGTTGTGCCGTCGGTTTCAATGCCGGGGGGCACAAAGGGCACCGAGCCGGGCGACAGAATAATGTCTTTGGCCGTCACAATTTTCTCGCCGTCGGGAGTGGCGATCGCCACCTTCTGCTCTCCAGCTAACCGCGCCCAGCCCTTGATGATGTCGACCCCCAGCCGGGTGAGGCTGTTAGTCATATCACCCTGAATTTTGCTCACCAGGTTTTTGGCGTGGTCGGCAATGGCGGCGCGATCATAGCTCACCGACCCCACCGAGATACCAAGGGACTTGAGGTGATGCTCGTTACGCAGCTCGCGCACCCGCCCCGAAGCCGCCAGCAGCGCCTTAGAGGGAATGCAGCCCCGGTTGACGCAGGTGCCCCCCATCACATCGGCCTCGACAATGGCGGTTTTTAGCCCCCGCTGCACCGCGTGGATAGCGGCTCCGTGGCCCCCCACCCCGGCTCCAATAATTAGTAGGTCGTAATCAAATGCGTCGCTCACAGCAGGCTCCTGAACAGGTGATCCCAAAAATTAGCGAGGCAGATTTTTGGGGAAACAAGATTTTTCTTCATTCTTGACCACAGCGGGGCGATCAGACAACTCCTAAGGAGATTCCTGGGAAAGAAGATACCAACTTTAATCCAGCAACTGTAGCGGCCGTAGGGTGGGCAGTGCCCACCATTGGGGAAACTTTTTCCCAAAGTCGCCTAAGTTCTCAGGATCTGCCCAATCTATCTAATCTTAGGCTCTCAATCCCTGGCGGCCCGCTGCCCACCGCTGCCGCCGCGCCTCGTAGAGCAGCAGCGCCGCCGAAATCCCCACATTTAAAGACTCCACCGCCCCCGCCATGGGAATGCGCACCTGCACCGTGGCCTGGCGCTGAAGCGCTGCCGACAGCCCGACCCCCTCATTGCCCAGCACAATCACCGTGGGCCGGGTAAAATCGACCGACCAGTAGTCCACCTCGGCGTGGGAGCTGGTGGCCACCAGCTGCACCCCGGCCCGATCCCAATCCGCCAGCAAGACATCCAAATCATCCACCACCGCCAGGGGTAGCTGAAACCACTGGCCCGCCGAGGCCCGCAGCACCTTGGGATGGTCGGGGGCAACGCTGTCGGCGCTAAGCCAGAGACCCTCGGCCCCCGCCGCCACCGCCGTGCGCACGATGGTGCCCAGGTTGCCGGGGTCTTGCAGGGTCTCGACCACCAGGCCCATGGTTTGGATGGTGGGATTGGGCGATCGCAAAATCTGAGGAGCCACCGCCACCACCCCATCAGGATGCTGGGTCGTCGCCATGGTGGCCAATAGGGCTTCAGAGACAGGCTCAACCCGCTCGGCCCGCTGCCCCAGGGCCAAGGCCAGATCAGGGTGAGCCTGGCCCCACGCCGGGGTGTAGCAAACAATGTTGAGGGGATAGTCAGAGGCCAGAGCCTCTTGAATCAGGTGGGTGCCTTCGAGCAAAAACTGCTGCTGCGATCGCCGTTCTTTGCTCTGGTGGAGCTTCCGAAAAAATTTAACCAGGGGATTTTGCAGGCTCGTAAGCATGACAGTATCCCCTGGTTAATCACTTGGCTCGATTAGATGCGGAACCCGGGACTTGAACCCGGATGTTATTGCTAACACTAGGACCTGAACCTAGCGCGTCTACCAATTCCGCCAGTTCCGCTGGCTGGGCGTTATTAACGCCGCGATTTGTAACTATGCCCTGAGTTGGGGCCAGAGTCAAGCCTTTGAAAAAAGATTTCGTGATTTTAGGTGAATCAGCTATCCTGATGTGGCCAACCTGGCAAATGGCTCTAGATGGCTGTGGCGAAATTGAT
The DNA here is from genome assembly GCA_038256265.1 of Phormidesmidales cyanobacterium. Taxonomy (GTDB): domain Bacteria; phylum Cyanobacteriota; class Cyanobacteriia; order Phormidesmidales; family Phormidesmidaceae; genus Nodosilinea. The sequence continues at coordinate 37,805 of JBBSKN010000026.1, forward strand.
GATTTCGAGTAGAATCTAGACGAAATTTGGGAAAAGGTGGAGTTATCAGTCGTGGAGGACACCGCTATCGTTACATCCATTGGTTTACCCACCCCTGTGACCGCCGCCGAGGCGGATGGCGCTGTACTTGAGATTACCGGCGGTGCCTCCCTGGCGGGTCAGGTCACCATTAGCGGGGCTAAAAATTCGGCCCTGGTGGCCATGGCGGGCACGCTGCTCTGTTCGCAGCCCTGCCGCATTCGCAATATTCCTCACCTGATGGATATTGCCCGCATGGGGGAGGTGCTCACGGCCCTGGGGGTCAAGCTCAAGCGAGAAGACGACTCTTTGGTGGTTGACGCCAGCACCATTGCCCACACCAAAGCGCCCTACGACGTGGTCAGCCGCCTACGGGCGAGCTTCTTTGTGATTGGCCCGCTGCTGGCCCGCATGGGGGTAGCCCGTATTCCCCTACCCGGCGGCTGCGCCATTGGGGCACGCCCGGTAGAGCTGCATGTGCGCGGGTTACAGGCCATGGGGGCCGATGTCCACATTGAGCACGGCACGGTTCACGCCTACATTCCGGGCAGCGGCAGGCGCTTGCAGGGGGCCAAAATCTATCTCGACTACCCCAGCGTCGGTGCCACCGAAACCCTAATGATGGCCGCCACCCTAGCCGACGGCGAAACCATCATTGAAAACGCGGCCCAAGAGCCGGAGGTAGCCGATTTGGCTAACTTCTGCCGGGCCATGGGCGCTCGCATTCGCGGCGCTGGCACCAACACCATCACCATCGCTGGGGTGCCCAGCCTGCACAGCACCGACTACGGCATCATTCCTGACCGCATCGAGGCAGGCACCTTTCTTGTTGCCGGAGCCATGACCCGCTCAGAAATCAGCATCGCTCCGATCATTCCTGAACACCTCACCGCTGTGATCGCCAAACTCCATGAAATTGGCGGTCGGGTGGTAATAGATGGCCCCAGTCGGGTTCGCTACGTGCCCTCTAACACCATTGTCCCCGCCGATATCCAAACTGGGCCGTTTCCCGGCTTCCCCACCGATATGCAGGCCCAGTTTATGGCCCTGATGGCTGTGTGCGAAGGCAGCAGCCTGATCACCGAGACGGTGTTTGAAAATCGCCTGCGCCACGTGGCCGAGCTCAACCGCATGGGGGCCGACATTCGTCTCAATGGCAACTGCGCCATCATCAAGGGTGTGCACCAGCTCTCCGGTGCTCCGGTGCTGGCCACCGACCTGCGCGCCTCGGCGGCTCTGGTGCTGGCGGGTCTGGCGGCCAAGGGCACCACCACCATCCAGGGCTTGCACCACCTTGATCGCGGCTACGACGATCTGGAGGGCAAGCTGCGTCTGCTGGGCGCTAACCTGCGCCGCTACAGCGACGGGCCGGTGATTGCTCCCTAAGGGGTTCCTCTTACCCAACCCGAATCCTATCCCCGATTCCCGAAAGGCCAACGCCCGGTGGAATCGGGGATATTTCAAAAAATTGTTAGGCGACTTCTGGAAAACTTTTTCACCCATGGTGGACAGTGCCCACCCTACGGCAGCTACAGTCGCCGAATAAAGCGGGGATCTTCTTTCCCAGAAATTTCTTTAGAGTTGCACCACATCTAGGCGAGAGGTCGCTAGCCGATCCATCCACCCGGCGAGAAAGGCGTGGTTGGCGGCCTGTTCGGTGGGGTCTTGGGTGTCGGCGGGGTGAGGCAGCAGCCCCTGCAGTGAGGAACTGGTGACGCAAAACATTGACTTTTGAAAGCTCTGACAGATTTTTACCCGCACGTCATCTAGCCCGCGCCCGCTAGATTGATAAAACGCCGTCAGGTAGTCGGGCAGGTAGTGGCGCATATCCTGCATCAGCAGGGTGGGGGGAATGCCCGCGCCGCCGATGGGCAGTGGATCGGCGTAGAGCGCGCCGTAATCAAAACGGCCCTGATCGGCAGAAATTTGGTTGGCCTGAGCGTTGTAGGAAACAGTGCCCAAAAACGGCGTGCCGCGAAAGAATACCGCCTCCACATAGGGCACCGCCACGTCCATTAGAAAGGTCAGCTCCGCCGCCTTAGGCAGCAGGTCGTAGGTGGTACCGCCGATTTCGACGCTGTAGGTGATCGGGTTGGCCGCCGCCGCCACCAGCCCGGCTTTGATGAAGGCCACCACTTCGGGAATGGTAATAACGTTGCCCTCGTCGTAGGCATCGGAGAGATCAATAAATAGATCGCTCATCACCCGCCAAAACTGTCCCAGGGCGCTGTAGTAGGCGAGCTGGCGCACCTGCTCGGGCAGAAAGTCGGGAAACAGGGCATGGAGACCGCTCATCAGGGGGTTGGTTTTAAGCTTCGCCGTCACCGCCGTTTGGCAGAGTTGCAAGAACTCCTCGCTGTCGAGGTATTCGTCCATGTTGCCGCCGCCGTGCCAGAGCATGGTTTTCATGCAGTATTCGGCATACTCAAAATTGATCCGATCGTGCCACCAGTGGCGCAGCAGCTGGGGCAGCGTCACCCTGCCATTGAAATATTTGAAAAACGGAAACAGCACCAGGAACTGATGGTCGGCGATGTAGATCAGGTTCTTAGAATAGGCGTCGAGCACCACGCCGTAGCTCTTGAGAATGCCCACCACCTCCAGCACGTTGGTCTCGGAGTCGGGCAGCAGGGCCTCCGCATTGAGCAACCGATCAATAAATGGCTCTAGGGGGTGGGTGGTGGGGGCAGTTAGGGTGTTGGTCATGGCAGGTAGACCTCACGGCTAGGATCAAGGGCGGGGACAACAAAACCAGCATCGGCTACCGTTGCGGGTAGGACGGCGGGCGGCAGGGCAGCGGCTTTAGGCGTAAATCGCGACTCATCTTGCACAAACCCCTGGTATGGCTCGTGCAGCGCCAGGGTGGTGTGCTCGCTCCAGCGGGCCAACCAGTTGGGCTGAAGGCCAAAGGCAATAATCAGCACCGCTAGGCCCAAGGCGGGGGCGCGATCGCGCCAGCTGACCCGAGGCAGCACAATATCGAGCTGGGGGGCGTTGGTGGGCGGGGCGATCGCCAGTCGACCAAAAAAGGCCCGATTCACCAGCAGCAAAAAGTACACCGCCGTCAGCCCTGACCCCACCATACAAAACAGCGTCTGCACCGGGAAGATCAAAAAGCTCCCCCGAAACACCAAAAACTCCGAGATAAACCCCGCCATTCCCGGAATCCCGGCGCTGGCCATCACCCCCAAAATCATCATGCAGCCCACAAAGGGCAGGCCGCGCTCGGGGTTGAGCAGGCCGCGCAGCACCGTCAGGTCGCGGGTGCCCGTGGTTTTGTACACCACCCCCACCAGCAAA
>JBBSKN010000027.1:0-39287 GCA_038256265.1 Phormidesmidales cyanobacterium
TAGTACTGCACAATCCGATTATCTTGTAATCGACGAGTCCCATTCTTGACGACGGTTTCGCTCTGGCAGTGGGGACAACGCATAGGCAAATGACTCTCTACGTCTACATTCTAACCATCATCCTTTAACTGACCAGTGCCAGGGCCAGTCCTGTTGGCTTTTGCAGCAGCAGACTTGGATTTTTAGAGGCAAGCGGCCGTTTGTTCTTCAGGGGTGCCTGTTGCAGTCAGGGTATTGGCTAGAGCATAGATTCGCCGCGCGGCAGATTTCTACGACTGGCGATCAGTCGTGTGGGAATTTGTAGCTTCCCAAGTAGACGGGCCGTCAGGTTTCTTAAAAAACAAGATGCCAAGACCGCCGACGTTCCCTACAACTCCGGCATTTGCCAGTGGGGGTTGACCAAGCTGGTCAGCACATGGTCTTGCCACTGGTCGTTGATGAATAGGTAGTCGCGGGCAATGCCTTCAATTTCAAAGCCCAACCGCTTCAGCACATTAGCGCTGCGATGGTTGTGGGGCATGTAGTTAGCCATCAGTCGGTGCAGGTTGAGATCGTTAAAGGCGTAGGCAATCAGCCGCCGGCCCGCTTCGGTCATGTAGCCCTGGCCCTGGTGCTGGGCCGACAAACCATAGCCCAGGGTGGCCCCGTGCAGCGCCCCGCGCACAATCGCGTTGAGGTTGATGGTGCCGATCACCTGGTCGGGTTCGGCTTGCAGAAACATCAGCAGTTTGACCGCGTAGCCCGTGTGAAAGTCAGTGGCTCGCGAGGCCAGCACAGTCTGCCAAAAGTCGCGGGTGTAGAAGTTGTCGGGGCGCTGCGGCTCGAAGGGGGCCAGATAGGCGCGGTTAACCCGGTAGTAGTGCAAAAGTGCGGGAATGTCGTCGGCAGTGCCCAGGCGCAGAATGAGGCGCTGGGTCTTTAGCTCGGGTCGTCTGGTCACGATCGCCGCCCATAGGAGTGGCCCACCGAGGTTTGAGTTGAGCAAGGGGTGTCATTCTCTGGTGAGGGGAGCATTGTCATGGTGCCATGGAGGTGAGGTGAGGAAGTGGGGGAGGGGGCGACGGCCTTTTCGGTATAGTAGGAGTCTGCAAAATCGAGGGATGGAGAGCTATGGCGCGCCTGGCACTGTTGAGCGTATCGGATAAAACTGGGCTGGTAGAGCTGGCCAAAGCCCTGGTAGAAGAATTTGGCTTTGACCTGATCAGCAGCGGCGGTACGGCGAAGGCGATCGCCGCCGCCAACCTCCCTGTCACCAAAGTTTCTGATTACACCGGCTCGCCCGAAATTCTCGGCGGGCGGGTGAAAACGCTGCACCCCAAAATCCACGGCGGCATTTTGGCGCGGCAAGATTTGGCAGAAGACCAGAAAGACCTGGCCGACAACGGCATGCGACCGCTGGATTTGGTGGTGGTGAATCTCTACCCCTTTGAGCAGACGATCGCAAAAGACGGCGTCACCATAGCCGATGCCATTGAGAATATCGACATTGGCGGGCCAGCGATGCTACGGGCGGCGGCCAAAAACCACGCTCACCTAACGGTGCTGTGTAGCGCCGAGCAGTACAAGCCTTACTTGGATGCGTTGCGGGCTAGCGATGGACAAGTGCCCCTAGGGTTTCGTCAGGAGTGCGCGCGGGCGGCGTTTTGGCACACGGCCAGCTACGACCAGTTGATCGCCACCTACCTCACCGCATCCACCGCTGAACCAGACGCGCTGCCCCAGCAGTGGGCCATGACCGGTCGCCAGCAGGCCACCCTGCGCTACGGCGAAAACCCTCACCAGACAGCGGCCTGGTACCGTACAGGTTCCACACCCACGGGCTGGGCTGGTGCCGAGCAGCTCCAGGGCAAAGAGCTGAGCTACAACAACCTGGTGGATCTCGAAGCGGCGCGACGGATCATTGCGGAGTTCCCTGCTGATCGCCCCGCCGCCGCCGTGCTCAAGCACACCAACCCCTGCGGTGTGGGGATGGGCGATACGTTAGCTAGCGCCTACCGTCGCGCCTACGATGCCGACGATGTCTCGGCCTTTGGCGGTATTGTAGTGCTGAATCGCGCCATTGATGCCGACACCGCCCAGCAGCTCACAGGTACGTTTTTGGAATGTATCGTTGCGCCAGGGTGCGATGCCGCCGCCCGCGAAATCCTCGCCAAAAAGCAGAACCTGCGGGTGCTGGTGCTGGAGGATTTGTTGACCGGGCCAGGGCAGGTGGCGACTGCGATCGCCGGCGGATTCTTGCTGCAAGCCCCCGACACCTACCGCGACGACCCCGCCACCTGGCAGATTGTCACCGAGGCCCAGCCCAGTGAGGCCGAGCTGGCCGAAATGCTGTTTGCCTGGCGGGTGGTCAAGCATGTGAAATCAAATGCGATCGTGGTGACTCACCAGCAGCAGACCCTCGGCATTGGCGCGGGGCAGATGAACCGGGTGGGCTCGGTCAGCATTGCCCTGGCCCAGGCGGGGGCAAAAGCCCAGGGCGCGGTGCTGGCCAGCGACGGCTTCTTCCCCTTTGACGATTCTGTCCGCACCGCCGCTGCGGCGGGCATTCGCGCCGTGGTGCAGCCCGGCGGCAGCCGCCGCGATGAGGATTCGATCAAAGCCGCCAATGAGCTGGGGCTGATCATGGCCATGACCGGCGTGCGGCACTTCTTGCACTAGGGGAGTTTCTAGTGGTGCATCGCTGCGCGGATGCACCCTACTTTTGGGGTGACTCGGCCTCAGCGGGGGCTTCCTCGGGCACAGGGTCATAGCCGCCGGGGTGAAACGGGTGGCAGCGGGTAACGCGCCGCACCGCTAGCCAGCTGCCCCTCGCCGGGCCAAACCGCTCGATCGCCGTCAGCGCATACTGGGAGCAGGTGGGGTTAAACCGACAGCTGGGCGGAAACATCGGCGACACCAGCCGCCGATAGCCGTGGATGAGCAAGAGCAAAGGACGCTTCATAGCTCTAGTTTATCGGGTGTGGGGTGTCAGGTGTCAGGTATCAGGTTGTCGGGTGTCAGGTGTCGGATATCGGGTATGTGGCACAAGGCACCCCATGAACCTGAAACTCAAAACCTAAAACCCAAGACCCCTCTAATAATCCAGCGTCAACGTGTTGTAATCATCTGGAGTCTGACGGCTGCTGCGTTCGGGCAGGTAGACATTGGCGTTGGGAGCAAAGTTTGCGCCCTGGGGTTTAACCGCCGCAGGTGATTGAGCCGGTTGGCGAAGGTTGGTGGCAGTGGCATCGAGATTCGAGGTTTCCTGGTTGATTTCGGCGAGGCGATCGCACAGCTGCTGCCGCCGACTATCGATGTACTCTAGCTCCTGCTCAAGGCGGGTTTTCTCAACGGTGAGCTTGTACATATCGAGATACTGCGCGGCTTCGGTGGCCGGGCGCGGCATAGTGCTCACTTTTGGGAAAATTCTGCGGGGCGCGCGTTTGATGCTCATAAAAGTCTCCGGGGGCTGAGCTAGAGTTCACTTCGATAGGTTGCCCGGCTACGTTGAAAAATGACCAACGCGGCACAATTTGTAGCAGTGGGTCATGCCGCCGCCCCTCATCGGTAACTCAATCAACGCGGACTTTTCTCATTAACCCTAATCCTCAACGCTGACGCTGTACTAGGCCGAGATATAACGGTGCTAGAAATCGCTAAAACTAAACAACAGCCCTACTCAAGTAAGCTTTGAGTAGGGCTAAATAAACCTCATCCAAGTTCAGAAGTAGAGTTTCCCCACCGGCAAAACTCCACTTCTGGACTGAATATGAAGTGTAAAGAGTTGGTTTTTCAATCCACTTTAGCCGCCAGGCATTGTGCCTGTGTTGCTTTCAGAGTTGCGGTCTTCAGCCTTGAAATACCACTCTCCACTGCTATCTTGGGTAAACGTGTTTTTTACCGAGCTCCAGGCCACATCGCGAGCACCGTCTTCACTAAACCCATCTCCCGAAGCAGCATTAAAAGCTGCCATAAAGATCTGCTTAGCCTCTTGGGGCAGCGACTGAGTATCTTGGGGCAAAGCTTCTAGATTTTCGTAAGGCATAGGATTGTCTCCTTAGTCATGCGGTAGTTCTTGCATAGACCATAAAGCACCTGAATTGGCCTTAACCTCTCTCTTCAGCTGTAAAATTCTCTACTTTACAATCGCTCCTTAGGATGGGAATGGCAACCGTTTTGAGTAGCGCCTCGACTCCCTCTTCCCAGAATGAACCGCAATACTGATTTGGTCGATCAAGCCGTTGCTGGCATTTTGTCCCCGACAAACGCTAGCTGTTTGGGCCATAGTGACCGCTAACCAGTGCTGGTGACGATAGGGAGTGAAGGCGTCTCCCTAGCTGTCTTCAATCTGCCCCGCCTTTACTGTCAAAGTCTGGGAGGAGGCCATCCACTGGCTGCCAAAGGCCCCCAGGTGAGTGGTGGTGATGATGGTTTGAAAGCGGTCTTGAATAGCGTCTAACAGCTGATTTTGGCGGTTTAGATCGAGCTCGGCCAGCACATCGTCAAGCAGCAGCAGCGGTGGTTCACCGACCACCTCATCGATCAGGTGCAGTTCTGCCAGTTTGAGCGCCAGCACCAGGGTGCGCTGCTGCCCCTGGGAGCCGTACTGGCGGCTGGGGGTGTCGTTGATGGCAAACTCGATATCGTCGCGGTGGGGGCCGACTAGGGTGGTGCGCTGGTGCTGCTCGGCGATCGCCCGCAGCTTAATCTTCTCCAAAAAACTGGCCTGAATCACCTGGGGGTCATCCTCTGTCATGGGCACATTGGGCTGGTAGTGAATGCGCAGGTCTTCGCGCTGGCCGCTGATGGCCTGGTGCCACTGGTGGGCGATCGGGGCAAGGCGGGCGATCGCCCTGGCCCGACGGCGAATCACGCGGGTGCCCAAAGCCGCTAGCTGGGCATCCCACAGGGCAAACTCGGCGGCGTCGAGCTGGGGCGCGGTTCTCCCGTCGTCGTCGCCAAAGGATTTTTTGATCAGGGCGTTGCGCTGCTTTAGCACCTGGTTGTACTGGCTGAGAATGTAGGCATAGATCGGCTCTAGCTGAATCAGCAGCGTGTCTAACCAGTCGCGCCGCCCCCCCGGCCCGCCCCGCACTAGATCCAAATCTAAGCTGGAAAACTGCACCGCGTTAATGGCCCCGAGAAAGTCGAGCTGTCGCCTGAGCTTTTCGCCATTGAGAATGGCCGTGCGACGACCCACCTGACGCAGCACCAGCGAGATATCGGCCATGCCCAGGTCGCGCCGCACCGAGGCGGTGATTTGGGCGACGGGCTGGTCTTGCTGCACGAGATCGCGATCGCGGCTGGTGCGGTGCGATTTCAGCGTCGCCAGCAGCTCCACCGCCTCTAGCAGGTTCGACTTGCCCTGGGCATTTTCTCCCACCAAAATGGTCTTGGGAGCCGCAAAGTCGATCTGCTGCTCGCCATAGTTGCGAAAGTGCCTGAGCGATAGATGGGTGAGGTACAAGGGGCAAAGCCAGGGCTGAACTTGGTTTAGGATACAGGACGGTGCCAATGCCCTGCTCATCCTCTGCACACGGGAACCATGGATTTGCCTAACTTCCAAAATATCGCCCTGCTGCGGCAGGCGCTCACCCACAGCAGCTACGCCAACGAGCACCCCACCACAGGCCCTGACTCCGAGCGACTCGAGTTCTTGGGCGACAGCATTCTAGAATTTGTGGTGCGCGATCTGCTGTTTGCCCGCTATCCCACCATGACCGAAGGGGACATGTCGAAGCGGGCCGATGGTTTAGTCGATGAGTCGCGTTTGGCTCAGCTGTCGGTGCAAATGGGCATCCCTGACCAAATGCATCTGGGGGCTGGAGCGCAGCACGAGCGCTATAACCCCAGCGTGCAGGCAGATATGTTTGAAGCGGTGATCGGTGCCTATCGTCTGGATGCAGGTATTGCAGCCACCTATGATTTCGTAGCGTCGATCTTTAGGCCGCTGATTGATCGCGCCCTTGAGCTGTTAATCACCGACCCGGTGACAGAGCTACAGGAGTTTGTGCAGGCCCACTGGGGTGGCATCTTGCCCAGTTATGTTGAAAAAGACCGGCTTGGCCCTGACCACGCCAAAGTATTCATTTTTGAAGTGCTGGTAGGTGAAACCAGCTACGGCACAGGTCAAGGCAACAGTATTAAAGCAGCGCGTAAAAATGCTGCCGTTGAAGCACTAAGGAGGATCAAAGCGTGAAGGCAGCGATTCTAGGCTGTGGTTACGTGGGTACAGCGGTGTCTCGGCTATGGCAATCCCACGGTGTTGAGGTGACGGCCACAACGACTAGTCCTGAGCGGGTGCAGGACTTGCGGCAGATCGCAGCAGCGGTCCAGGTGGTGAACGGGGCGAATGCTGACGGCATCGCTGAACTCCTAAAAACCCAGGACATTTTGCTGATCTGCGTGGGGGCGGGTCGTCAGGCCAACTACGAAGAGACCTACCTAAATACGGCCAAAACCATTGTGGGCGCTCTCGATCAGGCCCCTGACCTGAAGCAGATTATTTTCACCAGCACTTATTCTATCTACGGCAACTATGAGGGCACTTGGGTTGGCGAAGACGACCCAGCCAAGCCCGCCACCGACAACGGGCGCATTATGGTGGAAACCGAGCAGACCCTGCTAAACGCTGCTACGCCGGAGCTCCAGGTGTGCATTTTTCGTCTCGGCGGCATCTACGGCCCTGGGCGAGAGCTAGGCAAAATCTACAGCCGCGCCGCTGGGCAGACCCGCCCCGGATCTGGCCACGAAGCCAGCAACTGGGTGCATTTAGATGACATTGTGGGGGCGATCGCCCATGCCCAAACCCACTCCCTCAGCGGCCTCTACAACCTGGTGCAGGACGAAATCCCCACGGTGCGGGAGCTGATTGACCGGGTCTGCCAGGCCAACCACCTAGACCCTGTCCAGTGGGATCCATCTCAACCCAGCGATCGCCCCTACAACGTGCGGGTGTCAAACCAAAAGCTCAAGACCGCAGGCTACGAGTTTTGCCATCCCAGTTTTGAGGGCATCTAGGCTTCCTACTTTTGCCCTACAAACTCAACACTGGCCAGGTGCAGCTTGCCCTGGGGAACCTGGTCAAACACCAGCTCTACGCGGCTCAACGCCGCCAGGTCTACCCCCGCAAACTGCCCCAGGGGAATGCGGAGGGCGCTGGGGTAAAGGGGGGCGGTAATTCCGTGGGTAGAGTCGGCCTCGAACTGCCTCAGCGCAGGCACCGAAGAGAGCATTTCAACCCGCGCCGCGCCGCCCAACTCGTCTCGCAGCACCACCGCAAACACCGGCTGCCCCTGGGGTATGGGCCAAGCGGGATCAGGGGCCAAGCGCAGTTCTAGACTAGTGAATTGGCTAACGTTGACGCTCTCTAGGGGCACTTGCAGCGATTCTGTAGCCGTCTCCCACGACAGGGAAAGCAGGGTCGGAAAGTGGGGGTAGGGTCGGGATGACGACTGGCAGTCTGTTAGAGACTCGCAGAGGGTAGCTTTGAGGCCGGGGGTGAGCATTGCCGCTGGGGCATCCTCGGCGTGAAACACCATGTAGCGCCGGGCCTCGGGAGACACCAGGGCAGTGAGTACCGATTGGCCAAAGAGTTCCCTAGGGGCGGCCTGGCGAGGATCCATACCTACCAGAGCGGGGGCAGCCGCAGCACCTGAGTCAGGCCAGACGGTGCGCAAGAATGCCTGGGTGTACTGGCTGAGGAATGTCTCTTGGGCCACCCTAGAGAGGCGATCGCGCGATCGCTGCGGGTTACACAGCGGCCCATTGTTGGGCTTGCGGTAATAGTCATCCTCCGCCACAGCGGCGTTAAAATAGTTGTGGTTGGCCCCCGGCAGCAGTATGCCCAAGACTGGGGTAGTGCGGGATTGCTGGCGGGCGGTTTCGATGTAGTAGAGGCTGCTGAGGTCAAAAATGTCGCGATCGCACCCCCCGGACACCACCACCGTCGGCACATCGGGCAGGGCGTAGACGTCGGGACGCTGGGCGATCGGATAGCTGCGGGTGGGGCTGACCATCACCAGGGCCGCGATCGGGCCAAGACCAGAGAGAATTTTGCCCTGAAGATCTGTCGCTGAGTTGCCGTCGAGTCGCTGCAATGTGCTCAGGGCCGCCGCGCCACCCCCCATCGAGTGGCCCACCATTGCCAGACGAGCCAAGTCAACGCGCCCCGTTAGGGATACCCCAAACCCAGTATCATCCCCCCGATGGGCCAGAGCCAGGCGGGTCAGGTGAGCATCAATAATCTGGCCGCTGCGCTGGTCAGCCAGCTCGTTGCGGTTGTCGGCGGTCGCCCCGTAGGTTTCGCTAAAGGCCGCGTTTAGGTTGGGCACGAGTACCCCATAGCCCGCTTCGGCTAGGGACTGGGCCAGGTAGGCAAAGCCCAGTTCAAAGCGAGACTCTGGGGCGCAGGGCCACTGACTGGTGGCATCGGGCTGAAAGTGGCAGCCCGCATGTCGACCGTGGAGCACGATCACCCAGGGAGCCTGGGCATTGCCGGGGGGAAGGGCGATCGCCCCCGTCAGCGGCAGGGGCATGCTGTCAAAGCTCGTTCCGGTCTGAGCGAGGGTGGTTTCGCCTAGGTTGTAGGGTTGGACTAGTGAAAAATTGGTCAGCTCTGGTGTAAAAGCCGCCTCAGACGGTGGCGAGAGGGCTGGCCCAGCTCTCGCTGTGGCCACCAGGCTCCATGCTAGGCTGAGCAAAACCAACGCCAGAAACCTTCTGTCTGACCTAATAGCCGTAGCTCCAGCGCGCCCAGTAACCGCGCACATCAATGTGGGTAAACACTGAGGAACTGGCCAATCCGCCCCGGCGGCCCCACCAGCCATTGAGCCGTGCATAGACATCTGAGCAGCGCACACCGGGCACTACAAAATCGACAGCATCCCCCGTCAGGTGGCGCGACACGCGGGCACCCCCCACCGCCGCATTGGTGGCCGGGTCGCGGTACCAGGAGTTAATTTTCAGCGGTTTGTCGCCGTACATTTTGCGAATCTCTTCCATCGCATCGGCGACCTTGAGAATGCCGTAGACGACGCCAGCGTTAGCGGGGCGGCGATAGCGCCCGGTAGCGCGGTTGACATGCAGCGCCTCGCCCCAGGTAAAGTTACCCCGCACACCGTAGCGGTTTTTGGGCTGAATTGGGTCGTTAGAGTAGTAGGTGCCTTTAAACCCAGGAAGAGTTAGAGGAATACCCCGATCTACCGGGTTGGTAGGTTTTTCCGGCCCCTGGTCGCTGGGTTTATTGCCGATTTCGGTGCCGGCAATGGCAATGTCGGGTAGGTAGGCATGCCAGGTAGTGCGGTTTTGGGGGCCAAGAAACGCCCCTTGCAGCGCCACCCGCACGTGGTTGTTGGCAGGCTGGGCGTAGGAGTTGAGCAAAAACACCGTGCCCTTTTTCACCAGCATCTTATCGGCATCGCCTAGCTGGTTTGACTGCACCGGCTCTGCCTTAAAAATGGTGTCGCCTGCCACCTCTAGGGTTTGGCGATTGCCGTCGATCTTGACATCGGGGCTGTAGACATACCACCTGGTGTTTTTATTAGTCCCCAGGGTGGCATCGGCCAGCTCGACCTCAAAGTGGTCGCCCGCCGCTGGCTTAAAGGCCAACAGGTTGTACTGAGCACCATTCTTGACGAAAATCTTTTGGGCCTCGCTCAGCTGCGATGATATTTTGGGTTCGGCCTTAAACAGGGTGTCGCTCACCACCCGCAGGCGAATGCCCGTCAGCACGTCGACATCTGGGGTGTAAACAAACCAGGAGCGGTTAGTCTTGTCGCCTAGGGTCGGTTCGCGCAGCTGCACCTGCCAATGGTTATTGCCCACATCGATGTAGTACTGAATATCGACGAGGGTGCCGTTGGTGACCAGCACCTTTTCGGCATCGCTCAGGTCGTTCGAGAGCTTAGGCTGAAGCTTAAAGAATGTTGTACTCTTGACCCGCAGAGCGAGGTTGGTGATGGGAGTGCTCTCTCGGGGGGCTTCACCGCCGCCTGCGGGAGGCGGTGTGACGGCTCCAGTCGAGGCAATTTCTTCGGGAGGTGTCACGGCTTCAGGGGGTGTGATTTCTTTGGGAGGTGTGACGACTGCGGGCGGTGTTGTGACAGCTGTGAGTGGAGCTAATTCCTCGGCAGGCGGCACTGTGCTCGCACCGCCGCCTGCCTGTTCAGGTTCTGGGCCACCCGTACCGATCGCGACGGTCATCGCCAGAGGAGAATCTGACCGCAGAAACCAGTCTCGCATGCCCTCTACGTTGACCACATGCTCCTTGGGGTTGCCCGAGGAAGGTCGCTTCTGGATGCGGGAGATCCACTGGTTTCCCTGCATCAGGTAAAAAGCTTCGTCGGTTTCCTTAACCCAGGTACCCATGGTGGTCACTCCCGTAGACACAGTCCTGTAGACGTAATGGCGGCTAACGCAGAGATTGCCACCTAGCTAAGAATAGTAGAGTCTAATAGACGATGTGGCGCAATTTTGTCGCCCAATACCCTAAGTTTTTTAGCCAGAGCCGCCAGCGGGTTAGTCGGACTGAGGCTAGTCAGAGGATGACTGGGCCACGGGGACACTGACGGGGGTGCCTAGAATGTGGGCACTTAGATCGGTGCGTCCGGTTTCTAGAAATCCTAGAGCTGCCAGATCGGGCGTGGTGTCGCCCCTAAGGTGGCCCCAGCTTTGATAGATCAGGGGCAGGGCGCTGCTGCCAATTGACAGGGCGATCGCCAGGCTCAGCGCCCCATCTACCCAAAACCACTGAAACAGGGCCATGCACAGCGCCCCGACAATCACCCCAATGGAGCTGGCCAGATCGGCCACTACGTGCAAAAACGCTCCCCGCAGATTCAGCGATCCGTTGCCCTGGCCGTGCAGCAGCCACACACCAAAGCCATTGATGCCCAGGCCCACCAGGGCGGTGCCCACCATGGGGCCGCTGACCAGGGCAGTGGGGGGCGCGTTTAGGTGCTGCCAGGCTTCTAAGGAAATTAGCGCCGCCAGGGCCAGCAGCCCTACCCCGTTGATCAGCGCCGCCACCGCCTCTAGGCGAGGTTGACCAGGGCGCGGGCGGGCTAGGGTGAGCCGGGTCAGCCAGCTGGCCGAGAGGGCTAGGCCAATGGCCCCCACGTCGGTGAGCATGTGCCCCGCGTCAGACTGTAGCGATAGGCTGTGGCTGTGGCTGCCCACCAGCCACTCCACCACCGCAAACCCCAGCACCAGGCTGAGAAATAGGCCTAAACGTTTTCTATCAGCCGCATCCAGTCCGCAGCGACAGGGCAGAGATGGGGCTGGGTGAACAAAAGACGACATGGAGAAAACTCTAAAGGTCGTGGGGTGAAATAATTCGTCTACGCATTCTGGCATAGCTCCGGGGGTATGGAAGCTTGATATAGACAGTTTTCCCAGTTCCCCTCATCCCTCGGCCTTTGCCCTCTGCCCCCCGATCTTCTCTCCCTCTAACCCCATCGTCGGATTCATCCGTGGATACACCAACGGGTGCTCCGCCAGTGCCACCTTGGCCCGCCGCAGAATATCGGTGCGAAAGGCCGGTTCATCGCGAATATCCATTGGGTAGGCCCGCAGCTTGAGGTGGCTACCCCAGGGCATTTCGGCCAGCACCACCGCAATGGGCAGCTTGAGCTGCACAAAGCGGCTGCTGTAGGCGGCCTGGTGGAGAATATCGGTGATGGTCTGCAAGTCGGCCTCGTGGTCAACATAGAAGTTGGTCACCACCTGGGCCTCTAGGCTACCGCTATTGGCATTGGCAACGGGGTCGTTCCAAGTAACGCTGTGGGGGATGGTGACGAGGTTATCGTCGAAGGTTTTTAGGCGAATGCCCCGCAGCCCATAGCTCACCACTTCGCCGTAGTAGTCGCCAATGGTGACGCGATCGCCTACCCGGTAGGGAGCCTCAAACAGGGCCACTACTCCGGCAATGATCGAGGTGGCGTAGTCTTTAAAGGCAAAGCCCAGGGCCACCGCAATGGTGCCCGTGATCGCCACCAGGTTTTGCCCCGAAAGATTAAAAAACAACCCTAGAATACGGGCAATCAGGGCAAGCAGAATGATCCCCTTCCAAAATGGGATCGATTGCTTAATGCCAAGCCGAAACTGCTTTGGCACCTGCTCTGAGAGCCAGTTGGCCAGGCTCTGTATCCCAGTCAGCAGGGCGTAGGCCAGCAGCAGACTGACCATCGCATTGACTATGCGGTTAACAGAAATTTCCCGCAGCAGGGCATCTACGGTGTCGTCGGTTTCCCGCAGGCTGTCAATTTCAGCCAGATGGCACCACAGATTCCACAGATTAGAGCGTAGAAGCAGGGGGCTGATCACGAGTTTTCCTCAGTGAGAAAGTTGTTGGTTTCAAGCTCGGTGTAAAGCCGCGAGTAGTAGGCCGGGTGAATCCCCAGCCCTGACGGACTCAGGCGCAGCAGACCTGCCTGCCGCAGCGTCTGGACTCGCACCTGCACAATGCTTTCGGGCTGGCCCAAGCTGAGGGCCAGATGCGATCGCGCCATTACCCCATGCAGCATCAGCGAGTGGATCACGTAGTGGTCTGCGGCCTCTAGGTCAGGCAGAGAAGGCAGGGCGGGCTGCACCTGGCGCAGAGGTACTGGCAGAGGCTCGCCCTGGTCGGGAGTCTGAGGCTGTTCTGGCAGGTCGGAGTTTTGTAGGCGTAGCGACCTGAGCCACAGCGATCGCGCTACCTCGGGCCGCCCCTCACACAGCTCTACAAAGGTCGACCAGGAGATATCACCCAGCGTCGAAGCCGATGACGCGGCTTCAGAAAGTGGCTGGCCCAGGGTCTCGGCCAGGGGGGTAATCCAGTTGCAGAGGGCGTCGCGATCAAGGCGGGGTAGGGGGCAGGTGGAGTTGAGATAGGCCTCTACCTGGCACACCTGGCTTAAAAATGCCCAGGCCCAGCTGTTGCTGGGAATCACCCAAAAGTAGTTTTGCTGAGCGCTGACGGTATCGCGCAGCCACTCTATGCCCCGCCAGCCGCCAATGCAGCGCAGATAGCACTGTTCTAGGGGCGGCAGCACAATTACCCGCTGGCGGCGAGCCAGGTCGTCTGGGTTGTCTGAGTTGTCGGGATTATCTGGGACGTCTACTGGCTCCGTCTCTTGGAGCCGGGCCAGAGCCTCAGTCAGCTGGGCCTCGATCAAGAGAGGGTCCGCCGGGCGCATCTTCCAGGGCAGAGGTCGCAAAATATCTAGGCTGGCCGTCAGCTCTGGGGCATAGTCGGCGGTCAGCGCCGCCTCTAGCACAGCGGCGGTATTGTCTACGGGGCTGCCCAGCAGCACTAAGTTATTGGGGGCGTCGAGGTCGCGTTGCCAGGCGGCGATCGCTTCGGCAGTCTGATCCGCCACGGCGGTGAGGTAAGAGTCTGGGTAAGGTAATGCGCGCAGTCGCTGGCCTACCTCCACCTCCCACACCGAAGGCAGGGAGCAAAGCCCTTCCTCGGAGCGCTTAGAGGCCGCTTTAGCTCGCAGTAGCCCCGACTGCGCCTGACTGACCATGTTTTTAACCAGCTTGCCGACCATAAAAATGCTGAGAAACAACAGCGATGCAGCCCTTCCGGTGCAACCCCTCCGGTACAACCCTCCCAGCCCAATCGGGCGGAACCCTTTCATCTGCCCCCAGAGCAGCATGGCCCGAGCGACCTAAAATCTAGAGATAGCTTACTGTTGAATCTGAGCCAATGACCGTTCTTAAGCTGCTGCTAGTGCGCCACAGCCAATCTGTGGGCAACACCGAGGGCCGCATGGAAGGGACGAGTTCTACGGGGCTGACCCCCCTTGGTGAGCAGCAGTCGCGGCACCTGGGCCAGCACCTCGCCAAGTTCAACTGGCACCCCACCCACCTCTATTGCAGCCCCCTAGCGCGAGCCACCGCGACGCTGGCCTGGCTGCTCAGTGGGTTTAAAGACGCTAGGCCAGGGGATACCGAGTCTTCGGCAGCGTTGCCGAACCTGGCCGGGGCCGAAGAACTTGCCCGCCAGGTCACTTTCGTTCCAGGCCAGGCGATCGCTATCGATCTGCGCGATGACCTGAAAGAATATGACTCCGGCATTTTCACTGGCCTGACCTGGGCAGAGGCTCGCCAGCGCCACCCCGACCTCTGCCGCCAGCTCGAAACCAGCCTCGACTGGCTACCCATCCCCCAGGCCGAAACCCTCGAAGCGGGTCAGGCAAGGGCGCAGCGGGTGGTCGATCACCTGATTGATCAGCACCGCAACGGCGATCGCATTCTCGTCATCAGTCATCAGTGGATTTTGCAGCAGATCATTGCCCGGCTGCTGGGCTGCGATCGCGCCTGGGGTATGCCTATGGCCAACACCGCCTGCTTCGAGTTTTGGATTGATTGCGATCGCTGGCCCCAAACTGGCCCCAACCGCCTCAACACCGAACTCTGGCGCATCAAGCAGTTCAACACCACTCCACACCTTCAAGGTCAAAGGTGATCTAGAAAAACTGAATACGAGCATCCAAGATGTAGGCATCGGTGAGCTGGGGTACCCCAGCCGAGCTGGCCGGTTGCAGCCGCAGTCGCTGCCTGACCACGCAGCTGACTAAATCATCCACCGCGCGGCTGCCGGTACTCTGCAACAGCCTGGCGTCGGAAATTTCGCCGCTGGTTTCAACTCGCACCTGCATTTGCACTGAGACGGTCGCCATGCCAGCCAACAGGGCATCTAGATTAGCAAATCCGCAGCTTGAGGCCAGGGGCTGCATGTCAATGGCAGCGCTGCCCACCAGCTGGGGCGCTGTGTCAGGAATATCTCTGCCGCTGGGGTCGAGGCGCAGGCCCACCGGCACCACCTGCCCGCCCTGACCCGCGCCGCCCCCTGGAGCCGGTGCCCCGGCGCTAGGCGGTATCTCGGCAGCCGCTGGCGGTTGACCACTCTGGGGCGGAGTTTCTACCCTGGGCAGCGCTTCTACCCTAGGGGGCCTGCTGACCTCGGGCGCGGGCACAATTGGCTGGGCTGGGGCAGGGCGGGGCGGCGCAGGGCTAACGGCAGCGGGTGGAGCAACTGGGGCGGGGAGGGGCCGGGGCGCAGGGGCTACGGGCGGACTATCGACCGGAGGGGCTGCTAGGTCAGCCGACGGATTGGTAGCTGTCTCCACCGGGGGGCGCACTGGGGCCGGGTCTACCCTTGGGGGCGCAGTATCGAGAGGCGTAGTCTGGGCTGCCGTAGGCGTAGGGGCCTCAGCACCGGCTGTCGGGATGGCGGCGGCAGGCTCGGCCCCGGTGTCTGCCGTCGGCTGGCCGGGGCCGGCCTGCTCGGGGGGCAGGGTCACCAGCTGAATCGGCAGCGGGGCCATTGCCCCCTCGGGCAGGGTCGGGGTTTGAATGGCTAGGGTGCGAATTAGCCCCAGGGCTAGGCCGTGGGTCAGCACCGAGGCCACAGCGGCCACGGGCCACAGCAGTCTCGGGTCGCGGTGGCGGCTAACGGTGGTGAGAAATGAGGAGTTAGCCATAGCTAGCGGGGCCTTCGCCTGGGCAAATCATTACAAGGCATCAGCGCCGATACCAATCTACAGATTGACCACGAGAGATTGACCGCGAGAGAAAAAATCGGCAGCGACGAAAAATCATTCCTTAGATCGTACCCGTTGGACGGGTCTAGGAGGGACGGGAAGGGTATATTGACGCTATGGCTAGGCGCTAGTGGTGTTTGCCGCAGAGGTTCATGGTACAGGCCGACAAAAATATTCCCCCCCTGCCGGCCTCGGCAGTTCCTCAAACGCTAATTCGCCCGGCCAGTCTGCGCGATCTTGAGCGATTGACCGATGTGCTGACCGCTAGCTTTTACGACTGCGAGGGTTGGCGGCAGTGGGTCTATCCCTTCATTCGGCTGGGCATTCAAGAAGATCTTAAGCAGCGCCTCAAGGCTCAATCGCCCCGCTATGCCTGCTTGGCAGCGGTGTCTGTACCATCAGATGGAGCAATTGATGTCTGTGAAGCGGCAATCGCCGGCACGGTGGAAGCCTCGCTGCGTCAGCCCTGGCCCTGGCAGGGCGATCGCCATCTCTACATCTCCAACCTGGCGGTGTCTCAGGGCTTTAGGCGACAGGGCATTGCGACAACGCTGCTGCAATCCTGCGAGCAGGTGGCCCAGCGATGGCAGCTGGGCGAGCTGCGCCTCCACGTCATGGAAGATAACCTGGCCGCCAGGGGGCTCTACTGCAATGCTGGCTTTTCCCTGGTGCAGGCCGAAGATTCCCCTGCCTCTTGGCTGGGGCTACAGGCTCGTCGGCTGCTGCTGCGTAAGGTGCTTGCTTCCCCCACCTCACCCAGAGCAGGCTCGCGGTAGATTCACCGTAGATAGGTGACTTTACACAAACATCAAATTCCCAGGGGAGAAATTCACCCCTACTTCAGCCCAGCTAAATACTTCTGAGGAGGGCGCTCCGATGTTTACCCTAAAATGAAGACCTGGGTATTGTGGTGGTTGTAGCCCAGCATGCTGGCTCAGGTCGCAGTTATCAGGCCGCAGCCAACCGAGTTGTTTTCACTATGATGGGGCGGAGATGATCTCCAACTTTGAGCAAAATACCTCAGGATTAGGTCAAGGGAATTCCCTGCACGCCTGCGGCATTCTTGCGTCCGCTCAAACTATCCGTCCCTATGCTGTGACCCCACTCTCAAATCCCTTTTTTGAGTCCAGCTTGTTAATGTCAGAAGATGACGACATTCTGGCGAAGATTCGTGGCGGCGATCTCTGGGTGGTCAACAGCCGCCGCCGCAATGGACTGATTATTCACAAAGAGTTTTACACCGAGTTTGCTGGCCCCGGTGCCGCCGTGGGTGGTGGCCTCGATGCCGACTGCCGCGCGGTAATTCCCCTGGGCAGCCTGTCGCTGATCGCCCCCGACTCAGCTGAGGCTCAGCAAAAGGCACTCAAGATTCGCTTGCAGTGGGTGCGGCTCACCCAAAACTTCACCGACAAGCCGGTGCCACTTGATCGGGCCCAGCTAATTTTGGAGCAGTTTAAGAGCTACTTTGACCAGAACATTGTCGACAAGGTGCCCGACGAGGCCTTTGCCCTGCTGGTGGGGGTGCTGCCCTACACTGTCCGCCGCGCCCGCGCCCTGGTGTAGGGGCATGGCATGCCATGCCCCTACTGAGAGGTTTAGAGCTGCTGCATGTTAGCCAGGGTGCGCTGATTTTCTGCCGGGGTGCCGATCGTAACTCGCAACCCGCCTCCCGTGTGGCGCACCAGGGTGCCCTGGCGACGCAGCCCATTAAACCAGCGCTCTAGCTCTGAATTGACAGACTGCCCCGATGGTACCGAGGGCCGTCCGTAGAGAAAGTTGGCGTCGCTAGGCCAGAGGTGTAGGGGTGTGTGCTGGGCGATCGCCGCCGCCAATTCTCGCCGTTGCTGCTGCATCTCGGGCACTATCGCCAGCAGTTCTGACCGGTGGGCCAGGGCCAGCTGAGCGGCTGCCTGGGTGAGGCTGGGCAGGTTGTAGGGCAGGCGCACTTTTTCGAGAGCCTGGGTCATTTCTGGATTGGCCACGGTGTAACCCACCCGGTAGGCCGCCAGGCGAAAGGCCTTCGAGAACGTTCGCATTACCACCCAGTTGGGGCGAGTCAGCACCGCCGCCACAGTGGTCTGCTGGCTAAATTCGAAATAGGCTTCGTCTACCACCACGAGAATCTCAGGGGGCAGAGACTCTAGCCAGGCCAACTCGGCGGCGGTCAGGGCGTTGGCGGTGGGCGAGTTGGGGTGCACCATGAACACCACTCGCACGGGTGCTCCCGGTGGCTGAGCGATCGCCTGCTGAGCCGCCGCCAGATCGACCTCAAAAGTTTCCTCGCTCCGCCCCACTGTCACTACCGGCACCCCCAGGGTGCGGGCCAGAATGCCGTACATCGAGAAGGTGGGATTGGCGACGAGCACCGAACCTTCGCCGCCCACGCAGGTGGCGATCAGCAGCGAGCGAATCAGTTCGTCAGAGCCATTGCCCACGGAAATGTGGTCGGCGTTGAAGGTGGCTCCATTGGCGGATGTGGTAAGAGATTCGGTGACGTACTGGGCAATCGCGCTCTTCAGCGCCCCATGGCCGCCGTCGGGGTAGCGGTTGGCAGCGATGTCGTGGTGCAGCTGCCAGGCCAGCTTTTCCTTCAGCGCTGCTGGCAGGTCGTAGGGGCACTCGTTGGTGTCGAGAATGTCGAGAACATCGGGAGCTGGATTTTCCGGAGACTCAACGTGAGGCGTGTAGGCCGTCAGCCCCACCACCGCCGATCGCAAAAAGGGCAAAGACATGGAGAAAGCAAGTGCAGTAACCCCACCATTATTGCAGAGCCGATGGGGCGGCTAGGGATATAGGGATTAACGGTATACTTTTGCCAACTCGGCTGTTTGTGTCTATTCTGGCGCTTTGGAACTAGAAGAGTACACTGAGAGAGATAGGCATTTAGCCTTCAACCGCCGCAAAATCAAGGCCCCCACCGCATACCACCATGCTAGATGCACTGATCGTATTTTCATTTATCCTAGCCGGGGCGGGCATTGGGTTCTACGGTATTGAGCTGTTGCCCCAGCCGATTTTGCAGCAGGTGACCAATATTGAGGCCCTGGGCGCGGTGACCGCTGTGTTTGGCGGGCTTATGGGTACCGGCCTGGGCCTGGTCATGCAGACCAGCTACCGCCGCCTAGAGCGCCAAATTAAAGAACTTCCCCCCGATCGCATTCTTACCCGAGCTGTGGGTCTAGTGCTGGGTTTGCTAATTGCCAACCTGATGCTGGCCCCGCTGTTTTTGCTGCCGATTCCGGCGGAGTTTGGCTTTATCAAGCCGATGACGGCAGTGCTGGGCAGCGTGCTATTTGCCGTCTCGGGCATGAACCTGGCTGACACCCATGGGCGATCGCTGCTGCGATTGATCAGCCCCAGCACGCTGGAGTCGACCCTGGTGTCTGAGGGCACCCTTAAACCCAGCAAAACCAAGGTGCTCGACACCAGCTGCATTATTGATGGCCGCATTGAGGGGCTGATGGAGACGGGCTTTTTAGAGGGGCAGCTGCTGGTGCCCCAGTTTGTGCTGCAAGAGCTACAGCAGGTGGCTGACGCCAGCAACGACCAAAAGCGCGATCGCGGTCGACGCGGCCTCGATGTGCTCAACCGCATTCGCGAGTCATACCCTAACCGCCTGCTGATCAACTCCGTCGATTTTGACGACATTCCCACCGTCGACGCCAAGCTGGTGAAGCTGGCCCAAGAGCTCAACGCCATGCTGCTCACCAACGACTACAACCTCAACAAAGTCGCCAGCTTCCAAGACGTCGAAGTGCTCAACATCAACGACCTGGCCCAGGCGATTCGCCCTGCCTACCTGCCCGGCGACGACATTGATCTAAAGATTCTCAAGGAGGGCAAAGAGCCGTCTCAGGGGGTGGGCTATCTTAACGACGGCACCATGGTGGTGGTCGAAGAAGGCCGCGGCTACATCGGCGAAGAGCTAGAAGTGGTAGTGACAGGATCTCTGCAAACCTCCGCTGGCCGCATGATCTTTGCCCGCCCAAAAACCTCCATGGTGGCATCGTAAGTATCTTTGAAGCAAAACCCAGGTATTACTCCGCTAACCCAAGACAAACTGCAAAAGGCAGGTGCCATTATCGCTCGCAGTATTGCCCATGCTCAGGCTACTACTCCCCAGCCTCCAGAGTTGATTTGCAATGCTTCGATACCATTTGTCAACGCCTTTCTAGCTTCACTAGTACTTCACGGCGTCAACTTGCCCACCGTTGCGCCAGCCTCTGGCTATTGTCGCGCAGGATCCAGGCAATCAGAATTGCAGTCACGGTACTGTAGAAAAATATGATAATCGGCGGGTTAAGAATCACCAGGTTGGGCTGGTTAAAAACGAGCGGGATTTGTACTATTCCGGCAATTAGCCAAACAATCGACCTGGATGAAAATCGCCGCAGTAGAAACCACTGGGCAATCGCGGTTCCTGCCCAAGTTGCGGCTGATGCGACGTCTAGGCTGTCACCACCCGATAATCCGACTCCGATAGTAATAGCAGCCCCAATTGCTCCACCTGCCAACGTAGCGCCCAACCAGTGGGCGATTGGCAAGTAGTGCTTTAGCAGCCAGCCCTGAGCAGCCCCAATTGCTGGTGTGAGCAGCAGCGACATCAGAGATGAGAAGGCAACAGAACCTACTGCGCCCTCGTTGGTGCCTTCGATCGCTACGCCCAGTTGACCAGCAGCAATCCAGCTAATGTTTAGCGCTACAAACCCACCGACAAGGATGGCGATTATGCTCACTAGGCACCACAACAAACCAAACATCCAATTAAACCTGTGACTTGACATAGATTCTGCCTATTCACAACTGCCTCATCCTATCGCCTCAAAAAGCCTGCGGGAAAACTAACCAATGGGGCTAATGGGGTACGATCAGCAACGGCTTTTATTACTGCTGCCATGACCGCCCGCATTGAGCTGACCGACGCTGCCCCGCACCAGACCCTCACCCTAGAGTTCCCGACTGACGCGGTTGCCCTCCAGGGGCGCGTTCGAGTGCCGGGCGACAAGTCGATCTCCCACCGATCGCTGATGCTGGGGGCGATCGCCCAGGGCGAAACCCGCATTCAGGGCCTGCTGCTGGGGGAAGACCCGCGCAGCACCGCCGCCTGCTTTCAGGCCATGGGCGTCACGATGTCATCTCTCGAAGACGAGTGGGTGACGGTGCAGGGGGTGGGCTTGGGAAATTTGCAGGAACCTGCGGACGTGCTCAACGCGGGCAACTCGGGCACTACGCTGCGGCTGATGCTGGGGCTGCTGGCGTCGCACCCTGATCGCTACTTTGCGGTCACGGGGGATGGCTCCCTGCGATCGCGCCCCATGGACCGCGTGATTAAACCCCTCACCCAGATGGGTGCAGCGATCTGGGGCCGACAAAACAATCGCCTCGCCCCCTTGGCCGTGCGGGGACAGGTTCTCAAACCGATTCACTATCACTCCCCCGTGGCCTCAGCCCAGATCAAGTCGTGCATTTTGCTGGCCGGGTTGATGACCGAGGGCAAAACCACCGTCACCGAACCCAGCCTGTCTCGCGACCACAGCGAGCGCATGCTGCGGGCCTTTGGCGCAGATATTGTCGTCGACCCCGACACCTGTAGCGTCACCCTGCGCGGCCCCGCCACACTCACCGGACAGACCGTGGTGGTGCCTGGCGACATCAGCTCCGCTGCCTTTTGGCTGGTGGCGGGGGCGATCACCCCCGGCTCTGACCTGGTAGTTGAAAATGTCGGCATCAACCCCACCCGCACCGGCATCCTCGATGCGCTTGAGGCCATGGAGGCCGACATTACCCTAGAGAATCGCCGTGAAGTCACCGGGGAGCCAGTAGCCGACCTGCGGGTTCGCCACAGCCGACTCAAGGCCGCCCAATTCAGCGGCGACCTAATTCCCCGCATGATCGACGAGATTCCGGTTTTGGCGGTGGCGGCGCTGTTTGCCGAGGGCACCACCGTGATCACCGACGCCGAAGAACTGCGGGTAAAGGAATGCGATCGCCTCAGCGTCATGGCCAGCCAGCTCGCTAGCCTAGGTGCCCGAGTCGAAGAACAGCCTGACGGGCTGACGATTCACGGCGGCAGCCCCCTCACAGGTACCGTCGTCGACAGCTACACCGATCATCGCATCGCCATGGCCATGGCGATCGCCGCCCTCAGAACCCAAGGGGTGATGACCGTGCAACGAGCTGAGGCCGCTGCCGTGTCATATCCCAGCTTTAGAGCTACCCTGGCTCAGCTCTGTGGCCTCAGCCCCAGCACCCCACCGCTCAGCTAGTGGGTCAAAATTAGTGGGTCAAAGCTATATTCCATCCCCAAACCATGACTTAGGGCGTTACCCTGGGCACACTCTATCCAAGCCCCAAAGGTTTAGCCAAAAGGCTCGACGTTCTAAAAAAGCGATGTGACAACCGTTGAAAAACTTTGTCAACAGCCTCACCACTTACATGGCCCTCAGCCCCGACATGGTGGCCCGACACCGGGTCAACCAATGGCTGCGATCGCGCCCCTGCCTCACCTGCGAGCAGTGGTTCATTCGCTATTGGACCCCGCCCGCCCTGCCTCGCGCCTTGCCCAAACCCCTAATCGACTTTGCTTACCAGCAGCTCCAGGCCTACTCTGGCCTGGAGATCGGTCGGGTGCAGCCCGCCGATCACCTGGTCGACGACCTCGCCTTTCCGGCGGTGTGCTGGTTTGACTGGAGCATTACCCTGTGCGAAGACTTTTACGAAACCTTTGGCCTCGACATTAGCGAAACCTTTGATGAAACCCAGCTTTTCACCTTCGCCGACTTAATCACCTTCCTTGCTCAGCAGCTAAGTGCCCACGAAATGGAGGCATGAGGGAGATGCGGTAGAGTTTAAAGTAGAAGCGTATCTCCCAATACGCTACTGAGCCGCGCGCAAGGACGTTTTCCCATGAGCCTGAAAGATCGCATCAGCGACGACATCAAGACCGCCATGAAAGCCAAAGATAAGGTGCGTCTAGAGACGGTGCGCAGCGTTAAAAAAGTCATTCTCGAACGGGAGTCGCTGGTGCGCCCCAGTGGGCAAGAGGCCCTCACCCCCGATCAAGAGCTAGAGGTACTCACCCAGCTGGCGAAGCAGCGCAAAGACTCGATTGAGCAGTACCAACAGGTGGGCCGCGATGATCTGGCAGCCCAAGAGGCTCAAGAATTGAGCATTCTTGAAGAATATCTCCCCCAGCCGCTCAGCGATGCCGAGGTGGAGGCGGTGATTGACGGGCTAATCGCCCAAACCGGAGCCTCATCAGCCAAGGATATGGGTAAGGTGATGGGGCCGGCTATGCAGCAGCTCAAGGGGCGCGCCGACGGGGGCAAGGTGCAGGCCTTAGTTAAGGCTAAGCTGGCAGGCTAGGTGATTCGCTGATTTCTTGCAGCTGGTTGCGAATGGTGCTCAACCGCCTAGGGTCGCCGATCAGCAGTTCGTTGTAGCTGCTTTGCCACACCGACTGACCGAGCTGATTGCGGCATAGATTAATGCGCTTAGCCGCAGCTGCTTTAAAGCTAGTAACAAACGATGAGAGCAGCCAGGGTTTTTGGCTTTCTAAAGGGCCTGGGGTTTGGCTGGTAAAGGGGGTTGTCACCTGGAGAAACACAATGCTCTGAAGGCTGGTGGGGGTGATGCTCCACAGGTCAAGGTCAATGCCGCTGCGCTTGGTGGCCGAGCGCACCCACTCGTCAGCGACGATCAGGCCACAGTTGTTGAGATAGAACTTGCCCTGGTCATAGCTGCCCAATAGGGGCTGCTGCTGAAAGGTAGACAGCTCAATCAGGTAGGCTTTAACAGCGGTTTCGTGGGTAAAGGATCCCAACGTCAAGGGGTCTAGGGCATCGTTGCTACAGGGAAAGCTCATCCGCTTTAAGTCATGAATGTGCCAACGCCCTATAGTCTTCCCTGTTGTCCTAGCCCAGCATCAGCCTCGGGGATAAAGATAGGGTGAGCCGCTACCCCTGAACGAGCGTTATAGTCACCGCTATATTTCTGCGCTGTCTTAGAAACTGGAATAATCTCAGGCCGCTATGCCGCTCAACAGCGTTGGTAGCCAGCTAATGGCTAGCCCTAGCAGCGCTAGCACCGACAGCCAGAGAAAGGCGCTCGTATCTCTAGAGCCTGAAATTAGGTTGTCGACTCGGGCCAGCAGCGACACCGCAACCAGCATGGCGAAGTAGGTAAACATCTGAAACTGGGTGACCACCAGCACGGCCAGGGACGCGGCGGAAAGGGCCATAGCAAAGTACCCGATGTCCGACTGAAAGCCCCAAAGCAGGACTCGCCTGGCCTGTGGCCAGCCCAGGGTAATCAGCCAGGCCCCGGTGATCGCCAGCGCTACCGTGACTCCCCAGGTGATCTGAGAGGCTTCACGGTAGCGCAAGAAACCGCCGAAGGTGGCGTAGGCCATGACCAGCAGTGTCCAGGAGAGCCCGTGACCTCGAAACAGGGTGGACAGTGACCGATCTGGTCTCATGGCGATCGCGCCTCGGCGGTGGCGGTATGTAAGCGACTACAGGTTGGTGGAGATGGCCTGCACTGGGCAGGTAGGCACGCACTGCTCACAGACAATGCAGCGCGATCGCGAGAAGGTCAGCCGGTGGGTTTCACCATCGAGGGTGAGGGCGCGGGTGGGGCATACCCCGGTACAGAGCCCGCAGTGGACGCAGAGGTCTTCATCGACGACGATTTCGCCGCTGGCCCCAGATACCTCAATGCCCTGCACCTCGAGCCAGTCGACGGCGTCGTTGAGCTGATCGATATCGCCCGACAGCTCGACCACCAGCGTGCCCACCTGGTTGGGGGCCACCTGGGCACGAATGATGTTGGCGGCAATATTAAAGTCTTTCGCCAGCCGATAGGTAATCGGCATGTGCACCGACCGCTTAGGGAAAATTAGCTTGACCCGTTTTTTCATGGCCGACCTGATGCCCCGATCTGTTTACCCGATTCGTTTACCGGCTTGATTCTTTTACACTGAAGTTAGCGGCTTGCTCCTATCCTAACCGGAGACTGGGCCGCCCTATTCTGTCTTGCCGCTATGCCCCCTACTGGGGAGTCGTTACCCTATGTCAGATAACCTACCCGCAACCTCAGATCTGTTGCCCAATCGTGCCCGTAACCTGGTGGTGGCGATCGCTGCTGTAGCGCTGGCGGCGGCGATGTTTTTGGGCCTACGCACCCAGGCGAGCACCCCGTCTTTAACGGAGCTGGCGGCTAGCGCGGTGCCCTACGAGGTGGCCCAGACCAACGGCAAACCCACCCTACTAGAGTTTTACGCCAACTGGTGTACCACCTGCCAGGCCATGGCGGGGGATATGGCCGATCTGCGGCAGAGCTACGGTGATCGCGTCAACTTTGTCATGCTCAACATCGACAACAATAAATGGCTGCCCGAAATGCTGGCCTATCGGGTCGAAGGCATTCCTCTCTTTGTTTACCTGGGGGCAGCCGCCAACCCCATTGCCACCGCCATTGGCGAACAGCCCCGGCAGATTCTCAGCGAAAACCTAGACGCGCTCATTGCCCAGACTCCCCTGCCCCACCAGCAGACCTTTGGCCGCGCCTCCGAGATTGAGGGCGATTTTCTCTCCCGTCAGGGCACGGTGAACGACGATCCTCGCGCCCACGGCAGCGCAGTGGTGAACTAATCATGGTGAACTAGCAGACTGGTGAGTTAAAGGGGAAACGGTCTACGGTACAGGGTATACGGTACAAGGCTCGAGGCAAGCCGTGAACCTTGTACCGTTACCTTGAACCCTATCCCCCCCGCTGAAGAGCTAGACCGCTGCGACTTTCTCTGCTGGCTGAGTCGCTAGATCGGGGAAGGCATCTTGCACCGCCGGGTGAACGAGCCTACCGGAGGAGACATTTAGCCCGCCCTTGAGCCCGCTGTCGGTGGCTAGGGCATCCATACCCTGCCGGGCTAGCTTGAGCACATAGGGCAGGGTGGCGTTGTTGAGGGCTTGGGTAGCCGTCCAGGGTACGGCACCGGGCATGTTGGGCACCCCAAAGTGAACTATGCCCTGCTCGACGTAGGTGGGCTGGCTGTGGGAGGTGGGGCGCAGGGTTTCGATGCAGCCGCCCTGATCTACAGCCACGTCGATAATCACCGAGCCAGGGCGCATGGTGGCGACTAAGGCTTTAGAAACCAGGGTGGGGGCTTTGCGACCGGGCACCAGCACCGCGCCAATCAGCAGGTCGGCCTGGGGTACCGAGGCGGCAATCTGGGCGGGACTGCTGTAGAGCAGTTCTACCCGAGAGCCAAATAGGGTTTCGAGGTAGGCCAGCCGGTCTAGGTTGAGGTCGATAATTTGCACTCTGGCCCCCAGACCCACGGCCATCTTGGCGGCTTCGGTGCCGACTATACCGCCGCCCAAAATCACCACGGTGCCGGGGGCGACCCCAGGGATGCCGCCCAGCAAGACCCCCCGCCCGCCCTGCTGCCGCTCCAGATAGCGGGCACCAAACTGCACCGAGAGGCGGCCGGCAATGATGCTCATGGGGGTGAGTAGGGGCAGTCTGCCGTCGGCGGCGACCACGGTTTCGTAGGCGATCGCCTCAATCTTGCTTTCTATCAGAGCTTCGGTCAGCTTGCGCTCGGCGGCCAGGTGCAGGTAGGTAAATAAAACTAAATTGGGGCGAAAGAATTCATACTCCGAGGGCTGCGGTTCTTTGACCTTGACCACCAGCTCTTGGCCCCAGGACGTAGCTGCATCGGCAACAATTTTAGCCCCAGCGGCCTGGTAGTCACTGTCTTCAAAGCCCGAACCGGCCCCAGCTCCGGCTTGCACCATCACCTGGTGGCCCTGCTGGCTCAGGCTCTGCACCGCCGCCGGGGTCAGGCCGACGCGAAATTCCTGATCTTTGATTTCCTTGGGTAGACCAATGCGCATAGTGATGCTCTGGAGAGGTGACGGTGCTTTCCTATCTTACTAAACCAGGGCTGGGCGACGGGTGAGGTTCAGGGCTTACGGTTTACGGTTTGCGGGTTGCAGCTTGGTGGACAGGCCACTGACCTGACCTGAAGGCTGGCACTTGGCCCGATTATTCTGACGCTGGTAGGTAAAGGGTAAAGCAGCTCCCCTGACCCAGCTCAGAGGTCACAGCAATGGTGCCGCCGTGCATCTGGGCAATGCGCTGAGAAAGGTGCAGACCTAGGCCATGGCCTGCCCTCGCTTGGTTGCCCTGGCGAAACCATTCAAATACGTCGCCCTGCTCGGCTTCGGGAATGCCAATGCCGGTGTCGACTACGGATACCCAAACCCAGGGATGGGAAGAACGATGGGTGCTAGTCACCTCGATATCGGGCGGTAGGTGGGGCGAAATGCCCACGGTGACCGTAATGCCGCCGGTGTCGGTAAACTTAATGGCGTTTCCCACCAGGTTAGTCACCACTCGCCGCAGTTCTAGGTGGTCACCCGGCACAGTAAAGATATCGTCCGGTAAGGCGAGGGCACCAGAGGCACTCGGTTCTAGAGCTGTATCGTCAAATTCTGTCGGTTTCAACGCTCCGTTTTTGGTCGATGGGCGGTGGGCAGAGGGGAGCAGGCTATCGACGTGATCGACCCGACAGAGTAGGCAGGTGAGGTTTTTCTCAGAGGAGATAGGGGCCAGCTCCATAACTACGGTTTCGGCCAGCTTAAACAGATCAACCGGCGATAGAGTTAGGGCCTTATGGCCGGCCTCGTGGCGGTAGACTTCGAGCAGTGTATTCACCATGCTGAGCAGGTGTCGATTGCTCTGAATGGTGGTGGCGATCGCCTGCTTAGCGTCATTGGGCACGGTGCCAAAGGCGTCGCCCTGACACAGGTCGAGCATACGGTTGGCGGCTACCAGGGGGGTGCGCAGGTCGTGGGTGAGACGGGCTACAAAGTCATCGCGCTGGCGCAGCATGGCGTTTTGAGCATCCATACTGCGCTTGAGCCGCAGCAGCGATCGCACCCTGGCCCGCAGCTCATTGACATCTACCGGCTTGCGAATAAAGTCATCGGCCCCGGCATCTAGCCCCTGCACCAGACTCGACTGATCGTGGGCGGTAATCAGCAAAATTGGAATGTAGGGCAGGGTAGGGTCGCTGCGAACCTTTTGGGTCACCGCATAGCCATCCATCCCCGGCATCATAACGTCGAGCAAAATCACGTCAGGCGGAGCCTGCTGCACGGCGTCGAGCGCTGCCTGACCATTCTCCACACAGGTTATGTGATAGTTGGGGTCATCCAAAATCGACTCAATCAAAAACAAATTGTCGGGAGAATCGTCTACAGCCAAGATGGCGAAGGAGTCATGGGAAAGATCCGGAGGCATTGTGGTTCAAAACTACGGTCGCGGCGCTCACTAGAAATAGTAACTGAGGAGGCCAAGAGGGTCTGCCAGCAGCTCTTCTATAGGTTGCATAGAAACTCCGCTAGCCACCTCTATCTCAGGGCATAGGCTTTGACTTCGACCCCAGCGGTTGCCCAATCATGCGAGTTGTCCTATTTTCCTATAGGTATCCCAGGGGAAGCTCGTCAGGATAAGTGGTCTTGAGGGATTCCATCGCATGCTGGGTGCTCGGCCCCATCACGCCGTCAATGGCACCGCTGTAGACCCCCACCCGCTTGAGGTAAGCCTGGAGCGCCTTAGTGCGGTGCTGCAAGTCATTCCAGAGGGTGTCAACCCAGGTTTGCCCAATCATGCGCTTAAGTTTGTTCTGCTGCTGTTTGAGGGCATCTTCAGACAGCAGGTCTAGCTGCTCGCCGACCCAGCAGTCGGCTTCTTCGACCCAAAAGCTGAGCAGGGGGTCATTAACGGCCTGGGCTAAAATTTCACCCAGACGGTTTTCATCGGTGGTAGATAGGCTGGGCTGTAGGGCTAGGGTGCAGTAGTCAATCAGCGTAGTGCGATGTTGTTTGAGCGCCTGCATGAGGCCGTCAGCGGGGGCTTCTCCCCTGGCGGTGAGCAGGTCGGAGATGAGGATTGCACCTGGGTTTGTCAGTGGGGCATCCAGGGGCGCGGTGATGGGTTCTGTGTTCATTACTCCTCGCGTGTCTCTGTCGAAAAAATTAGACAATTTACCAGAGAAACAGGCCAGGGAGAGAATTGCTAACCCTGAGCCACTGGAGTCTGGTAACTGTCGCACTGTTGTATTGGTGACTTGGGGGCTGAGGTTGTGACAGGGTTGCGCAATATTTCTTCAAGCGTTGTTTGGGCGCGAGTTTCCGGAACTTTATCTGTCACATTGGAGCAGCTTATATCACTAATTGGTGAGAGATGTTGCCGCTATTTGCTAAAGGGACTATGCGCCAATCAGACGACACCAGTGGTTTAAACGAGTTCTGCCCACCCGCCGACGCTCCTACCCAAGATGTGTTCGATCACGTGCTGAGTGAAATTCTTGGCAAAGATAACCCCCATGCTGCCCCAATTCTCAGTGCTATTCAAAGAACCCTTAGGCAGTATCACCTCGCCGATCAGTACGAAGCCCACGAAATTCTCCACGAGGCCTACCTGCGGGGCAAGAAAAAGCTCCAGACCGGGGAGGTGATTCGCAACCCCTACGCCTGGCTTAGATCAACGGCGTTTCACGTGATCTATGAGCGCAAGCGCAAGCACCGCAGTAGCGCCACCGACCCCCAGGTGATGGAGGCAGTGTTGCCTGACAATCGACTTAACCTAATGCAGCAGCTGGTGCTGATCGAAGAGCTAGATCTGCTGTACGAAGCCATGGCTATGCTGCACCAGGAAGACCCTGAGGGTATCTGCCTGCTCTATCTGCGCACGGTACAAAACTGGTCGTGGAGCCAGATTAGCCAATGGCTAGCCGCTGAGGGGCAGCTGGTGGCCAACGAAACCGCCCTGCGCCAGCGGGCCTCGCGGGCCAAGCGCCGCCTGCGAGACATATCGTGTCAGCTGGCCCATCGGGGCACCCCTTGCCCCAAGGACGCTCTTCCCTGCCAGCCTCGCGGACAGCGGTAGGTTGGCCCCCGGCCCACATACCTGTCTGGGTGGCCCCTAGAACGGCATGATGGGGGGTAGCGATCGCCCAGGGACTGAACTAATCATGAATAAAATTTGGGGATGGCTGCAAGGCTCTAAGCTCATGCTCTGGGGCACGATCGCGGCTCTGGGGGTGGGTATGCTGGTGCCTTTAATGCTGCTGCTGCCCCGGCGCAACCAGGCAACGGCCCCAGCCAGCCAAGCAGATCGCCAGGTGGTGGTTAGCCAGGTGTTTAGCTCGATGAACCGGGCCAGCCTGATTGGCACCTCGGCTACTAAGGGCAATCCTAATGCGCCGATTGTGCTGTTTAAATTTTCTGACTTTCAGTGTCCCTACTGCACGGTGGCAGCGGGCTACATGCAAGATTTTGTGGGCAATCACGAATCCGACATTCTCTACGTCTATAAGCATTTGCCGCTGACGCAGATTCACCCTGAGGCGATGCCCTCGGCCAAGGCCGCCTGGGCGGCGCAGCAGCAGGGGCAGTTTTGGCTGTACCACGATGGCCTGTTTGTGAACCAAAACCGCCTGGGTGAAGACCTGTACCTAGAGCTGGCTGAGGCCATGCAGCTCGATCTGGAGCAGTTTAATCGCGATCGCACTAGCGCCGAGGCCGAAACGGCCATTCAGCAAGACCTAGCGCTGGCCCAGCAGCTTCAGCTCCAGGGTACGCCCTCCTTCATCATGAATGACCTGCTGATTCCGGGCGGTGCGCCCCCGCAGCTGTTTGAGGAGATCTTTAACCAGATTAATGGGCTGATTCGAGATCGGGGTTAGGGGTTTGGATGGGCGGCCTTGTGAAAAGGCTATGCCAGTTGACTGTGCCAGTTGGGGTGTCTGCCTGCTAATGGCGGCTTTATTTGCGGTGTGAGGGGGCCTAGCGATCGCCCTGTTTCTTCTGTCCAAAGACCGCAAACCCTTTGGCACCGGGTGTTTTAGAAACTTGCTCCGTCTCTGTGACTGTTAGACCAGTATCACCCACTACACAAACTGTCATGGCCATGGCAAGGGTTACCTAGGCCCCAGCGCTACAACAGTGTCATGGCGAAAGCGAGACATCTGCTTCACCGCCGCCCTCTCCCGACCTCACGGCAATAGCCTAAAAGCGTTTTGAGTGGGCTTCTCAACAACACACAGTTTGCATTTGGAGAATCACCATGAAAACCCGTTCTATCGCTGCGATCGCCTTGGGTCTCACCGCCGCTTCTATGGCCGCTCTACCCATGGCCGCTAATGCCCAAAACGCCAGCACCAATTACAACTATATCGGCGCCGGTGTCGGCATCAGTGACGACATTGGCCTCTCTATCAACAGCAAGGTTACCGTAGCCGATAACATCTCGGTGCGCCCCGGCGTCATCAGCGACCTCGACTTCAATGGCGACGATGGTGAAACCGTCTTCTTGCTGCCCGTTACCTACGACTTCAACGCCGTTACCGCCAACGGTCGTCTGCTGCCCTACTTGGGCGGTGGCCTCTCGGTTTCTACCGAAGGCTCTACTTCGGTCGGTCCTATGCTCACCGGTGGGGTTGACTACCGCATCACCGACCGCATCGTCGCCAACGGCGGTGTCAACGTATCGTTCTATGACAACACCAAGGTCAATGGCTCTGTCGGTCTGGGCTACAACTTCTAGGCTTCTAGACCTTCTGTTCTGAACCAGCAATAAGGGGTCGGTGGAAATTCCACCGACCCCTTTTCTTTTCTCTTGCTTTTCTATGGAGCTAAGCGGATTCGAACCGCTGACCCCTTGCATGCCATGCAAGTGCTCTACCAACTGAGCTATAGCCCCGACTGCGCTCACTGCTGTTCCAAGCGCATCAACAATAGTGGCGTAATGGAGGTACTATCGTCAACCCCAAATTTTGCCCCAGTTTTGTTTCGCGAGCGCGATGAAGCACTGCCATCCGCGATAGAGTCAGGAAGAAGGTAGCGTTAGCGTGGCAATGGCAATGGTTTCTCCTGGTTCTTCGTCTCCCCCTGATGCCGATGCGGTGCAGGGCATAGTGCTCAAGCTGCGGCGCAAGCAGGGCACCTGGGTCGACTGGGCCCAGGGTTGCCAGGCGCTGCAAAAGGCTGGGCTAAACCCCCAGCAGATTTTCGAAGAAACCGGGTTTGAGCCCATTCAGCAAAACCAGATCGTGGTGGCGGAGCAGGTTTACCAGTCGCTGATCAACGTCGGGGTAGCGGAGGCGACCAAGGCTCACTTTACCCAGCAGGGGAGCGATTCTCTGTATGAATTGCGGATTCTCTCCCAGGCCGATCGCGCCCGCACCGCCGACTTTGCCCTGCAACACGGGCTAGATTCGGAAGCGGTGCGGGAGCTGGTGAAGCCAATTAAGGAATATTCCTACCGAAAGGAAAAGCCAGACGGGTTTGGCGAGGGGCCTGGGGATGCGATCGCCTTCCATTTTTGGAGCTTAGCCCGCCAAAATGACGACCTACAAGACCGCTCACGCCTGATTGCCCAGGGTCTGCGCTTTGCCGAGGGGGCTGAGGCGCGGCAGCACATTGAAAAACTGTTGACCGACTTTACGGTGGTCAAAGATCGCCCCGCCCCCCGCCTGCCCCTGTATCGTCTTGAGAACGAGAGTGAGCTGCCCCGCATGATCCCCGTGGTGGGACAGATGCCGCTGACCCTTGACGACCTGAAAGCGGTGCCAGTGGTGGTGGCCGAAGAACCGTTTAGCATGGTCAGCGCCACTGGGGCTAGCGCGTGGATTGCGGTGCCCGGCTGGCAGGTGATCTTTCGGGCCGAAGACCCGGTGGGAATTCTCATCCAGGCTGGCCAGCTACCCAACTACCCCGCCGATGCCGCCGATGAAGTGGTGCTGGCGGTGGTTGATCGGGGCGATCGCATCTGGAGCGACGACGGTTACTTTCTTACCGCTGAGGGCAGTGCTGAGGGCGACCAGCTGGCGATCGCCTGGTCACCTAGCGCGCTAGAGTCCCCCATCCTAGGCCAAGTAATTCTAATTCTGCGGCCTAGGCGCGTGCTCGATGAAAACTACAACCGTGAACTCTGGCAAGTAGATGAATAGGAGGCAGCTATGGGTCTAGAACGACGTCTATCTCGCACCATGTTTTTGAATACCGAGCTCGTAGAGCTGCGGCAAATGTGCTTTACCCCCGGTCGTGTGTTTGAGCCGGGTAAATACCTAGCGGGGGAGCTGCCCGACACCGCCTTTGATATGGGCCTAGTGGAGAAGTTGCCGCCGGTGCGGGGGAAGAGTGAGGAGATTGGGGAGGTAGACGGGTAGGTGTCAGGTTTGTAGTGACCTCCCTCAAATCGACAGGCGCCATCTTCAATTAACGTCCCAGGTAGTCTAAAATCCCTCGGGCGATGCCGTCGGCAATGCGATTGACGGCGGCGGGGTCGCGGAAGCGGGCGGCGTCTTCGGCTCCGGTGACAAAGCCGGTCTCGACCAGCACCGATGGCATGGTGGTGTAGCGCAACACGTAGAAACGGGCCTGGCGGACGCCGCGATCGCGCATATTCACATTCCGCAGCACCGCGCCGTGAATGCTGCGGGCCAGCCGCTCGCCGCTAGAAAAATAATAGGTCTCTAGCCCGTTGACCTCAGGGCGGCTCATGCTGATGGCGTTGGCATGGATGCTGACAAACAGGTCGGCCCCGGCCCGGTTGGCATATTGGGCGCGGGCGTCGAGATCGACATAGACATCGCTGCTGCGGGTCATCAGCACCGTAATGCCCGCCGCCTGAAGCTGCTGCTGCACCCGGTTAGAAATAATGGTGTTGATCTGCTTTTCTTGCATACCGCCGATGCCCACGGCTCCGGGGTCGCGCCCGCCATGGCCAGGGTCAATCACCACCACTGTCGCCCCCCGAGGAATCGGCGGCAGGGACGGTGTAGAGGCCACCGCTGGGGCCGCAGCGGTGAGGATCTGGGCCGGCAGGCTGGCCGCCACTAGGGCGCGGTAGACCTCATCGGCCCGCTGCTGCTCGCTAAATAGCCCCACCTGCACCACCGCTTCGCCATTCACCGTAGTGCGAAACGATTCTGGCTCTACGGCTCGGACGCGCTGTAGGGTATCGCCGCCAGTAATGGGCACCACCACGCGAAAGTAGTTGCCGGTGGGCATGGTGGTGCTAGGCAGCTGGGCGGTGGGTTGTCTAGGCGGGGCGCTAGGCCGAGCCGGGGAGGGCGGGGTAGGCGTTTGCCCCAGGGTAGGGGTGGAGCCTGAGGCCAGGGCTACCTCCATCGGGGCATCGTGGGTGAGGTAGATGTGGCCGACGGGCTGCCCGTTGTAGGTGCGACGGGCCATCTGCCAGCCGGGGTGGAGCTGAATTCTCAAAAAGCCATTGGCGCGGCCGTTGGTGCGGCCAATCTCGATGGGCGGGGCGCTGCGATCGCGCGTCGGCCTTGCAAACAGCACTAGGTCATTCTGCCGGGTGGAGATCTCTAGCCGGTAGTGAACGCCCAAATCTTGGTTGTTGATGCGCACCGAGTAGCCGTTGCTGTCAGTCTTGCGATCGCAGGCCCCGGTAAAGTCAAAATTGAGCAGCAGTGGGTCAACCACCACTGGCCCGCCGCCCTGCCCCTGCTCTTGCCAGCACCGCCGCTGATTGGGTATTTGCTCCAAAATCATCAGGTTGTGGAGCGCGCCGTCGCGCACTGGGGTGGCGATCGCCACCGTGAGGTTAGGGTCAATGGGCTGCTGCCCAAACTGCTGGGCGCGGGCTATGGGGGCCGCAGCTAGCCCCGCCAGCATAACGGCAGCAGTGGTGATCAAGGTACTCAGCGGGCGAGAGAGCAAAGCCATAGGGTAGTAAAGCGGCGGTGTGAGGAGTGGGGTGGGGTCTAGCGCTGGCAAGACACCCAATGCTACCCATGATTGTGGCGATCGCAAGCATCACCTGGGCAATTAACGTGTCGCAGTTTACCAATTGTCCCTCCTTAAAACAAAACCGGCCCAGGAATGCTGGGCCGGTGCAAACAGTGATATTACCTGCCGAAGACGGCACTAGGCCTGCTCTTGATCTAGTTCTCGAAAGGTTTGGTAAGCCCGCTCAGGGTGATAGATGTGACAGCGCCCGGTGATTGTCCGCATCAGGTCTAAAGAAAACTTGGTCTCTTTCATCAGCGGTGCCCAGTTTTCCTTCAGTGCCGCGTAGGCAGGTCGCAGGTTGTAGGACGGAATACCCACTGAGACATGGTGGGGAACATGGACGTTGATGTCGTGACACAGTACCTCAATCCACTTGGGGTAGTCGCAGTGGAGGGTGCCCGATAGCTGCGACTCAACCTCGTTCCAGCTGTCGCCGTAGCGAAACTGAATTTCAGGGATAGTGTGATGCACCAGGGTAAAGGTGCTCATCCAAAAGTGGTAGCCCAGCCAGGGCATCAGCCAGTACTTAACTACGCCCCAGGGGCCAGCAAAGTAGAGCAGCGTGGGGAAAAAGATCGCCGCGAAAATCACCACAGCGGCAATGGAACGCTTGACCTTGGCGCGATCGCGCGGCTCAAAGTTGCGCAGATCAAAGTGCAGCGCTCCCCAGTGGGCCACCGACGCCAGCCACCACAGCCAGCGCCGCATATGGCGATAAACCCCCTGCAAAAAGAACCCAGCGCCGGCAAACTCTTCTTGGCTCCAGGGTGCCCAGGCGTTGTCTATCTCCATATCGTTGGTGTGGCGGTGGTGAATGTCGTGGAGCAGCCGCCAGCTGTGGAAGGGGTAGATCAGTGGCAAAAACATGATGTGCCCCAGCCAGTTATTCACCCAGCGGCGGTTGGCAAAGGAGCGGTGGCCGCAGTCGTGACCCACCACAAAAAAGCCGGTTAAGGCGGTGCCGGTGACAAACCAGGCGATGGGCAGCAAGAACCAGGGCGAAAATGCGATCGCTACATATCCCAAAATTACGGCCCCCACGCTCAGAGCAACCGCCGTCCAGGCTTTGCGGGGGTCCTTTTGAAAATAGGCTTTAGGAATAGTTTGAATCACCTGCTTTAGAGTCAGGTCACCGTAGGGATTCTCTTCCACAGTTTTAGCGGAAGGCTCAAATATTGCAGTCAAGGCATAGTCTCCACGAACGTTAAAGTGCGTAAATCAAAACTGGACTATTTTGGCCAAAAAAAATCTGTTCACCCCGCAGGGAGCTGAACAGAGCCTAAGCTTGATGGCAAAAAAGAGGTATCAACAAGCCGAACTAAATCAATAACTCTAATAACTGCCGCAAATAGCTTAATAGGGCGAAGATTGGCCCATGAAAATGCTTATCGTTCCTTAACATTTATAACATGTTAAAGATAACCTGCCACGATTGTCCTCCGCCTGGGGATAGGTGTATAAACTTATGCTAAGTCCAGAAGGGATGTTCTACCTAACGGGACCGTACTTGTGCCAACCCCTATCTGTCAGCCAACCCAGCGCGGCGGTACCTAACGGCGAGATTCTGAGCGGCGGCGACGGGTAAACCCAAGCCAGGTCAGGGCCCCGCCAATAGACATCACCATGGGCATCAGCGCCGTTGCCGCCCGGTAATGTACATCTTCAGTGGAGTCGAGGCTAATGCCCTCGTAGACAATTCCCTTATCGCCCACCGGAACCGTCCAATAGTCGGCGTGGCTGAGGTTATCAGCGTCTTCAATAGCAACTTCCCAATCGCCCGCGATAGACTCATCGGGCAAAAACGCGAATCTACCCTCGCCGTCAGTAGTAGTCGTCATCCAGGCTTTATCGGGGTTGTTGGGGGCATAAATAGTCACCGCTGCTCCGGCAAACGGCTCCCCAGAGCTAAATAGTGACTGAAACTCTAGCTGGTTATCGAGGGTGTAAAAGGTCTCAACCTGGTGCGCCCCTGCCTGGGATGGAAACCCCACCAAAGCCAGACACATCGCCAGAGCAACAAGCAACCGTTTCATAGAGCAGCAATCCGTAATTGGTGTGGCCCTATATTGTAGCGAGAGTTGTTCAGACTATGTCCTACTCAGACTATGCCCTACTCGTAGTAGCGCTTCTCTAGCCATAGCCGCACGTCTTGCTCTGAGGAGAACTGGCGAGTGCGGTTGGTAATGGGGTCGTGGGCAAACCAGGTGAGTTGGCCCTGGCGGGTGCGTTGCCAAACGCGCGGTTCGGTTTGGCCGGTAAAAAATCTCATGGCTCTGTTTCCTAACTGTTTGAGGGTTAGGGCTAGGGTTTTGCCGCCCTGGGAAGGCTGCACCAAGGCTTCTAAGCGCTGGCGGTGCCGATGCAAGTCGTAGCTTTGGTCGCGCGCTATGGTCATTGGTTTGATTCTCGTGACTAAGGTGATTCCCCAGGGCGTAGCGGGCAGCAGGCTCTATCAGCCTCTAGTAACAGAGGCTGACCCGTGATGAAATCAATCAAAAGGGATAGAGTGCTGAGGCCAAGTGCTGGCCCATAACCATCGACAACTAAACCTGAGAGGCTGCGGTTGTCGATGTCATTACTGTATGGCCGGCCAGCTATTTGTAACAAAGCATGACGTGAATGGGTTCTATGCAAAAAATCAATAGGCTGGCCCTAGCCTTACCGGGTAGCCTGGTGTGAGCATTTAGGGGCGGTGGAGCGGCCATGAACCTGAGTAAAATCAAGCTTTCTCAGCTGCGGGCCTTGGTGGCGATCGCCGACACCGGCAACTTCAGCGAAGCGGCCCTCAAGCTCGATGTCACCCAGTCCACCATTAGCCACGCGATCGCCACCCTAGAGGAAGAATTGGGGGTGACGCTCTTGCAACGGGGTCGCCACGGGGCGCGGCTGACTCCGGTAGGCGATCGCATTACCGCCTACGCCCGCGACATGTTGGGGCTGCTCGACGCCATTGGCAGCGAGGCCAACCAGGCGCGGGGGGTGCAGGGCGGCAGCCTACGAATTGCATCGTTTCGCAGTGTGGCGACCCATGTGCTGCCTGGGGCGATCGCTCGCCTGCACCGCCGCTACCCCACCATTGCC
This sequence comes from Phormidesmidales cyanobacterium, assembly GCA_038256265.1. GTDB lineage: Bacteria > Cyanobacteriota > Cyanobacteriia > Phormidesmidales > Phormidesmidaceae > Nodosilinea. The sequence continues at coordinate 37,424 of JBBSKN010000027.1, forward strand.
ATCAGGGTGCTCGAAATGGACGAACTCCACCAACTCAAGCAGTCGCTGCTCAAGGGCGAAGCCGACCTGTGTGTTGCCGAGACCATTGACGGCAAAGAACTTGAAAGTTTACTGATTTTTGAAGACGACTATGTAGCCCTGCTACCCCCTGGGTTCCGTACCCAAACTGGCGCACTTACCCTAGACGAGATGCGCCAGATGCCGATTATTGGCTCCAGCCACAGCAGCTGTGGTCTACGCATTCGCACCATATTGGGTGCCCAAGACCAGCCCCTGGAGATTGCCTACTGCATTCGCCACGACTCTTCCATGGTGGCCATGGTGCAAAAGGGCCTGGGCATCGCCATTTTGCCCCGCCTGGCCGCCGAGCCAGTGCCCCCGGATGTGCAGATCTGTGCATTGCCCTTCCCGATCTCGCGCCCCATTGGGGCCACAATTCTCAAAGATGCGCTGCACACCCCCGCCCTCTACGCTTTTTTAGACGCGCTGCGCGAGGTGGGCGAGTTTAGCCGCGCCAAAGCCGTTTAGAGTCGCTGAGAAATACAGGTAAAATGCGGGGCATCTCTACCAGCGGCCCATCCATGCGCCATCTCTACTTTCTTGTGCCAGGCACTGGCAAGCGCCACCACTGCGGCGGGCTGTTTGCCGAGCTCAAGACCCTAAAGCTGGCCCAGCAGGTTGGCTCCGCCGAGGTGGTCACCTACGACCAGCGGGAGGCCGACACGCTCTTTCTCGACGACCTGCTCCAGCGGTCCAAGCCTAGTTTAGACAACAGCATTTTTGTGATCAGCTGGGGCTTCCACATTCCCCGCCTGGTGAAGCAGCTGCGGGGCTACCCGGTGGTCTACCACGCCCACAGCAGCGGCTACGGGTTTAGCCTGCCCGGCGATATTCCAATCATTACTGTCAGCCGCAACTCCCTGGGCTACTGGGGGCAAAAGCGCCCCACCGGGCTGATTTTCTGTCTGCCCAACCAGATTTCGCCCGAGTTTACCAACCGGCAGCAGCCCAGGGATATCGACGTACTGGTGCAAACGCGCAAGTCGTCAGACTATCTGCTCAATCAGCTAGTTCCGGCCCTAGAGTCGCGCTGCAACGTGGTGAAACTGGAGGGCTTTGTGGATGATCTATCGATCCTGTTTAACCGCAGCCGCATCTTTCTCTATGACTCGGCAGAATATTGGGCGCTGAGCCGGGTGAGCGAGGGGTTTGGCCTGCCGCCCATGGAGGCGATGGCCTGCGGCTGCCAGGTCTTCACCAGCGTCAACGGGGCGCTGGCCGATTATCTAGATCCGGGGTTTAACTGCTATAAGATTGGGGTGCATTCGGTGGGCTACGACTGCGATCGCATTCTCGCCGCCCTGCAAACCTCTACCCCCCTGGCCATGACCGCCGCCGATCTGGCCCCCTACCGCGCCGCCGCCCTGATCCCTCGTCTGAGGGTGATCCTGGCTGAGATCAACCACTTCTTTGACCACCAGGCCAAGCACCCCACCGATATTCCAAACCTGACCCAGCCCCGCCTGGCCCGCCTGTGGCTCCAACGTACCACTGCTAAAGTTCGCAAAAAGCTAAAAGGTGGCTGATCCCGAGCTTTGGGCCAGTAGGTTGGCAAAGGCACAGTCACACGAGACAATGTAAGAACTGTAATATTTTGAACCCTAGGCTGTGAACAACGCACCCGTACGCACCGTATCTGACGCCAAGCGCGACTTTTACGCCAACCACACTCGCCCCATCAACTCCATCTACCGACGGGTGGTAGATGAACTCATGGTCGAAATGCACCTGCTGTCGGTCAACGTCGACTTTGCCTACGACCCCATCTACGCCCTGGGCATCGTCACCACCTTTGATCGCTTCA
>JBBSKN010000028.1:0-38835 GCA_038256265.1 Phormidesmidales cyanobacterium
CTTAGACGGATGTCCGGGCTACGCCCCTGCTTTTCTGCGCTTAAAGCCCTCTTCGAGCAGTTTTTCAGGCTAGAGGTGTTCGATTTCCCCAAAATGCATCGATATGGATCCTTTTCATGAATCAAATAGGATTGCTATAGTTCCAGAGGTTTCAGCTGATTCTTCTATATTCTCGGCAATCGATCTGATTGTTAAACATGGGTATACCCTGATACGACAAAATGACCGAAAGATATCTGGAATTGTCACTACAAGTGACCTTAGTTTGCAATTTCGGCAGTTAGCTGAACCATTTCTACTGGTTGGTGAAATTGAAAATCAAATCCGAAGACTAATAGACGGCAAGTACACTAACGAACAGCTAAAGTCGGTTAGAGATCCAGATGATAATCGAGAGATTAATAGTGTTTCCGATTTGACCTTCGGTGAATACTTGCGAATATTGGAAAATCCTGAGCGTTGGGGAGCGTTATCGATTCCAATAGATCGAAGAATCTTTGTTGAGCATCTTGATAAGATTCGAGAGCTTCGAAATGACGTAATGCACTTTGATCCAGATCCATTTGAAGACGAGGATCTCCGACGATTAAGATCTTTTGCAACCTTCATGCGAGATCTAGTTGGCAAATAAAAACGTAAAACGAGGATTTTATGTTTTACTTTCTGGCAGCAACACTCCGGACAAAAATTTCCTGTAAGTATTGCCCGTAAGCCAGAGCCTACGCTGCTCAAAGTATTTGAATCAAGGTTAGATTACAGGCTGACCTTGATTCAAATAGACGATTGCTAGGGTGACTGCCCTGTAAGTCTTATAGCTTCGTTGCTAAAATTGTCCGGACTGTTGCTGGATAATATTACGTTTTCACTGTCCATACACGGACGCTAAGTTTGACTCTCGCAACAGCAAATACTGATGAGTTCAAGCGAGTCCCTACTCTCAAACTGAAAAATTGACTGGCATAAGACAAAGAACTGCTTGAGCCAATGGACTCAAACAGCTCTTCAGAACACCAGCCGATTACTACCCCGTCGTCGCAAAGCGAATCTTCAGATAGTCGTCTTCCATCTTGGCACCCGAGGGTTGCAGTGCCGCCAGCGCCTGGGGCAATACCAGGTTGCGGCGGTGGTTACCGATGCGCACATTTAGCTCATCCGCCGATTTGCTCAGCTCAATCTGGTCTTTAGGAATGCCCGGCAGGTAAAGCTCTAGGCTGTAGTTGCCGTCCTCCTGCACCACCCGCAGCGTGGTTTCTTTGTAGTAGACCTGAGCCGGGTCTTCGTTGGCGTAGAGGGTTTCTTTGAGCCGCTGGAGCGATTCTAGACCGCAGAGCTCTTCGGCAAACAGGGGCACCTCCTTCACCGGCAGGGGGTGAAAGTTTTCGTGGATTTCTTGCTTGTACTGCTGCTGCTTTTCTTTCATGCGCTGAAAGAAGGGGTCTTGCACCTCGTCGGGAATGATGCGGTTGGCGATTACCAGATCGGTGCCGACGTTGTAGAGGCTGAGGTAGGCGTGGGCGCGGAGCGATTCTTTGATCACCATTTTTTCGGGGTTGGTGACCAGTCGCACTGAGGTTGTAGTCGTGTCAGTGAGTACCTTTTCTAGCTCGATCAGCTGCTCGTAAAACTCGTAGGGGGCATCCATCACTTCTTTGGTGGGCAGGTTAAAGCCCGCCACCGGGCGAAAGAAGGGCTGCACCAGGGGCCGCAGCGCTTCAGAAACGGCCTGGAAGGGTTTGTAGAGTTTGCGCATGTACCAGCCCGCCACCTCGGGCAGGCTGAGCAGCCGCAGAGCGGTGCCGGTGGGGGCCGAGTCGATAATCAGCACATCGTACTCGCCTTCGTCGTAGTGGCGCTTCATGCGCACCAGGCTAAAAATTTCATCCATGCCGGGCAGAATGGCTAGCTCTTCGGCCTCAATACCTTCGAGGCCTCGGGCTTGCAACACATCGGTGATGTAGCGCTTGACTGCGCCCCAGTTGCCTTCGAGCTCCATCAGGGCATCAAGTTCGGCTCCCCAGAGGTTGGGCTGCACCAGACGCGGGTCGTGGCCCAGTTCCATGTCAAAACTGTCGGCCAGGGAGTGGGCCGGGTCGGTGCTGAGCACTAGGGTTTTGTAGCCTAGCTCCGCGCAGCGCAAACCTGTGGCGGCGGCTACGGAGGTTTTGCCTACGCCGCCTTTGCCGGTCATTAACAATACCCGCATGTAGGTGTCCTTTTTGCGTTATGGTTCCCTATTTTTAATCTATAGGGTTTTTAAGGTTTCGGCAGGTGGGGGCAAGGTTAAGGGTGCGATCCCCCCCTGGCTCAGCCCAGCAGGTCGGCGCGGGGGCGAAAGCGCTCGGTTTGGCGGAGTTCTTCGTAGAGGGCTTTTTCGCGATCGCCCAACCCGGTCGGTACGACCACCTCTAGTTCGACAATCTGATCGCCCCGGCTTTCTCGGCCTATAGGGTAACCCCGCCCCACCAGCTGAATGATTTGCCCGGTCTGTGCCCCCTGGGGCAGGGTGGTGCGCAGGGGGCCATCAAGGGTGGGAATGTCGATGGTGCTGCCCAGGGCGGCTTCGCTGGGGGTGATGGGCACCCGGCAGTACACATCGTTGCCGCGCAGGGTGTAGAACGGGTGCGGGTCGACCTGAATGCGCAGGTAGAGGTTGCCGCCGCCTACGCCCTGGCCCCGCAGGCGAATGCGCTGGCCGGTAACCATGCCAGCGGGCATATTGACTTCGAGCGATCGCCCGTCTTCTAGGCGAATGCGCTCGCGCCCGCCCCGAAAGGCTTTTTCGAGGGGAACGGTGAGATCGGCTTCAGCGTCGCGGATTGAGGCGGTGCCAGAGGACGGACTGGCGGCGTAACCATTGCTGGGGGTGGCGTCACTGGTTCCCCGGCGGGCGCTAGGGCGACGGTTGAGCAATTGATCAACAAAGACGTTGAAGTCAGGAAATTCCCCAAAACCAAAGTCTTCGAGGGAGATGCGCCCGCTAAAGATATCGCTGACGACCGATTTTCCCTGACCCTGCTTAAACCCTTCCTGCTGCCAGTACTCGCTGAATTTCTCGTACTGAGTGCGCTTTTCGTCGTCAGAGAGCACGTTGTAGGCTTCGCTGACCAGCTTAAACTGCTCTTCTGAGGCCCGGTCGCCGGGGTTGAGGTCGGGGTGGTACTGTCGGGCTAGCTTGCGGTAGGCCTGCTTGATGTCGCCAGCGGCGGCTTCTCTAGATACCCCCAGAATGTCGTAGTAGTTCCGAAAGTTCTCCATCGAGGGGTAAAGGGGTGGATGGGTAGGGGGTGGATGAGTGGGGGTAGCGGGGGTCTCAACAGTAGCTCTGGGAAGACGAAAGAGAACTAAGGTGCCCCCCGCTACGGGGTAGATAGATAGATGCCATCAGGGCCTCAGATACGGGGGTGATTCAGAGCCATTCGTCGCGATCGCTCCAGTTGTCGTCATAGCGCGGCGCGGGTCGTGCTTCTGGTCGTGCTTCTGGGCGCGGGCGGGGCCGACTGTCGGGGGCTGGATTTTCAGAGAGGCGGTTGGCTGACTCGGGCTGGCCCCAGGGGTCAGCATCCCAGCTGTTGGAGGTGGGCACGGTGGCGCTAGGGCGACTATCTAGAGGAGGCGCTTCGCGATTATAGCCCTGGCGGTTGGAGTCGCGATTGGCGGGGCGATCAGGAGTCGGCTGGGGACGAACATCGGGCCGAGGCTTGCGATCAGCGGCATTGCCATTGGCGCTGCCATAACGCTGATCGTCGTAGCGCTGAGCATCGTAGTCAGACTGGTCGTAACCAGCGCCTCGATCAGGGCTTGGCGGCTGCCCGTAGTCTTGACGCCCGTAGTCCTGGCGGCTGTAGTCCTGCCCGTAGTCCTGGCGGCCATAGTCTGAGGCGGGGGGCGGGGGCTGATTGGGGTCTGGAGTCCGCCCGTATCTGGGATCGCCGTAGCCTGGGTCGCCGTAGCCACGGTCGCCATCGCGGCGGTCACCATAGCTGTCGTAACCGCTGGGGCGGTTGGCTCCGCCAGCGCCGTAGCCTGGCTCGCTGTAGCTCTGATTGCCGTAGCCCTCGCTGTACCCGCGATCGCTGTAGCCCTGGTCGCTGTAGCCCGTCGTGCCGTAGGCCCGATTGTCGTAGGCGGGGGTGCCATAGGGGGCGGGGGTGCCGTAGGGCTGTTGCCCCCCCGAGCGACCGCGATTGTCGTAGTCCCAGTCGTCGTCCCAGTTGCCCCAGGAAGATGACCCCTGGTAGCCGTAGTTAGGCCGGGCGTCGAGGTCGTCGTCAAAGGTGAAGGTTTTCTTTAGGGTGCTGCCAATTTGGCCCAGAATGCCTCCTTCGGGGGCGTCGTCGGCTTCGTACAGGTAGGCTTCGCGGTTGAGGTCGTAGAGCTCGTCTTGCAGCTCGGCCTGGGCCATGTCGATGCCGCGCTCGTCGCTCTGCTCCAGATAGTCACGCAGCTCTTGCACGAGTCCTTCAATGCGGCGGCGGCGATCGCGGGCAAACTGCATGCCAAAGTCGAGGGCCACCTCCCGCAGCAGCCGCTCAGACTGAAAGGTGAGGGCCTCGGCCCGGTTGCGCTTTTCCACTCGCTCCCGCTGGAGGCGGTCGGTCTCGGCAAATTCTTCCGCCTCGCGGATCATCCGCTGCACTTCGCCCTCTTCCAGGTTCGACGCGCCCTGCACGGTCAGGCTCTGCTCGCGGCCGGTGGTCTTATCCATAGCCGAGACTTGGAGAATGCCGTTGGCGTCAATGTCAAACGACACCAGCACCTGGGGCACGCCGCGCGGTGCGGGGGGAATACCCATCAGCTTGAAGCGACCGAGAGACTTATTGTCACCCCCCATTTCGCGCTCCCCCTGGAGCACATGCACCTCCACAGAGGTCTGGTTGTTCTCAGAGGTAGAGAAAACATCGGAGCGCCGCACCGGAATCGTGGTGTTGCGGGGAATCACCTTCTTCATCACGCCGCCGATGGTTTCAAGGCCCAGGGATAGCGAGGTGACATCGAGCAGCATGATGTCCTGCACTTCTTGGGTGATGATGCCCGCCTGCACGGCGGCCCCTACGGCCACGGCTTCGTCGGGGTTGACCGCCTGGCTGGGTTCGAGGCCGAGCAGCGATCGCACCAAATCTTGCACCATCGGCATGCGGCTACCGCCCCCCACCAGCACCACCTCGTCAATGTCGTTGGGGGAGAGGCCCGCATCGGTGAGGGCCTGCTTTAGCGGTGCCCGCAGCCCGCTGACCAGATCGCCGCAGAGACCGTCAAACTGCGATCGGCTGAGGCGGGTTTCAATGTGCTTAGGGCCTTCGGCGCTGGCGGTGATAAAGGGCAGGCTGATCTCGGTGCTGGCCACGCCCGACAGCTCGATTTTCGCTTTCTCTGCTGCCTCGGTCAGCCGCTGGAGGGCCTGGCGGTCTTTGCGCAGGTCAATGCCTTCTTTTTCTAGAAATTCATCGGCTAGCCAGTCGACAATCTTGGTGTCGAAGTTGGTGCCCCCCAGCTGGGTATCGCCCGAGGTGGAGCGCACCTCAAACACGCCGTCGCCCACGTCGAGAATCGACACGTCAAAGGTGCCGCCCCCCAGGTCAAACACCAGAATGGTTTCGTTTTGAGCCTGGTCGAGGCCGTAGGCCAGCGCCGCCGCCGTCGGCTCGTTGAGAATGCGTTTGACCTCTAACCCAGCAATGCGCCCGGCGTTGCGGGTAGCCTGGCGCTGGGCATCGTTAAAGTAAGCGGGCACGGTGATTACCGCCCCGGTCACCGGCTGGCCCAAGTAGCGGCTGGCCTCATCCGCCAGCTTGCGCAGCACAATAGCCGAAATCTCTTCGGGGGCAAAGTCTTTTTCGAGCCGGGGGCAGCGAATTTTGACATTGCCCACCTCGTCGCGGCGAATGGTGTAGGGCACCCGCTTCGACGACTGGTCTAGCTCAGCGTAGCGGCGACCCATGTATCGCTTGACGCCGTAAAAGGTATTTTGGGGGTTGAGCACCGTCTGCCGTCGGGCCATCTGCCCCACCAAGCGCTCACCCTCTTTGCTAAAGGCAACCACCGAGGGGGTCGTGCGCATCCCTTCCGCATTGGCAATTACCACAGGCTTGCCACCCTCCATTACAGAGACCACTGAGTTGGTCGTGCCCAGGTCGATGCCAACTACTTTTCCCATGCGCTCTGGCGTCTCCTTATCTGTAGGTCTGCGTGCTCAATGAAGGTTAGCACCGAGGGGGCGTTGCTTCTGCCAACCTACTTACAACAACTTTCTTAATGATAGTCTGTCGCGGGCTGGGGTTGATTTTACCGTAAGACCGGAAGGAGGGAGGGTATGGGGTGTTAGGTACACGGTATGCGGTGCTGGGTGTCGGGTATGGGGTGTCAGATACACGGTGTACGGTGCAAGGGGTTGGGTCTGCCTCCACCCGCAAACCGCAAACCGTGAACCCCAAACCGCAAATCCCAAACTATGTACCGCTTAAGCTAAATCTCAAGGCGACGCAGCTGTTTGCGGCGGGTCAGCCTCAGTCTTGCAGCTGACGAAGCCGCCTAGTCGTCTGGGTTGAGCGGCTGATGCATCTCTGAGTCGTTGCCGACCTTGGGGGTGCTAGGGTCGGCGACGCCTTTGACCTTTTGAACAACGTCTTGAGCACCCTGCTGAAAGCCTGCCAGATCTTGCCGGGTGCGATCATAGTCGGCCTGAATAAAGTCGGTGGCCTGGCTGAGTTTAGTCTCAAAGCCTGGGGCGTATTGCTGAGGGTTTTCTACGGCTGGTTCTAAAACGATCACTCGCCGGTCGCCGAGGCTGGAGATGGCTACAGGGGCAAAAATGTAGGTGCCCGCCATCAGCCCCTTCCATCCGTGGGGTGTAAACAGATAGCCGGTGACAGCCCCCGTGGACGGGTCAAATAGCAGGTCGGTAATTTTGCCGACGCTGTTGCCCTGGTTGGTCAAGATCTCAAAGCCCAGGGGGGCCTCGGCCATGTCTGACGGTTGGAGCCTGGGGCTGTCGGCAGCCCGTACCAAGATGCTGTCATCACCAATGGCCTCCACCTGGTTCCAGGCGAAGGCTGTTTTGGTCATGCCCAGTAGCCCCGACTTGCAGACGAGACCGGTGACCTGCTGGGCCTGGGCATCTACCAAAAAATGAACCATGCGCCCCAGTTCTTTGACCGTTTGACGATCCAGCACGGTCCGCCCCAACAGCTCAGTGCATTTCAGGGTTTGGGTAGGTATAAACATAGCCAAATGATTCTGGAGGATGATCTACTTTGTATTGTAGCCCCCATCATTGGGCTCTACCTTAGACTTAAGGTCTGCTCAGACACTGCATAAACACTGAGGTCACAACTATGGCTAAACGAGATGTAGCCCAGGGAGAAATGGAAAAGAAACTTCAGGACTGGGGGGCAAAACTAGACGAGATGAAAGCGAAGGCAGGCCAGTCTGGAACCGATACTAAGGCCCAGCTGGAGAGCAAAATTGAGGCCCTGACGGTCAAGCGAGATGCCATGCAGCAGCAGTTGGCAGATCTAAAAGGCTCTAGCGATGAGGCTTGGCAGATTATGAAGACAGGTGTGCAAACTGCCTGGAATGATTTGAGCGACGCTTTTGAGGAGGCCTCTGCCCAGTTTAAATAGTTCTTATGGCAGGAGTTCGGCCCTCACCCCTGCTACTCTGCCGGGAAATGAAGAGCGGGTTTTTACCGCCGGGTGGGCGTCTAATTAGTTGAATTGCCCTAGAGCGCTCTTCTCTAGCATGGCGATAGATCCTGTGGTAGTTTCAGGGTGACTTTTGACGGCTTGATGCTAATCGATATTGATTTAGAGGCAACCCGATGAGGCTATTTTTGGTGCTGGCGCTGCTGATTGCGATCGCAGCGGTGATCTTCTCCTTCCAGAATGCGGTACCGATCATGGTCTACCTCGGCATCTGGAATTTTCAGGCATCTCTGGCGCTGGTGCTGCTCAGCACCCTGGCCATTGGCATTCTCGTCGGCATTCTAGGGTCGCTGCCCAGCGCCGTGCGTCGATCTATGGAAATTTCTAAGGACGAACGGCGGATTGAGCAGCTCCAGGCAGACCTCAACGCCCAGCTGGATGTGGTCAGCCAGCAGCAAAAACGCATCGACAATCTAGAGCGACACCTGAACGCGGGCAATGCGCCAGATTTTTAGTACTGGGCCCAGCCAAAAATGCTTGGTCAATGGGGTTTACGGTGCACGGTTTGAGGTGCACGGCCTGGCTTAGACGGTACACCTGAGACCGGGAACCTAAAGCCACTGCCCCGGTCACAATCAACTTGATCAAGGACTTGACGCAGAATCCCGATGCAAAATTTCGGTGCAGGATAATTTGGTTCACCTCAGCGGCTAGAATCGAGAGCGCAGTGCACCCCGCTGGTGACGTATGGCAGGTCATAGTAAATGGGCCAATATCAAGCGCCAAAAGGCCAGAGTCGATGCTGTTAAGGGCAAAGTCTTTGCCAAGATGTCGCGCGAGATCATTGTGTCAGCCCGACTGGGGGGCGACCCGGCGGGCAATTTTCAGCTGCGCACGGCGATCGACAAGGCCAAAGCGGCGGGGGTGCCCAACGACAATATTGACCGGGCGATCGCCAAAGGCTCGGGCAATCTGGGGGCCGACGACAACTACGAGGCCATCCGCTACGAGGGCTACGGCCCCGGCGGCGTTGCCATTCTGATCGAAGCGCTGACCGACAACCGCAACCGCACCGCCGCCGACCTGCGCGCCGCCTTCAGCAAAAGCAACGGCAACCTGGGCGAAACCGGCTGCGTCGGCTGGATGTTTGAGCAAAAAGGCGTGGTCACCATCGCCCACCCCGGCAACGAAGAAACCCTGCTCGAAGTTGCTCTAGAAGGCGGGGCCGAAACCTACGATCTCACCACCCTGCTGAATAACCGCGACGAAGAATTTCCCGGTGCCGAGCTGTTCTGCGATCCCGCCGACCTCGAAACTCTCGACACCAGCCTTAAGGCCCAGGGGCTAGATATTCACCAGGCCGAGCTGCGCTGGATACCCAGCAATACTGTCACCGTCGATGACCCCGATCTGGCTCGTCTGATGGTGAAGCTGATGGACGCCCTCGAAGACTTAGACGACGTGCAGTCGGTCACGGCGAACTTTGATATGGCCGAAGAGCTGATGGATGCGATCGCAGCCTAATGCAGCGCTGTAGGTGCCACTTGCGACTCTAATAGTGATCGGCTTGGGAAAGAGGCTGGCTAAGACGGTGGGGGTGACCTGGCAATGGGCCTGTAATAATAACAGCATCTCTAAGTCATATATTTGTGGGCTACCTCTACTGCCAGGCTCCTAGCCACGACGACATTCCTGCCCTGGTGGCCCTCGACCGGTGGGCCCTAGGGGGGTTGTGGTCGGCGGAGGGCTACGCGCGCGAAATCGATAGCCCCAACAGCTGTCTCATCATGTTGTTGCATAGGCCCGATGGTAGCGAGGGAGCCGAGGGCCCTCTATTGACCCCTTTGAGAGCTGACCCGCAGATCTCTGAACCCTTAGTTTCTGCAAACCTAGTTTCTGGAAGCTCAGATGGGGCCACCCTGCTGGGCATGGGCTGCTACTGGGCGATTTTAGATGAGGCCCACATTACCGTGCTGGCGGTTGACCCGCGCTACCAGCGGCGGGGGCTAGGCAAGTGGCTGCTGGTAAATTTGCTCGAAGCGGCCTGCCACCGTGACCTTACCCGCGCCACCCTCGAGGTGCGGCCCTCCAATAGTCTGGCCCTGGCCCTCTACGCAAGCCTTGGCTTTGAGACTCTGGGCCGCCGTCGCCGCTACTATACCGATGGCGAAGATGCCCTGATTCTCTGGCAAAATTCCCTTAAAAACGCTGAGTTTGGGGATCTACTGCGGCGGCAACGTCAAAGAACGGCTAGCCGTCTTGGGCACCAAGGATGGCAGATTAATGGTGAAAAAATATCGGTCAACCGAACCTAAAACCGAACCTTTAAAAGTTGAGGAAATTTACATTTTTATCGGTTGAACCCGTTGACGAGCGGTGATCCCAACCTATTCTTACGGTCAGGGGACTGCCCCAGCATGGCACGGTAAACCCGGTGTTTACTAAGGCACAACCGACAAAAGTTGCTGTGCTAGAATTTGCCTATCCGGCACGCACCAGGTGATATATACCGTCATGTTTGAACGCTTCACAGAAAAAGCAATCAAAGTCATCATGCTGGCTCAGGAGGAGGCTCGTCGGCTCGGCCATAACTTTGTGGGTACCGAGCAAATTCTCCTGGGGCTAATTGGGGAAGGCACGGGCGTGGCTGCCAAGGTCTTAAAGTCGATGGGTGTCAATCTCAAAGATGCACGCATCGAAGTTGAAAAGATCATTGGCCGTGGCTCTGGCTTCGTGGCCGTTGAAATTCCCTTTACCCCCCGAGCCAAGCGGGTACTTGAGCTCTCCCTGGAAGAGGCCCGTCAGCTTGGCCATAATTACATTGGCACCGAGCACCTGCTCCTAGGGTTGATCCGCGAAGGCGAGGGGGTCGCGGCCCGCGTTCTTGAAAATCTGGGCGTTGACCTATCTAAGGTGCGCACCCAGGTGATTCGCATGCTGGGTGAAACGGCGGAAGTATCTGCCGGTAGCGGTGGTGGGCGCACTAAGACCCCTACCCTCGACGAGTTTGGCTCTAACCTGACCCAAATGGCGGCTGACGGCAAGCTCGACCCGGTAGTCGGTCGCCAGAAAGAAATCGAGCGGGTGATTCAAATCCTTGGTCGCCGCACCAAAAATAACCCTGTGCTGATCGGTGAGCCTGGGGTCGGGAAGACTGCGATCGCAGAGGGGCTGGCCCAGCGCATCGGCAACGGTGACGTGCCCGATATCCTCGAAGACCGCCGCGTGGTCACTCTAGATATTGGCCTGCTAGTGGCCGGTACTAAATACCGAGGCGAGTTTGAAGAGCGCCTGAAAAAAATCATGGATGAGATCCGCACCGCCGGCAATGTCATTCTGGTAATCGACGAGGTTCACACCCTGATTGGGGCTGGGGCCGCCGAGGGGGCGATCGACGCCGCCAACATTCTCAAGCCTGCCTTAGCCAGGGGCGAACTTCAGTGCATCGGTGCCACCACCCTCGATGAGTACCGCAAGCATATCGAGCGCGATGCGGCTCTTGAGCGCCGCTTTCAGCCGGTGATGGTGGGCGAGCCCAGCGTCGACGAGACCATTGAGATTCTTCACGGACTGCGTGATCGCTACGAGCAGCACCACAAGCTGAAGATTGCCGACGAAGCCCTAGAGGCCGCCGCCAAGCTCTCTGATCGCTATATCGCCGACCGCTTTTTGCCTGACAAGGCCATCGACTTGGTGGATGAAGCCGGGTCGCGGGTACGTCTGCTCAACTCTCAGCTGCCCCCGGCAGCCAAGGAGCTAGACCGCGAGCTGCGTCAGGTACTGAAAGACAAAGACAACTCTGTGCGTTCTCAAGACTTTGACAAAGCTGGGGAATTGCGTGATCGCGAAATGGAGATCAAGGCCGAGATTCGGGCGATCGCCCAAAACAAGGTGAACGAAGACGCGGGCGGCGAAGATATGCCCGTTGTGGGCGAAGAAGACATTGCCCACATCGTCGCCTCCTGGACTGGGGTGCCAGTGAGCAAACTCACCGAGTCTGAGTCCGAGAAGCTGCTGCACATGGAAGACACCCTGCACCAGCGGCTGATTGGTCAAGACGAAGCGGTAAGGGCAATCTCGCGAGCCATTCGCCGCGCTCGGGTGGGCCTTAAAAACCCCAACCGACCGATCGCCAGCTTTGTGTTCTCTGGCCCCACCGGGGTTGGCAAGACCGAGCTAGCTAAGTCCCTAGCTGCCTACTTCTTCGGCTCCGAAGAGTCGATGATTCGCCTAGATATGTCCGAGTTCATGGAGCGCCACACGGTCTCCAAGCTGATTGGCTCGCCTCCGGGCTACGTGGGCTACAACGAGGGCGGTCAGCTGACCGAAGCGGTACGCCGTCGGCCCTACACTGTGGTGCTGTTTGACGAGATCGAGAAGGCCCACCCTGACGTCTTCAACATGCTGCTGCAAATCTTGGAAGACGGTCGCCTGACCGACGCCAAAGGCCGCACGGTCGACTTCAAAAACACCCTGCTGATCATGACCTCCAACATCGGGTCTAAGGTGATTGAGAAGGGCGGCGGCGGCCTTGGCTTCGAGTTTGAGCAAGACCAGGCCGAGTCGCAGTACAACCGCATTCGCTCCCTGGTGAATGAAGAACTCAAGCAGTACTTCCGCCCTGAGTTCCTCAACCGGCTTGACGAAATCATCGTCTTCCGTCAGCTCACCAAGGACGAAGTCAAGGAAATCTCCGACATCCTGCTGAAGGAGGTGTTCGGTCGACTCACCGAGAAGAACATCCACCTCCAGGTCACCGAACGCTTCAAGGAGCGTCTAGTAGAGGAGGGCTACAACCCCAGCTACGGGGCGAGGCCGCTGCGTCGGGCGATTATGCGTCTGCTCGAAGACACTCTGGCCGAGGAGATTCTCTCCGGTCGCCTGGGCGACGGCGACACCGCCACCGTCGATGTTGATGACACCGGCAAGGTGGTGATCCAATCTGAGAAGAAGCGAGAGCTGATCTCTGCCGAGAGCTAGGCCTCAAATCCTCCCCTGTCGAACGTGTCTGTGGCTTAAAGTGCTGTCTTTCTGCGGAAAGGCAGCACTTTATTTTCTCCCTTCAATCGGTTATTCGGTAGCGCCCCCGAGCCGCTATGCTGGCAAGACGATTTGAGAGGTTCCACCATGGACAACGCCACTAACTGTGAAAAGTTAGCCGGGGTTTTCAATCGAGCTAGTCAGCAGGGCAAGAGCGCCTTTTGTAAAATGCTTTGGGGCAACCAGCCCGAAACTGTACAGGATCAGCTCAAGCCTTTGCTAAGCCCAGAGACAATCAATGCGTTGCGGAGTGAAGACTAGAGGGTATCAGGTATCAGGTGTCAGGAGCGGCCTTGCTCTTGACATCCCTCAAGGGTGTCTTCAGATCACGGCTTCGCCCTACTGAGCACGTCTCTTGTTACAGTCGATAGACAACTAAGCAGCATCACAGCAGGAGCAGACCCGTGGACCAGTGGCAGCAGGGAGAAACAATTGACCTAGAGATCACCGATCTGAGCAGCAGCGGTGATGGTCTGGGTCGCTGGCAGGAGCGGGTGGTATTTGTGCCCGACACAGTGCCCGGCGACCTGGTGCGGGTGCGGCTGGTGCAGGCCAAGCCGACCTTTGGTCGGGCTAAAGTCAGGCAGTTACTAACGCCGTCTCCCGATCGCATTCGGGCGGCCTGCATTGTGGCCGACAAGTGCGGCGGCTGCCAGTGGCAATCAATGGACTATTCAGCGCAGCTGCGGGCCAAACAGCAGCAGGTGGTAGACGCCTTCACCCGCATCGGTGGCTTCGCCGACCCAAGGGTGCTGCCCATTCTGCCCGCAGCAGCCCCCCTCGGCTACCGCAACAAGGCCACCTACCCCCTGGGGCGATCGCCCGAAGGTCAGGTTAAGGCGGGCTACTATCGCCAGGGCAGCCACAAGTTGGTCAACCTCAACCAGTGTCCGGTGCAGGATGAACGGTTGAATCCGCTGCTGTCGGAGGTCAAGCGCGATATTCAGGAGCGAGGCTGGTCGGTTTATAACGAGACCAAGCACCAGGGGCGGCTGCGCCACCTATCGCTGCGGGTGGGCCGCCGCACCGGGCAGCTGCTGCTCACCCTGGTTTCCACCGCACCCAACCTCAAGGATATTGAACTGCAGGCCCAGGAGTGGCGCGATCGCTACCCTGCCCTGGTGGGGGTCTGTGTCAACCTCAACCCCGAGAAAACCAACGCCATCTTTGGGGCCGAGACCCTGGTGATCGATGGGACACCCTACATCGAAGAAATATTTGCTGACCTGCGGTTTCGCATCCACGCTACCACCTTCTTTCAGGTCAACACTGAGCAGGCCGAGCAGGTGTTGCAGGTAATTCTTGATGAACTTCAGCTCACCGGCAGCGAAACCATCATCGACGCCTACTGCGGCGTGGGCACCCTCACCCTGCCCCTGGCCCAGAAGGCCCGGCGGGTGATGGGTCTAGAGGTACAGGCTGAGGCGGTGGCCCAGGGCCTGGCCAATGCCGGGCTAAACGGCATTGACAATGTAGAGTTTCGCGCTGGAGATGTGGGTGCGCTGCTGATCGATGCGGCGGCCAGCCTCAGTGAGCCGCTGGATATTGTGGTGCTCGACCCGCCCCGCAAGGGCTGCGATCGCCCCGTCCTCGACGCCTTGATTGAGCTTCGCCCTCCCCGCATTGTCTATATGAGTTGCGACCCCGCCACCCTGGCCCGCGACCTCAAGGTTTTGCGCGACGAGGGCGGCTACACCCTGGTCAAAGCCCAGCCCGCCGACTTCTTCCCCCAAACCCCCCATGTAGAATGCGTTGCATTTCTGGTAGCGTAAAAACCAGGTTGGTTTAAAGGCGTCATTTCCAGCTCCTATATTCCTATGAAGTTCAGCACCATTGCCGACAAAATTCAGATTACGGTGGCCTCCAGTCTGACCGCAAACCCCGGCCACGATCCTGACATTGCTGGGGTGATGGCAGTCGACCAGGCCTCGGCAGGTGCCCTAAGCTACATTGAGGGAGACAAGTTCACGTCCTTTGTGGCGACAACCCGGGCCAGCGCTCTGATTTTGCCCCGAAACCCAACCTTGCAGGCTCAGGCCACCGAGCGCGGCATTGCCTGGCTGAGCAGCCCAGACCCACGCCTGGCCTTTGCCCGCGCCATTGCCCTGTTTTATACCCCCTACCAGCCCGCCCCCGGCATTCATCCCAGCGCCGTGGTCGACCCTAGTGCTAGCGTCGGCGATAGCGTTTCCCTAGGGGCAAATGTGGTGGTTCAAGCGGGGGTGCACCTGGGCAATGGAGTTTGCATACACCCCAACGTGGTGGTGTATCCGGGGGTGCGGGTGGGCGATCGCACCGTCCTCCACGCCAACTGCGTCATCCATGAGCGCACCCAGATCGGCTCCGACTGCGCCATCCACAGCGGTGCGGTGGTGGGGGCCGAGGGCTTTGGCTTTGTGCCCACCTCCCAGGGGTGGGAAAAGATGGAGCAGTCGGGCATTGTGGTGATTGAAGACGGCGTGCGGGTGGGCAGCAACAGCACCATTGACCGCCCCGCCGTGGGCACCACCCGCGTCGGGCGCGGCACCAAGCTCGACAACCTGGTGCACATTGCCCACGGCTGCCAGGTGGGCGAAGGGGTGGTGATGGCGGGTCAGGTGGGCATGGCCGGGGGCGTCACCGTCGGCAATCGGGTAATTTTGGCGGGTCAGGTGGGCATTGCCAACCAAGCTGTGATTGGCGATGGGGCGATCGCCACGGCCAAAGCGGGCATCCACGGCGATGTCGCCCCCGGCGAAATTGTCGCCGGCATGCCGGCCCTGCCCCACAAGGTCTTTCTCAAAGCCTCAGCGGTATACCGTCGCCTGCCCGAAATGTACAAGACCCTCCAGCGGCTGCAAAGGCAGTTGCCCTAGGGAGGGGATAGATGGGTGGATGGGTCGGCAGGCGCTTGGTTGTTCTTTTGTAGCTGGTTGCGATGGCTGTTGACCCCAAAGACTCCGCCCCCGACATTCAGCAGGAGATTCGCCTGAGTCGTCCGTTCACCCTAGCCGACGCCATTGGGCAAGAAGCGGGCAACTTTATGAAAGGGGCATCACCGATTCCTCGGCTGGTGCAGGCTAGGCACGGTGCCCAGCAGGCGCTGAAAGCTGCCCTGACAGATCGTCCAGGAGCACTCCAGCGAGTGCTTGAGCAGCGGCTTAATGACGACGATGCCCGCCTGAGCCAATACCTCGACCACCCCGCTGAGGCAGTAAGAGATTTATTGGAAATGGTGCTGCGATCGCCCCAGACCTTCTACGAACTCGTGCGCCAGGCCGACGTTGTCTGGGGTCAAATCTACGACAGCCGACCCCACTTTCAGCAGCCCGGCCAGGCCCCCCATCCCGACGATGAATATACCCACGAGTCGGTACGGATAACCCTAGAGCAATGCCTCTACCAGCTTAACAACCCGCCCCCGCCGCCAGCCAAAACCCCTGAATCTGAACCAGAGGCCGAGTGAACCCCAACCCATAAAAAATCCGCTGCGGCCAGCGACCACAGCGGAACAGAGCAAAAAGAAAGGGCCTAAAGCGCAAAGTCTGGATCAATGCCGCGCCAGACCGCCACTAGCCGCCCCTGCACATCGACTAGTTCGGCCGGAAATTCCATCACCGGATAGTTGGGGTTGGCGGGCTTAAGCTGCACCTGGTTACCCTGGCGATGAAACGACTTGAGGGTAGTGCCGCTTTCAACCCGAGCAGCCACGATAGTGCCCTCACGAATGCCATGGGGATCTTTGACGGGACGCATAATCACCACGTCGCCGTCTTGAATCATAGCCTCAGCCATACTATCTCCAGTGACCTTGAGAGCGTAGTCTCCAGACTGAATGGGCAACCCGTCCAGGTTGAGACGCTCAACGGTATCCGTAAAGGCTTCATTGACAAAACCAGCGGCAATAGTGCCGAGAATAGGCACACCGCGCAGATCATCCCGAACTCGAATGGTGCGAGCCTTGCCCTCGCTCCACTCGATATAGCCCTTGTTTTTTAAGTGCTCTAAGCGACTCTGAATCGGGGCCGGTGACCGCAAATTCATCGCCCGCATCATTTGCCGAATGGAAGGGGAGTGTTGATTGGCTCGAATGTACTCCACTAGCCAGTCATAGAGCTCCTGTTGGGCAGTTGTTAAGGATTCCATAGAGGTTTAGCCACGGCTTCGATTTGTTTCACAGAACAAGTGTACCAACTAAGCGAAGATATGTCTACTTTGTCAACAAACATTTCAAGCAATAAATCAGATGTTCAAAATCTGAGCGCGAAAAAGGCCGCCCGGTGGCAGCCTTTTGATCGGTTATTCAGCTAGTTACCAGGACTAAGGCGGCTTCTGGAAAAATTTTCCCAATGGTGGGCAATGCCCACCCTACAGCGGCTAAAGTCACTGGATTAAAGCTGGTATTTTCTTTCCTAGAAATCTCCTAAACCTGGAGATCATTACTAGCGGATGTATTCCTTTAGAATGCTGTTACGGTTGGGGTGGCGCAGCTTGCGCAGAGCTTTGGCCTCGATTTGACGAATGCGCTCGCGGGTAACATTAAAGATCTGGCCAATTTCTTCTAGGGTCTTCATGCGGCCATCGTCTAAGCCATAGCGCAGGCGCAACACGTCACGCTCGCGGGGGCTGAGGGTTCCGAGCACGCTCTCAAGATCTTCCCGCAGCAGGCTCTTAGACACCTGGTCTTCAGGGGTTTCACCGTCAGACTCAATAAAGTCACCCAGGCGAGAATCTTCTTCTTTACCAATGGGGGTCTCTAGAGAGATGGGTAGCTGAGCCGACTTGGCGATGAACCGCAGCTTCTCGATGGTCATTTCCATGCGAGTGGCGATTTCTTCTTCTGTGGGCTTGCGGCCTAGCTCCTGAGAGAGCAGCTTGGTAGTTTTCTTAATGCGAGAAATGGTTTCGTAGAGGTGCACCGGTAGACGAATGGTGCGAGACTGGTCGGCGATCGCCCGGGTAATCGCCTGACGAATCCACCAGGTAGCATAGGTAGAGAACTTATAGCCCTTCTCGTGGTCAAATTTTTCGGCGGCGCGAATCAGCCCTAGACTGCCCTCCTGAATCAGATCTTGAAAGGAGAGGCCCCGATTCATATATTTCTTGGCGATGGAGACCACCAGACGCAGGTTTGACTGCACCATTTTGTCTTTGGCGCGGCGGCCAATGTGCAGGCGGTGGCGGAATTTGGCCAAGCTGTAGTTTTCACCTTCGTCTTGACTGACGGCAGCGGCCCACTCAATATCAGACGGCTCCCGCTCAAGGGAGTCAAACAGCTCGTCTTGAATGCGCTCTAACTTGAGCAGGTCGGCAATCTTGCGGGCTAGCTCGATTTCTTCTTCAGCCCGTAGCAGACGGATGCGACCGATCTCTTGCAGGTAGAGGCGAATAGAGTCTTCGGTGTAGTGGCGCTTTTTGGTCTGAGCTCGGCGGCGGGTTACCTTCCCCTTCGGCGCTTTGTCGTCAGCGCCGGCCTCGTCATCTTGGGCAACAAAATTCTCGTCACTATCATTACCGTCGATCAGTAGATCGAGTTCGGTTTTGGGGTCGATGGTGCCGAGCAGATGATTTGCTTGGGTCATGCCGCGATCCTCGTGCTCCTTAAAATTGAAAGACAAAGGCTGTGATCAGATTAACAGTTCCGTTAGATAGATGCCCACAGTTCCGAAAAAGTGCGGATCTTTATCTATTGACCAAGTGCTAGTGCTTAGTTCGCTAAGCTTTGGGTGCCGCTTGCCTGGATCTGCCGACTTGGAACTATCCGCCGCCTCTATCTAGAGGAATACATCAGCGGGGCCAAGGCTTTTCAATTTTAGCTGCAATATCAAGAGATGTACCACCCCAACTTTATAAGGCCGAGCTGTAATCGGCTGAAGCGCCTAACTTTCAGGCAAAAAAACGATGTCACAATTGATCAAACACCGCCAAACCATCAGCAAAGTAGAGCAAATGAACTATAGCAATAGGGCAGTTTATCGGTTTGGGGCGGATAAACCTGCTGTTTGCGTGACGGCGTTTGAAAAAAATTGTGCCACCAAAATAAATTGACTTTGCGGTCAGCTACTATCTCGAGAATTAATGGCTTTGTAACAAATCTCTTACATTTCTCGGTCAGAGCAGCTAATCTCTCAGTAATTTTACGAGCTTAGGATCCAATCATTGCTCGAAGCCAAAAGTACAAATCCTCACTGGAAGGACGTTAGCTCGGACGCCAATCGTCAGCTGTGCAGCGGCTAGATTGACTCAGCAGCCAAAGGTCTTGACCCTCGATAGTCTTTGAAGTCAACGATATCCTCTCAATTATCTAGATGGCGCTTCACCTAGATACCGCTGCCCCCTAAGAATTCTTCAATTACGCGGTTTTCTATGCGACAGTGGATGCCGTCCTTGGCTGCTACAGCCCCTACCAAAACTGGCTGAGCGCGGGTACCTAGCGCCTGTACTTCTTTTTCAAGGGCTTCAATGCGATCTAGCAGAGCGCGAATTACTTGGGCTTCGGAGTCGGGCAGACGACCGTGCTCTAGTGGTTCGGCGCGCTCTCCAGCCCGATATACAATGCGCCCTGGTATGCCAACCACCGTGCAGTCGGAGGGCACTTCTCTCAGCACCACCGAGCCGGCACCAATGCGCACGTTGTGGCCGAGCTGAATGTTGCCGAGAACCTTAGCTCCGGCCCCAACTACTACGTTGTCGCCGAGGGTGGGATGCCGTTTGCCGATTTCTTTGCCGGTGCCACCTAGGGTCACCCCCTGATAAATCAGCGCATAGTCACCGATGATGGCCGTCTCACCGATAACTACCCCCATACCATGGTCAATAAATAGGCCCTGACCAATGGTGGCGCCGGGGTGAATCTCAATGCCGGTCAAGAACCGCGCTAGGTGAGAAAGGAGCCGAGGTACTAGGGGCAAGCCCAAATTCCACAGCCAGTGGCTAAACCGATGTAATGTGATGGCGTGCAAACCAGGATAACAAGTTAATACCTCGATCCAGTTGCGGGCCGCTGGGTCACGCTCGAACACAATGCGGAAATCGGCAATCAGGGTTTTGAGCACAGGATTGGGATGACATTAAAATCAACTTCCCCATTTTAGCGTGGGCTTGTCCTCTGCTCCTAGGCCCGACGTGGAGGGAGATGGGTAAGCCTAAGGGGGGAAGCTCAGCAGGGTGAACCTGAGAATACTCCTAGGCTTTTCTGCGAAAGGTATTTCTAAGGACTGACGCTGAGGGTATAGTTGTGGCGCTGCCCCCGATGGTGAGAACCCACCCAAATGCGGTAGGTGCCTGCTGACCAGTTTTGGTCTTGTACCATGGCGTCCGGGTTACGGCGATCAGTATCTTCGCCGCAGCGCACGGTGCCGTCGTCTGGCCCTTGAATCAGCAGGCTGGTGTCGTTACTGCCGCTGTTGACCTGAAGGGTTAGGGATGCAAAGTCTTGCTGTAGCACCAGGATGTGGTCGGGATTCGTGTCGGCAAACCCGGTGCAAATAGCGCCGTTGCGATCGCGACCCGTAATACTAGATAACGCAGAAAGGCCGTTGGTAAAACCCTCAACGCTGGCCGCTGGGCTGCTTTCAGATAGGGTAAGCGCCTCAAAGTTGGCCTGCTGGGCCAAGGCAGGTATAACGCCCGCCAACCCCATCGCTAGGCCCGCAGCTAGGGCCAGGGCGCTACGCCGCTGCCTAACTAAGTACTGCCTAGCTGGATACTGTCTGGCCATACCTGTAGCCTCCTACGCTTCAGTATCTATGGTGTGACGCCGTCAGGATCATCTAGCGCCACAATGGACAGAAGTTAAAACTGTCTATACTAGGCCCACCTGGGGATCGACAGTCTTTTCTATGGGCACTTCCTTCTGAGAGATCTCCAATTCTGAACCGGATAAGGGCTATTGGCCAACCGAATGATGGCTTTAGCGGATCTAAAAACTCGATTACCCAAGGCTCGGCGATGGAACTTGTGTTGTTAATTTTGTGTGTGGCAGCGGCTTGGATGATCTCGACCATCGTCGATAGCCTTCCCAGCCTGGGGCAGTTGCTGGTGCCTTCACCCTGGCTGCTGGGTGCGGCGCTTCTGGGGGGAGTTACCTGGCTAATGCGTGACTAGGGCAACTGCTCTCTAAGTTTCAGTGGTGCCGTAGAGTTCTGGCACCTCGCGGGCTGCGGACAATGACGGGGTCTCCCGGGTTTCGATGTAACCGGTGTAGTAGGCCCCAGGCTCAATCTCCAAGGCTCCAGCTACGACGTCTCCTTCTAGGTGGGCGGTGCGGCTGAGGGTGAGCTTGCCCTCGGCAAACACCCGCGCCTTCAACACCCCCTGCACCACAATATTGTGGGCTTTAACCTCAGGCCCCTCGATCAATCCGGTCGAAGAGATTTCTAAATCACCGTTGATGTCTACGGTGCCGTGGATAATGCCATCTACCCGCAACATCCCCTCGGCGTGGAGCACGCCCTCAAACTCAGCTTTCTGGCTCAGGTAGGTTAATATCGGAGCCGATTTGCGCTTGAACATCAGGTTGTCCTCGTAGTCTTTAGAGAACGACACTCCAAGGAACGCCTTGGGAGCATGGCCCCGGTCGAACAGCTGCCCAGGGACAGCGCTGTTACACCACATCCAACGCGGGCCTGTCGTTTTTTCACAGTCAGAACCTCGCCTCTAGGCATGAGTGAGGTTTACTTAACCAATCTTAAAAGACAATGGCTCCGGCTTGGTGCGCAATCCCTGCCGAACCTGTGCGATCACACCCGGGGCACTCCTCAATTGCCTCTGCCTCACTCCCGGTCACCACCCGATCCCCAGGGCCGATGAAGATAAATCAAAAGAAACTTGGAAGAATCCTCGCTTCTGCAAAAACGGCAGGGATCAATATAAATAGACAATAACCTCTCCTACATTGACTAGACAGTCAATAGAGCTCGACCGCCTCTGAATCTTCCTTTAGCAGTTTACCTAGGGAGGATGTCCGCGCCACCACTGGCATCAATACTAGATGTAGGCCTTGCTAAATAGGCCTGTCATCTCTCTTATAAATCGTTGTCACAACCTCTCATAACAAGCTTTAAAGGAAAACTGCCATGACTGCTGTAGATATTTCGCTTCAGTTTGAGCAAGTCGTTCAGGCCTACGAATCGGCCAATGTAGACTGCCAAATCGCCATTCTTTGGCAGACCTATGACACCCTGGGCCAGGCCTTCGCGGCGATCGCCCCCGTAGCCCTCTTCTCCCAGGCCGTGCAGCAGCTGATCAACCAAATGCAGCAGGTTGACCGTGACGATCAAGTATCGATCTTGCGCGACATTGTAGCCGGAGCCGACACCCGCTTTGCCCATGTCTACCAGGCTCTCAATATCAATATGAAGCTGGCCTTCTGGCATCGTGTGTTTGTCTGCTTGCCCGTCAGCCGACTGCCCTTGTCCACCTGCCAGCAGGTGCCAGCCACCCGGGCTCTGCTAACCCACCTCAATGCCATGGGGCTAAATGAGCGGCTGCATTTTCTCCGGCAGGTGGTGGGCTAGGGCCAAAGGCGAGGGTTGGCGGTAAAGTGAAGTCCTGTCGGTTCATTCCTGCCAACCCCATGCCCACGATTGCCGTCAACCAGCTCAGCAAGCGATACCCTGTGGCGATTAAAGAATCAGGCCTGGGGGGCACGCTGAGGCATTTTCTGCGCCGCCAGTATCGTTTAGTTGAAGCGGTGCAGGCGGTTTCTTTTCACATTGAGCCGGGAGAAGTGGTGGGGTTTTTAGGGCCAAACGGCGCTGGCAAAACCACCACACTGAAGATGCTCACCGGGCTCATTCACCCTTCGGCTGGCACCGTGCGGGTGGGCGATCACATTCCTTTTCAGCGGCGAGCCGATTTTTTGCAGGATATCACTCTGGTGATGGGGCAAAAGCAGCAGCTGCTGTGGGACTTACCCGCCCTCGACTCGCTGCGGATCAACGGAGCTATCTACGGCCTGTCTGACAAAGAGTTTCACTACCGGGTGGAGGAGCTGGCCGATATGCTGGCGCTTAGGGAGCAGCTCACCCAGCCCGTGCGCAAGCTCTCCCTGGGGGAGCGAATGAAGGCTGAAATGATGGCGGCGCTGCTCCATCGCCCCAAAGTACTGTTTTTAGACGAGCCGACCCTAGGCCTCGACGTCAACGCCCAGGTGGCGGTGCGGGAGTTTTTGCGCGACTACAACCGTCGCTACCAGGCGACTATTTTGCTCACCAGCCACTACATGGCTGACATCACCGCTCTCTGTCGGCGGGTACTGCTGATTTACCAGGGGCGGCTGATCTACGACGGCAGCCTGGATGGGCTGCTAGACCGCTTTGCCCCCTACCGGGAAGTAACTGTGGAGCTAGCCACCAGCTGCGATGCGCCCACCTTTAGCCGCTACGGCGAAATCGAAAGCCTGGAGGGCTGTACGGCCCGGCTGATCGTGCGCCGCGAAGATTTGACCCAAACTGTGAGCCGACTCCTGAGCGATCTAGATGTGCGCGACCTGACCGTCAGCGACCCGCCGGTCGAGGAGGTGATTGGTCGGGTGTTTGCGGCGGGATCGGCAGAGCGCTAGAACAGCTGGCACTGGCCGTGGTGGCGCAGCAGGTGGTCGCACAGCACGAGAGCCACCATGGCTTCGACCATGGGCACAGCGCGGGGCAGCACGCAGGGGTCGTGGCGACCCCGCGCCTCTAGCACGGTGGCTTCGCCGGTGGTGGTAACGGTATTTTGGGCTTTGCGAATGGTGGCCGTGGGCTTAAACGCGACGCGAATAATGATATTTTCGCCGTTGGTGATGCCCCCCTGGGTGCCGCCGGAGCGGTTGGTGCGGGTGCGGAGGGTGCCATGTTCGTCGGTGTAAAACTCGTCGTTGTGCTGGCTGCCGGTGAGCAGAGTGCCCGCAAAGCCGGAGCCAATTTCAAACCCCTTGCTGGCGGGCAGAGACATAACGCCCTTGGCCAGGTCGGCCTCTAGCTTGTCGAATACGGGGTCGCCCAGGCCGACGCTGACCCCCCGGGCGATGCATTCTACGACGCCGCCAATGGAGTCGCCCTGGTCGCGGATGGCTTCTACCCGGTCGATCATCTGCTCGGCGGCGGTGGGGTCAGGGCAGCGCACAATGTTGCTCTCGACTTGCTCTAGGGTAACGGTGCTGGGGTCAACGGTGCCCTCGATATCCTGAATGCGCTTGACGTAGCCGATGATCTCGGTGCCGGTGACCTGGCGGAGGATCTTTTTGGCGATCGCCCCCGCCGCCACCCGACCAATGGTCTCTCTTGCCGACGATCGCCCGCCACCCTGGTAGTTGCGCAGGCCGTACTTACTGTCGTAGGTGGCGTCGGCGTGGGAGGGCCGATAGGTGGTAACCATCTCGCTGTAGTCCTGAGGGCGAGTATTTTCGTTGCGCACCAGAATCGAGATTGGCGTGCCCAGGGTTTGGCCCTCAAAGACCCCCGAGAGAATTTCGCAGCGATCGCTCTCTTTGCGGGGTGTGGTAATTTTGCTCTGGCCCGGGCGGCGGCGGTCTAGCTCGGCCTGAATTTCTTCAGCGGTGATGGCTAATCGGGGCGGGCAGCCGTCAATCACCACTCCGACGCCACCGCCGTGGGACTCGCCAAAGGTGGTAATGCGAAATAAATGCCCAAAAGTGTTGCCCATAGATCGGTAATGCCAGCGTCAGCCAAAGGTAAGCTCTATCGATCCTATACCAAGTCCAGCTCAGAATCGGTCGGGGCCCCCCAGGTGAAATTTGGCGGCTGCCCCCCCTGCTGGACTTAGGTCTAGCCTATTTATCTTTATCAAGCTTCAGGTAATAGCGAGGGTTCACCGCCTGGCCGTTGCGGTAGATGCTGTAGTGCAAGTGGGGGCCAGAGGAGCGCCCGGTGCTGCCCAGGTAGCCGACGACGTCGCCCCGCTGAATGCGATCGCCTAGCTTGACCTCTAGCTCAGACAGATGGGCGTAGAGGGTTTCGTAGCTGTAGCCGTGGTCAATTTTGACGTGGTTGCCGTAGCCACTGTTGTACTCTGCATTGACCACGATGCCCTCAGCGGTGGCTAAAATCGGCTTCCCTACCGGCCCGGCAAAGTCAAGCCCCTCGTGCATCTCATAGCCCCGCCCGCCAAAGGGGTTAGAGCGCAGCCCAAACTCTGACGAAATCGACAGATCTCCCGCTACGGGCTTACCCTTGGGAAAGGCCGCTGCCTGCTCAGCTTCAGATTCTAAGGTTTCTTCCAGGGCAGGTTTAACCGCTCGAGATAGCAGGGTTGTCAGGCTGGGTAGCTGGCGGCGGGCCTGGTCAAACATGGCTTCAGCCGGGGCCGCTTTCGCCACCCCGCCCCTGGGAGGGATTTCGACATCGGTTTCTGGCACCAGGTTACGCTCTGGCAGCTCATTGGGTAGCCCAGCCCGGTCTTTGAGCACCTCGATTTCTGCCCCAATGGCGTTTAGCTCAGTGAGCACTTCGCTAGCGGTGGTGGCCAAGTTTTGGTTACGCTCAGCCAGCTGCACATTCTGATAGAGCAAGACCCCAATCCAGGTCAAGGGTGCTCCTACCAGCACGGCTAGCCCCACCGCCAGCGGTAGGGGGCGCAGGGCGAGGGTAATCGGAGACCGGCCGGTTGCCGTAATCAGTACGATGTAAGGCTTGAGCTGAAATCGAACCATAGCAAAACTAGCGTTGCGAGACAGCGGCAAACTTCAACCACCAGACCAGAGAGGATTATACGGGGATCAGGGCATTTGCACAATTTCGGGGGGCATTTGCACTATATGCCAAGGCCAGGGAGCGGAGCGATCGCCCCTCTCCCCAACCACGTCTAGCACTAAATCTAGCTCTGTAAAGAATCCGTTACACTGAGTAGGAGGCCTAATTTAGAGCAGCTTGTCCATGGACGTCACCTGGCTAGACAGCAATTCTTGGTTGATTACCGTCGGCGGTCAGCGCATTTTGGTTGACCCTTGGCTAGTGGGCGATCTGGTCTTTGGCAAGCAGCCCTGGCTATTCAAGGGAGAGCATCCCCAACCCCGGCCTCTGCCCGAAGATATTGACTTAATTCTGCTTAGCCAGGGGCTTGAAGACCACGCCCATCCCCCCACCCTAGAGGCGCTAGATCGGGCCATCCCGGTGGTGGGTTCGCCCAATGCTGCGAAGGTGGTAGAGGGCTTGGGTTACAGTCAGGTCACGGCCTTGGGCCATGGCGAGACCTTTACGCTCAATCAGCAGGTCACGATCAAGGCGGTGCCAGGGGCGCTGGTCGGCCCCACCCTGGTCGAAAACGGCTACATACTGCGGGACGTCGCCACCGGGGCCTCTCTGTTCTATGAACCCCACGGTTTTCACCGCGCCGAAATTCAGCAAGAAGGCCCGGTGGATGTGGTGATCACGCCGGTGCTGGATCTGACGCTGCCCCTGATCGGGCCAATCATTCGCGGCCAGAAGGGCTCGCTAGAGCTGGTAGATTGGCTACAACCCCAGGTGGTGTTGCCTACCGCCGATGGAGCCGAGGTGACCTACAGCGGTGTGCTGATCAACTGGCTGACGACCATCGGCAGCGCCCAGTCGCTGCAGGCGGCGCTCCAGGCTAAAGGGTCGTCAGCCCAGGTCTTGAGCCCTGCGGTGGGGCAGCGGGTGGCGCTCGATCTATCCCCCCATCAGCCCCCTCATCAGCCAAAGGCAGCGGCGATTTAGACGCTGCGCCTTCACCTTCCTCTCGGGGATCAGGCTATCCAAGTGATCCGATCTTCAGGTAACCTTTGCTTAAGGTTAATCAACTTTTGAGTAGGATCTATCACCTATGCCATACACCACCGAAGAGGGCGGTCGCCTCAACAACTTTGCCAACGAGCCCAAAATGTATGAGGCCGAGCCGCCAAACCCTAACCAAAAGCGCAATTATTTAATTTTGGGTGGGTTAGCCCTAGTCCTAGTTGCCGGGCTAATGGTGGTTGCGGTATCGGTATCCTAAGCCACTGGGACCTGAGCCAATTGAATTCGGGCGATGCTTTCACGTCTCTGGACAGGCAAAAACCAAGGCCTGGGCCCAGACTCGGGGGATGATACAGCCGGGGGGGTACAGTAGACGGAGCAACATCTCTCCCTAGGTGGCATGATGCATCGTCCCCAATGGTTTGAGGGCGCAACGGGCAGTGGCAAAACCGCCTGGCTCCTCAAGCAGCTAAATTCTGAGGCCGCTACGGCTCTGTCCCTAGATCAGGCCCTAGATCAGGGGCAGAGCCGTTTGGTGTTTGCGGTCAACGGCGACAACCGTCTGCGGCTGGCGGCGCGGATGGGAGATGAGGCTCATCGGGCAGCGGCAGTCACGACTACCCCCAGCCGATTTATTGAAGATGAAGTGACCCTGTTTTGGCCGTTGCTGATCGCCGAGCTAGGGCTATCGCCTCAGTTTCCAATGCGGCTGCGACCGGAGAATGAGCAGGAGCTGGCGGCGGCCCTGTGGCAACAGCGTTTGGCCGACGGCACCATCGCTGTGGAGGGCTGGCTAGAGCCTCAAACCGTGCGGCGATTTTTGGATTTTTTGCAGCAGGCTGCGGGCGCGGGCATTCCGGCAGACGATCTGCTGGTGCTGCTGCCCGAGGGCATACCGCCGGGCTTTGCTCCGGCCGGGGTATGGCGAGCAGTGGGCCAAGCCCTAGTCGATTGGCGCGACTGGTGCCTGGCGCGGGGGCTGCTGACCTATGGGGTGATGGCTGAGCTGTACTGGCGTCATCTGCTACCCCACCCGCTGTACCGAGAAAAGCTGCTGGCCCGCTACGACGGCATCTATCTTGATGACCTGGATGAGTATCCGGCGATCGCCGCCCAGTGGATTCAGGTATTTATCGATCACAGTCGCCCGGTGGCGATCACTTGGAACCCCGACGGCCAGGGGCGGGTGGGGGTAGGGGCCGACCCCGAAACTCTGGAGCGGCTGCGAGACCAGTGCCAGATAATTGACCAAACCACCCCGGCGGAAAACTCGCTGGCCTACCGCTGGGCCGACTCGGTGGTGGATTGGGTGATGAACCCCGTGGCCCTGCCGGAGCCGCTGGATTGCTTTCAAACCCTGCAAACAGTTTCGCGGGGGCAGCTGCTGCGGCAGACGGCAGAGTGGGTGGCCGCAGCGGTGCAGACGGGTGAGGTGGCCCCCCACGAGATCGCCATTATTGGGCCGGGGCTAGATGCGATCGCCCGCTACACCCTGGCCGAGATTTTAGCCGACAAAGGGCTACCGGTGGCCTCTCTGAGCGACCAGCGGCCGGTGATTCACTCGCCCCTGGTGCGATCGCTGCTCACCCTGCTCACCTTTGTCTACCCCGGTCTGGGCCAGTTGGCCACCGCCGAAGACGTGGCCGAAATGCTGGTGGTACTGAGCCAAATTCCCCAGGCCGCCGCGGTGGGGCCGTGGTTTGAGTCGGTGCAAATCGACCCGGTGCGGGCCGAGCTGCTGGTCGACCACTGCTTTGAACCCAGCCTTGATCAGCCCGAGCTGCTGCCCGTAGAACGCTTCGAGCGCTGGGATCGCCTGGGCTACAAAGCCACCGCAGCCTACAGCCGCCTGCGCCAGTGGATTGATCAGCAGCGGCAGCAGCGGCAGCAGCGGCTCACCCTGGGGGTGATCAGCGTGCTAGATCGGGCGGTTCAGACCTTTCTCTGGGGCGGTAGCCACCTGCCCCCCGACCAGCTGTCGGCCCTGCGAGAGCTGATGGAAACCACCCAGCACTATTGGGCAGTGGAAGATCGGCTGCGCCAGGTAGAACCCAGGCTGGGTAGCTCCGATCCGAGGTCGCTCAAAACCGCTCTAGAGCGGTTTATTGGGCTGCTGCGCCAGGGCACCGTCACTGCCAACCCCTACCCCGTCGATCCGGGGCAGGCGGTGATCATCGCCACGGTGTACCAGTACCGCTTGCAGCGATTGCGCCACCGCTGGCACCTGTGGATTGACGCGGGATCACCCCTGTGGCTGGCCGACACCAAGAATTTGCTGTTTGGCTATCCGCTGTTTTTGGGGTCTTACCAAGGCCGCCCCTGGAGCACGGCGGATCTTGACGAAATCCACCGCGATCGCCCCGAGCGGATTTTGCGCGATCTGCTGGGCCGGGTGAGCGATCGCGTGGTGCTGTGCCACAGCGAACTGGCCGTCAGTGGTCAAGAGCAGGCTGGCCCCCTGCTCACCCTGGTTATTGCCAACAGTGAGGCATAAAAAAGCGAGGAAGGTGCTGTTAGGCAGCCTCTCCCTCGCTATCGTCGGCATGTATTTTGAGAATCTACCGGCAGAATCTAGCGGTTTAACGGTAGCGCTTCTTGCGCCGAGCTACGGCTTTGCGCTTGATCTTTTCCTGGGGCGTCTCGAAGTGGCGACGACGCTTAACCTCTGAGAAAATCCCTGCCTTAGAGACCTGTCGCTTAAAGCGGCGTAGGGCCGATTCAATACCTTCGTTTTCACCTACAACGACTTGTGTCATACGAAATCGCTTCTTTACTCCTTGGGCTGAACTGGTGAACCAACAGGTCAACAGACCCGCAAAATTTTTGCTGAGTTGCCCTGGAACGGTTGAGCCACCTCCCATTGCTCCAGGCAGAGTCGTCACAGCTGCGCAGCAGCCGCTTTCATATTAACTGTCAGCATGCACACACATACAGACAGCAAAAATGGGCATAGCTGCCCATTTATTTCTACCAGAGTAGCATACAAACTTCCTCTTAAAAGTCGCGCCCGGATGGCTTTGAACCTATCCTGGGCCAGCACTCACCTCAATAAGGCAGGGGCTTATGCACTATATGTCTTGGGCTTGACAAAGGGCAGATTGCTGGTGCACAGAGCATTCCCCAACCGCTGGGTGCAAAACGACTTTTCCTCAGGCGCAAGGCTGTCGTAGGTGATATCTCGCCGCAGCACCACGCCGTTGTGGCCAGCCAAAAACCGGGGAAGTTCAGTGTAGTCTACGGTGTGCAGGCTTTTTATATCGTAGGTGGTGTAAGTGGTTAGGTCAGGATCGTCAAAGTCGATGTCGACTAGGGTGATGGCCTTCCAGGGAGCGCGATCGCTGTCGATCAACGGGCGCGGGCCAGAGCCTAAAATGCCCGCATGCAGCAGCTGAAGTTCGCCTCGATGGGCCGGGTAGTAGGCATGCTGATGGCCGCTAATGTAGGTGTGTACGTTGTAGCGTTCTAGCAGGGTGCGCAGCTGATCGGCATCGGCGAGCACCTCACCGGGCTTATCGCGCCCCACCGCGATCCCGTAGAGGGGTAAATGGCCCAGCACAATGCGGGCCTTAGCCTGCTGGGCAACATCGCTAGCTAAAGCATTCTCTACCCAGGCCAGCTTGTCGGCGGGAATGCGGCTCGAAGAGCCATCCCAAGCCATGAAGAAAATGCCCTGCTGCTCAAAGGTGTAAAAGAACGGAAAGTCTGAGCGATCAATAAAGTTAACCCCAGGACTGTGCTCAGATGCGGCCCAGTAGACCGAGGCCAGATCCCGCTCCTGCTGAAACAAAAAACTGTTGTTGGCCCCAGTGGCGCTTGAAGCATCGTGATTGCCAAGGGTAAAGCCAAAGGGTAAGTTTTGCTGGCGCAGGGGACCTGCCACATGGTCATCAAAGGCCTGCCACATGGCGTTAATTTGGGCTGGGGTGAGGCTACGATCTTGCCCAGCCACCATGTCGCCACCGCAAACCAGCAGGTCAGGTTGCCAGAAGGGCAATAGGGCTATGGCCTTGTCAACTTCAGGGTCGTAGGTAGTAGAGCCGTAGGCGCTGTTCAGGTCGCTAATCACCACCAGCCGCACATCTTTACGAGGGGGGTTCACCAGCCCTCCTGGCCCAGCACTAGCCACAATTGCCTCAACTTCAGCAGATAGCTGGGGGGCCGCTACTAAATCACCACCCTCCCTGGCCTGGCTAGGGGCTATCTGTTCTGCCCCTGGGGTAGGGGCCGCAGGGGTACCCTCTGGCTCAGAGAATATGGCCCGCTGGGAGCAGGCAATACTCAAGCTAAACACCAGGCCCAAACAACAGCCGGTCAAGAAACGCTTAAAACCCATAACCTAACCCAGGGCTGACCACAGGCATAAACTTACCTCATTCGTTCCCCGTTCGGGTGAGCAGAGAGATGAGATTTTTCGAGGGGACGCGGGGTAGATTTTGCCTGGGGACGAACAATGCCAGATGAGCTAAACCGCTATGTCCTAGACTAGCGATCGCCGACTGCGGCAGTACTGCACCAGCGCCATAAATAGAGCCGTGCCCACCGCATACTTAATGCCGTTGGGAATCCAGGTCTGGGGCGAAAAGAAACCCTCAATCAGCCCGGCGACCACCAGCATGGGAACGATGCCGTACAGCAGCTGAGCCGCTTGCAGGCCGTAGTGCTTAAGGGCGTCAACGCGGCGGTAGGGGCCGGGCAGCAAAATGCCCCGCGCCAGCAGCAGCCCCGCCCCCCCTGCCATAAAAATAGCCGGTAGCTCTAGCGCCCCGTGGGGAAACACAAAGGCCCACAGGTCGTAGGCCAGATTGGCCTGGGCTACCAGCACCCCCACGCAGCCAATCATCACCCCGTTAAACACCAGTACAAAAACCGTGAAGGCTCCCGGTGGAGTGATCATCGGCACCTGGGGCACGACCATGGTGATGCCCCCGATCAGCGCCCCCAGGGCCACGCCAATGTTGTTGATCATGATGCCGCTGGAGGCCACCGGTTCGATGCCCATGATCGAGACGGTCCAGAGGTCTTGGCTGGTTTTCACCTCTTCAACAAACTTCTGCCCCAGCACCAGGGTGAGAAATGCTGGGTCGCGCCAGGCAAACCACCAGCCCACCAGCCCGCCAAGGGCAAATAGAGCGGTGGCAACAGCAATGTAGGCCCAGCTCCGCTGCACCGCCGCCGGAAAGCCGTAGCGACAAAATTCCCCCAGCGCCTGCCATTCTTGACGGCGAGAACCCTGGTAAATTTGGCTGTAGCTGCGGCTGGTGAGCCGCTGCAAGTCTTTAACCACGGTTTGGCTGACGCCCTGGCCCTTGGCCCTGGCCAAATCTGCTGACACTGAGCGGTAGAGGCTGGCCATCTGCCGCACTTGACCCGCAGAAAGCGTCTTCAACCCG
Organism: Phormidesmidales cyanobacterium; assembly: GCA_038256265.1. Lineage (GTDB taxonomy): Bacteria > Cyanobacteriota > Cyanobacteriia > Phormidesmidales > Phormidesmidaceae > Nodosilinea. The sequence continues at coordinate 31,747 of JBBSKN010000028.1, forward strand.
CCTTTCTCAGCCTGGGTAAGCAGAGTTTCGAGCTGTCGCCAACTGGTTTCTCGGCGGGCCATCCAACGCTGAATATTCATGGAGTAAAGTCGGGAAAGCAGGCATTCTAACGTGAAGTGTAGGCTAACCTCAAAATGAACGCACGCCGCAGCTTATTTCTATTTATTCCCTCCAGGAGGCAGCGCCAATGAACCTATCTGAACCCCAGGGTGCTCAGCTTGGCCCTCTCAACCCCGGCGATGTCGTCAGCGCTGCCCTGCGGCTTTACAAAGATCGCTTTAAGCCATTTATGCAGCTGGCGGTGCTGGCCACCCTTTGGTTTGTGGGTGGCATCGTGGGCATGGTGTTGGCGATCGCAGTTCTCATCGGCGTTGGGGCTACGGTAGCTGGTGAAGTGGGCGCCATTGGGGGTGGCCTGTTGGGGGCGCTGCTGGGGATGGCACCGCTGCTCTATGGTTCTGCCAAGTACTACGCCCTCTCCAGCGTGATCGGCAGGCTCTCCTTTCAAGAGCTGATCAATCAGCCCGAAACCTCTATTGAGGCCCGCCGCCTGGTGGCCCCTCGCCTAGGGCAGTTTTTGGCGTTGGGCTTTTTGCTGCTGCTAGCCTACATGGGGGCCTATCTGGTAAGTGCGATCGCTGCCCTAATCGCTGGCGGCGGGGTCGGGTTTCTGATGGCGGGCCTTTTGTCGGCGCTGATCAATGGGCCGATCGGCGCGGTGCTAGGGACTATTTTGGGCGTGGTGCTAGGCCTGGCAATTTTGCTGATTGCGCTGATCTGGGTGGCCTCGCGGCTGTTTATCGCTGAAGTGGTGCTGGCCATTGAGCCAGGGCAAGACGCCGGCACCAGCATGAGCCGCAGCTGGGAGCTGACCGAAACAGCTATCTGGCGGATTCAGGTGGTGTTTTTGGCCACGTTTTTAATTCAGCTGCCAATCTTGTCGGTGACTAACTATGTCCCCACCCTTTTGCTAGAGCTGCTGCCCGTCGACGACAGTGTTTACGGCGTGATCGCCGTGCTCAGCCTGGTGCTCAGCCTGCTGGGCAGCATGGTGATATTACCTCTGTGGCAGGCGGTCAAAGGGGTGCTTTACTACGACCTGCGCAGCCGCCGCGAGGGGCTAGACCTGGCCCTGCGGCAGGGCACCGAGCCGAATGCTGACTTCGACCGCTGATCGCCGTCGAAGTCAGAGAGACAGTACCAATTGCTACCTTTTCCATTTCCCCCATGCCCCTCTTCAACACCGTCACCATTCGCACCCCTGAGAGCGTGGAGCTAGAGTTTGTGCTGGCCGGGGTGGGCAGTCGGGCCGTGGCCCTGACCCTTGACTACCTGTGTTTGGGGGCGGGGGTGCTCAGTTTAGCGATTGTCTATAGCCTTGTGCTGGTGCGGCTGCTAACAATCGACGCCATTCTCTCGATCCCCAGCGAGACGCTACGGCTGTGGATCACAGCGATCGCCGCCCTGCTTGCCTTTGCCCTCTACATCGGCTACTTTGTCCTGTTTGAAACCTGGTGGTATGGCCAGACCCCTGGCAAGCGCTACGCCAAAATCCGCGTCATCCGTGACGATGGCCAGCCCGAGCGCCTGCCCCAGGCAACGCTGCGATCGCTGCTGCGGCCCATTGATGACATTTTGTTTATCGGCTTTTTTTGCATTCTGCTCGGCAAAACCGAAAAGCGCGTCGGCGACTGGCTGGCGGGCACTCTAGTGGTGCAAACCGACCCCGCAACCAGCGGTAATATTCAGCTGTCAGAGCGCTCCCAGGCGATCGGTAAAGACCTGCTGGCCCTGATCGATATCACCCGCCTCAGCCCCGACGACTGTGCCACCGTGCGCGAATTTCTCCAGCGGCGGCAGGCCATGAGCACCAAAGCCAAAGCCCTGGTCAGTGACCAACTCGCCCGCCGCTTTAAAAATCAGCTTGGCCTTGAGACTCTGCCCACCGAAATGACCACCCAGACCTTTTTAGAAGCGCTTTACTGGGCCTATCAGCAGGGACGATGAAGGAGCGCTGGGGAATGGGTAGATGGAGATCAGTATCTTCAGGAAATGCTTTACAGACGATCATCGTGAGAGTGGCCTATCGGGATGGTTTATCCTAGACCAAGCCCTGTTTTTTGCTGGGCTGCTCTCTCCAGAATCAGGTGCCCATGAAAATTGCAATTACCGGAGCAACGGGGTTTGTTGGCAGTCGCCTGGTAGAGCGGCTGCAAAGCGAGGGGCACAGCATTGTCGTCCTCACCCGCAGCGTTGACCATGGCCGCCGGGTGTTTCCCGCCGCTGCCTTTCCTCAGGTCGAGATTGTAGGCTATAGCCCCCTAGAGTCGGGGGATTGGCAAACCGAGGTGCTCTCGGGCTGCGACGGGGTGGTCAATCTGGCCGGTGCCCCGATCGCAGAGCGCTGGAGCGATGAGCACAAGCAGGCTATTTTAGACAGCCGCAAAATTGGCACCGCAAAACTAGTTGAGGCTCTGGTCAAGGCCAATCCCAAGCCCCAGGTCTGGGTCAATGCCTCGGCCATTGGCTACTACGGCACCAGCGAAACCGCCACCTTTGACGAGACTAGCACCCCCATTGAAGACGACTTTCTCTCGCAGGTCTGTCAGGCTTGGGAGGCAGCGGCCCAGCCGGTCAAAGACTACGGCACCCGCCTGGTAATTTTGCGGTTTGGCATTGTGCTGGGCATGGGCGGCGCAGTGGCCAAAATGCTCACTCCCTTTCGCATGTTTGCCGGTGGCCCCATCGGCAGCGGTCATCAGTGGTTTTCTTGGATTCACCGCGATGACCTGGTGAGTTTGATTGTGCAGGCGCTGCAAGATCCGCAGATGGCGGGCATCTATAACGGCACGGCCCCCAACCCAGTGCGCATGGACGAGTTTTGCAAAACCCTCGGCAAAGTGCTCAATCGCCCTTCCTGGCTGCCCGTGCCCGACTTTGTACTCGAAACAATTTTGGGAGACGGTGCCCAGGTGGTGCTAGAGGGGCAGCAGGTAATGCCCAAACGCACTGAAGCTAGCGGGTTTACCTATCGATATGCCCTGGTTAAAGACGCCCTAGACGAAATTGTTTAAGCTCAAAAATACGCGATGGATATTGGTGAGCTGCGCCGTGATTACACCCAGCGGGGCCTAGATTTAGCCGACCTTAACCCCGACCCCTTTGCCCAGTTTGAGCTGTGGTTTGAGCAGGCCCGTGAGGCGGAGCTGCTAGAACCCAACGCCCTGGTGCTGTCTACGGTGTCACCTGAGGGGGTACCCCACCAGCGCACGGTGCTGCTGAAGTATTTTGACCGCGATGGGCTGGTGTTTTTTACCAACTACGGCAGCCGCAAGGCCCAGCACATGGCGACTAATAACCAGGTGTCGCTGCTGTTTCCCTGGTATGCCCTAGAGCGGCAGATGGCGATCGCTGGCACGGCCAGCAAAATCTCGGCGGCAGAGTCGCTGCGGTATTTTTCGTCGCGCCCCAGGGGCAGCCAGCTGGGGGCCTGGGTATCGCAGCAGAGCACCGTGATTTCGTCACGCCAGCTGCTAGAGATGCAGTTTGAGACCATGAAGCAGAAATTTCTTAACCAGGAAGTGCCTCTGCCCGATTTTTGGGGGGGCTACCGGGTCAAGCCCACCAGCTTTGAGTTTTGGCAGGGGCGACCCAGCCGCCTCCACGATCGCTTTTTGTACAGCTTGAAGGAGAGTAATTGGGCGATCGCCCGCCTCTCGCCCTAGCCCTCTGCGGCACAAGTCAGCCAACCGTTGCTGACACCGTATACCCTAACCCTTACACCGCCTACCTTGCACCTTGCACCGTATACCTTAAACCTTACACCGCATATCTAACACCCTTACTCTGCCGCCCCGTACCAACCTCCCTAGCCCTACACCAGCAGGCTAAAGTCTACCTGGGCATAGATATCCATCATGGGCAGCCGGGCATTGGTAATGGCCAGCTCTACCACCGAGTCGAGGCCGGTTTGGGTGGTCATGCCCCACAGATGCTCTTCGGCTCGGTAAAACTCCTCCACTCGGGCCTCGGTTTGATGCACAAACACGTAGGTTTGCAAGTAGGGAATAGCCCGACAATGGCGAAACATGCTGCCTCGCTCCGGCAGCGCAGGGGCCTCTGGGCTGTAGCTCGGGGTTGGGTCTGACAAAATTTCAACCAGCACGCAGGGGTTTAGCACCCGGTCTGCTTGACCGTCGTGTAGCAGCGGTGCCCCGGCCACCACAATCAGGTCAGGATACACGCCGCGCCCCTGTTCTGGTAACCACACCTGCACCCCTCGGGGCAACACCTCGTAGAGGCTGTGGCCACAGGTGACATCCATCAGACGCATGAGGTTGCGTAAAATTCGGCCTTGGTTAATGGAGATATTACTCATAACCGTCTTCGGCCTCGCCCCCGACGACGACGTTACCAATGCGCAGGCTGGGGCCACCGCACCCCACGGGCAGGCCATTTTGCCCCCCCTTGCCGCAGCCGCCTGACTCATCCCAATAAAAGTCGTCGCCCAGGGCCGTAATGTCGGCCAGGGTGCGAAACACATTGCCCGACAGGGTGACGTCGCGCACCGGTTCGGCCAGCCTACCGTTGCGAATCATCCAGGCTTCGCCAGCGGTGAAGGTGAACATTTCGCCGTTGGTCATGCCCTCAAGCCAGTTACGGGCGTAGACCCCCTCTTTGATGTCGGCAAACAGGTCATCGACCGGGGTGGTGCCGCGCTCAATCCAGGTGTTGGTCATGCGCACCAGGGGCGAGTAGTGGTAGTTGAGGCAGCGGGCGTTGCCGGTGGGCTGTTCGCCCAGCTTGCCCGCCGTTTCGCGGGAGTGCAGCCGCCCTACCAAAACTCCGTCTTTGATCAGCTGGGTGGTGGTGGCGGGGGTGCCCTCGTCGTCGTAGCAGTAGCTGCCCCGATGGCCCTCGGGGGCGGCCCCGTCGAAAATTTGCAGATTGGCAGGGCCAAACCGCCGTCCCAGGCTCATCGACTCTAGCAGGTCGGGGTTTTCGTAGGCCATGTCGGCCTCCGAGAGGTGGCCAAAGGCCTCGTGGACAAACAGCCCGGTGAGAATGGGGTCGATCACGACCTCGTAGGTGCCCCCCCGAACCGGGGGCAGGTCTAGGGCGGCGATCGCCCGCTGGGCCGCCCCCATCACCTGACTGTCAAGATTTTCTAGGTCTTCGTAGGCCTTGCGAGAACCGGTGGTTTCGCGCCCGGTTTGCACGGTGTCGCCATTGCGGGCGGTGGCGGCAAACCGCATCTCCATATCTGACCAGGCCTGGTCGATCAAGGTGCCCTCGGAGGTAGCCAACAGTACCCGCTGAGCCACATCGGCGTAGCGCACTGAGGTGGTGGCAATGCGATCATCAACCCCTTGTAGTAGCTCAGCGTACTGGTTGCACAGGGCTTTCTTGCGGGCCAGTGAAACCTGACGCGGGTCGGTGCCGGTGAGCGGCAGGCGACGGCTAACCTGCACCGGGTCTATCGGTGCCAGCAGGGTTTCGTCGTGGCCCACCAGTCGGGCGGCGACGACAGCATCTTCGACGCAGGGGGCTAGGCTCTCTAGGTCGTTGAAGCTGGCAAACCCCCAGCCGCCCCGGTAGCAGGCCCGCACGTGGCCACCAATGGCGATCGCCTCGCTGAGGGTCTCGGTATGGCCCCCCCGCAAAAAAATATCGGTGCCCTCGGACTGCTCTAGGCGAATCGCCAGGTAGTCTACCCTTGGCCCCCAGCGATCGCACAGCTCCTGTATCCGCATCTTGGCCTGGTCAATTGCTTCTACCATTGCTGTGCCCCTAGCCGGTTTCCCCAAATGTATCATTCAGAAGCCCCTGCCCTCAGCCTCAAATCGGTCTAAAATCGGTCTAAAATCACACGTATGACTACAGAATTTGACTACACCCTACCCCCCGCTGTGCGGCGCATTGCTGGCTCCTTTCGCGTGGTGGGCTGGGTCAGCTTTTGGGCGCAGATCGTGCTGGCCGCGATCTCTAGCCTGGTGCTGCTGTTTGCCAGCATCAACCTAACCGCGCGATCAGGCACGGGAGCGGGCAACCCCGGCACTGGGGTGGGGCTGTTGTTGGCTACGGCAGGCTTGGTGGCGGTCTACCTCAGTGCCTTTTGGGCCTTTCGCTATACCCGGCTGAGCCGACGGCTGCGCAGCCGCGACACCGCCAAGCGCCCCAGCCCCAAGGATGCCATTCAGGTGCTGCGGCTGGGCACTGTCATTAGCATGGTGGGCATGCTGATTACTCTATTGGGCAGCCAGGCGCTGATCGGGTCGCTGCTGGGCAAGGCTCTGGCCCAGCCCCAGGGGGGCACGGTGTTTGTGCCGGGCAACATCAATCAATACGTCGAAGCCTTTGATATTTTTGTGGTGCAGGCCAACACCAATACGCTCTTGGCCCACTTTGTCTCGCTGGCCGCAACGCTGTGGTTGCTGCGTACGGTGAACCGCGCTTAGTCAATGGGGAGGGACGGTGAGCGGTTTACGGTGCACGGTTTACGGTTTGCTCCTCGTTCCAAGGCTCTGCCTTGGAATGCTCGGCGGCGGCTCTGCCTCCTCAATAAGCGGCAGAGCCGCTAGACCAGGATGCCCAGGCGGAGCCAGGGCACCAGGATGATTGCTGTTATTTGGATACTGTACCGATGCTCTAGTCCTAACTCAAAACTCCCCTATCTACGCCATTACCATGCCGCCGTCGACGTTGAAAACCTGGCCGGTGATGTAGGCGGCGGCGGGGTCTGCGGCCAAAAACCGCACCATGCCAGCGATGTCTTCGGGCTGGCCAAACCGCCCCAGGGGAATGTATTTGAGAATTTCTTCGGTGTTGGATAGATCGCCGGTCATGTCGGTTTCGATGAAGCCGGGGGCGACGGCGTTGGCGGTGACGCCTCGGCTGGCCAGCTCTTTGGCCACGGTTTTGGTAAAGCCAATCACCCCTGCCTTGGCGGCGCTGTAGTTGGCCTGGCCAGGGTTGCCCATCTGCCCCGCCACCGAGGCAATGTTGATAATGCGGCCCGATCGCTGCTTGAGCATGAGCTTAGCCACAGCGCGGGTGCACAAAAACACTCCAGTGAGGTTGAGGTCGATC
>JBBSKN010000029.1:0-37418 GCA_038256265.1 Phormidesmidales cyanobacterium
CTATAGAGCAAATATTCTTAAAATCAGCTGAGAAAACTAGGAAAATTTACTGAGAATTTCGGTGAATCTATAAAACTTTATTACGGCCTAGCTCAACTTAAGTTCTAGCCCCTATGGTCATAGAGAATTCTGTTGTAGTGCCCCCATAAAAACCATGACTCTCAATGATCAACAGCTGGAGCAGTGCGACTCCCACAGCTGGAATTTTTCTGACCTAAAAGCCCTCTTTCTCAACTGCACGCTCAAGCCCACGCCGCAGCTTTCTCACACCGAAGGGTTGATCAATATTTCTAAAGCCATTATGGAGAAAAACGGCGTGGCGGTAGAGGTGCTGCGCCCGGTCGACTTTGACCTCGCCTTTGGGGTTTACCCCGACATGACCGAGTATGGTTGGGATGTCGATGACTGGCCACAAATTTTAGCCAAGGTGATGGCGGCGAATATTTTGGTGATCACCACCCCAATTTGGCTGGGGGCAAAGTCGTCGGTCTGCACCCAGGTGGTGGAGCGTCTTTATGCCGCCTCAGCCGAGCTTAACGAAGCCGGGCAGTACGCCTACTATGGCCGGGTGGGCGGTTGTCTGGTGACAGGCAACGAAGACGGGGCTAAACACTGTGCCATGAATATTCTTTACTCGCTCCAGCACCTGGGCTATGTGATTCCACCCCAGGCCGATGCTTCTTGGGTGGGGGAAGCGGGGCCAGGCCCCTCGTACCTGGACCCCGAGTCGGGTGGGCCACAAAACGATTTCACCAACCGCAACACCACGTTTATGACCTGGAATTTACTACACATGGCCCGCATGCTTAAGGATGCAGGGGGCATACCGGCCCATGGCAACCAGCGATCGCAGTGGACCGCAGGCTGTCGCTTTGACTTCCCCAACCCAGAACACCGCTGAGTCATACAGGTGCCATTGAGCCCCGATCTGTCTGTTGTGACCCGTATTTTTCAACGAGCATGTACCCCCCTGCCTCAGTGCAGGGTTCTGGGCTGGGGAACCCCCTACCCTTAGTAGACGTCATCATGGGAACCAAGATTTAACAGCAGAATGGTGGCTCTTGTGTCTCCACATCATCATTCACGAATTCAAACAAAATTCTCAGTTTGTAGTCAATTGAAGCTGACCAAATTCCAGCCAAGTCACCTGTTAGTTGATGGGTGGGCAAACTGGGATGAATAAACCCCCAAGGCCGCTGCTGTTTGGCGGAGGTGCGATCAGCCATGGCTAGGCGCTAGGCGATCGCAAAACCTTCTCCTACTCCGGTGTTTGCGAAGTATTGGGACGATTGCAAACACCATCACCCATCATGCCGCTGCCCATCATGCCGCCGCTCATCATGCCGCCGCCCATCATGGCCATCATGCCGCCCATCAAAAGAGCGCCCACTACCAGAGTTGTGGCGACACCCGCGACAAACCCCACAGAACCAACTAGCCACGGACTACGATTTGTTGGGGTACTTTCCATATTGCTGTCTTGCATACCTTTGGGCTCCTATAAATACAGGCTTGAAAGAGAAAAACTGAGACAGAAATCTGCATAGGGATTCAGAGTCACTGTCTCGATTGACTTTAAATCTAAAGGCTCTAGCCAGCTTTAGAGTCAAGGGGCAATGCAGAACTTAATGTCGCCCGTGCCAGCTTAGCCATGGCACCAGGGGCATCATTTCCTGGGGCACAAAGAAATAGAGGGTGACGGCCAGCACCATCGAGACAGCGGCGATCGCCAGGGTGCTCTCTCGGTTGTTCAAACAGCGATCGCAGTGGTTTGCTGGCTGCCGCTTTGATTTCCCAACCTAGAACACCGCTAGGAAATTAGGGCTTGACCTTACAGCCGGGTTTAAGGTTTAGAGTGAATTCAGCTTTCAAGGTAATGACATGACTCTGCGTCTAATCGAAATTTTTGTGGCCGGTTGCCCTCGTTGCGCTGAAGCCGTGGCCCTGGTGGAGCAAATGAGCTGCCCAGCCTGCCAAATTCAGATCTGGGATGTGCGCACTGAGCAGATCACGGCTGCCGCTCGGCAAAAACTAGACGACTACGGCATTCAGCGACTGCCCGCTGTGGTGGTCGATGGTGTCTTGGTCGACTGCTGCCGTCAGCAGCAACCCCTTTCTCGCGAGGCGCTGGCGACAGCCGGCGTTGGCCAGTCAGCTTAGACATCCACGCTAATTCACGATCTGATACCAAATCTGAGTCAGATGACCCCGATTCACAAAAGGCCAGACCGTAGGGGCGAATGGCATTCGCCCTGCTGAAAGAGTGGCCAGCTTAGATGAGCGGGGCCAGAATCTGAGAAATCTCCTTAGAAATGAGCGAACCGAGAGCGTTAGCGGGATCAGCGTCAATCTTCCCTCTCCAACATCAGCCGAGCCTCTTGCAGCCGCTCTAAATGATTGTCCTCCAGCACGGGGTAGGTGAGGTCTAGGGATGCCAGCTTTTGCTCGATCAGACTGGCCACCGCCAGGCGGGTAAACCACTTGTGGTCGGCTGGAATCACATGCCAAGGTGCCCAATCGGTGCTGGTGTGGGTGAGGGCGGCTTCGTAGGCGATCCGGTAGTCGTTCCAGTGGCCCCGCTCTTTGGCGTCGGCGACGGAAAATTTCCAGTTTTTCTCGGGGCGATCAATGCGACCCAGAAAGCGTTCTTTCTGCTCTTCCTTTGACACATTGAGAAAGAACTTCATCACCACAATGCCGTTGTTGGTCAGGTATTTTTCAAAGTTGTTGATGTCTTCAAACCGCTGCTTCCAGATGTGTTCACCCCGGGCGCTGTCGGGCAGCTGCTGCTGGTCGAGGATGGCCGGATGCACCCGCACGATCAGCACCTCTTCGTAGTAGGAACGGTTGAAAACGCCAATTTTGCCCCGCTCGGGCAGGGCTTTGCTGGCTCGCCACAGGTAGTCGTGGTCGAGTTCTTCGCTAGAAGGCTGCTTAAAGCTCACCACATGGCACCCCTGGGGGTTAACGCCCGACATCACGTGTTTGATGGTGCTGTCTTTACCCGCCGCATCCATCGCCTGAAAGATCAGCAGCAGGGCGTAGGTATTTTGGGCGTAGAGCACGTCCTGGTGGCGGGCCATTTGCTTTACGGTTTTCTTTAGCAGTTTTTTGGCGTTCTCTTTTTCAAAATCGCCGGTAAAGCCGGGGTCAAAGGTGGCGAGGTTGGCCTTGGTGCCAGGCTCAACCCGCATAGCATCTGGATTTAAGGACTCCAGAAGAGAGTCAAAGTTCATAGGATGGTTAGATAGGGCGTCCCTTTCAGGTAAACGCGTTTTAGGGTGACTTCACCGAGGCTTAATAAACGTTTAGGGTGAATGGGGCTGTTGTTTTGTGGGGGGGCGCATGGTGGGGGCTTACTTTACTGGGTGTGCGGTATGGGCGTTCAAAGACTGGGTGGGCGATTTTTACCCTAGAGGCAGCAAGGCGGGGGAGTTTTTGCGGCTGTACTGCGATCGCATGACCACCGTCGAGGGCAACACCACCTTCTACTCCATGCCCGACGCCAAAACCATCGACCGCTGGGCCGCCACCATGCCGCCCGGCTTTCGCTTTTGCCCCAAGCTGCCCCGCGCCTTTTCTCACCAGGGCAAGCTGGTGCCGTTTATTGAAGACGCCCACCGATTTTTGCAAACCCTGACCCCCCTGGGTGAAAATCTGGGGCCGCTATTCATTCAGCTGCCGCCCACCTACAGCCCGGAGCAAATAGGCGACCTGCGAGAGTTTCTCGCCCGCTGGCCCCGGCAGCAGCACCCCATCGCGGTAGAAGTGCGCCACCCGGCCTGGTTTACTGAACCCCATGCTATTCGCCTCAACCAAATGCTCACCAGTCTGGGCGTAGGCCGGGTGCTGCTCGACACCCGCCCCATCTACGACTGCATCAACACCCCCGACGACGACCCCCAGATCGGCTCAGAGCGCAAAAAGCCCAAGGTGCCCCTCCAGCCTGAGGTGACGGCCCCGTTCACGATTATTCGCTACATCAGCCACCCCGACCTGGCCTACAACTACCCCTACTTTGACGAATGGGTGCCCCGGCTGCGCCGCTGGTTGACGGCGGGCACCGACGTGTATTTCTTTGCCCACTGCCCCCAGGAGGCCAGGTCGCCCGCGATCGCGCGTGAGGTCTATCACCGGCTTCAGCAGGCCGGGGCCGATCTGCCCGAGCTGCTGTGGGATGTCGCCGAAAAACAAAGGGCTGAGGAATCATTTTCCTCGGCCCAGCTCAGTTTGTTTGGATAATAGTTTTTGGACGATAGTTTTTGGGAGATAGTTTTTTGAAGGGCCTAATCATTTTCCCAGTCTTCGCGGCCCATCAGGTCGCCGACGCGATCGCGCAGCAAAAACCCCGAGGCCTCTAGCTCACCTTCTACCAAGGCCCACTCACGGGCAGGAATATGGCGGCAGAGCGTGTAGATGGGCTGCTGACGGCTGACCACACCCTTTTGAATCAGCTGTCGAGCTTCGTCACGGATGATGTCGATGGAGTAATGGAGGGACTGTAGCATGCCTAAAACCCAGTAACGACGAGGAGCTGCAGAAGACAATTATGTCAAATAAGCCAGACAAGAATCTTTAGATTCCGTATCCTAGTTTACTGATAGATTTTAGGGTTTGGCTAGCAGCTCTCGCTTATTCTCACCTTAATCTTGGGGGGATGCCGTTAACAAATGCTGTAATTTCCTGGAGCAGCACTCATCAATTGTTGCGGGAGTTGCCTATTGACAGAGGGCCTTTACACTATGACCTACTCTGGCTTGGCCTAAAATACGAATGGTGGCTGCTATGGACGATGACGGCACGGATCTATTTTGTAGAACAGTGCCCCTATCAAAGCCCTGAAAGCCAAAGCCCTGAGAACCAGGGACACGAAAGTGTTCATAGCAGTTCCCGATTTAGCCTAGCTCTCTACCCACTCCCCCCATGCCCTCTATTCAAGACATCGCTGCCTACGCCGAGTCGAGCGCTAAGCAGCTCGGCATTTCTAAATACGACCTGTATGGGTCTTCTGTCGATGAGACCAGCGTGCAGGTCGATAAGGGCGACCCTAAGCAGGTCAAGGCCTCAAACCGCTCCAGCGTGATTGTGCGGGTGTGGAACGCCGACGGCAAGGTGGGGGTGACCTCCACCAGCGATGTCGACCCGCTGGGAATGGATCTGGCGCTGCAAACGGCCCAAGAGGCCAGCGCCTTCGGCGTCAGCGACAACATCCCTGACTTTAGCCCCGAGTCAGTGGCCCCCACCGCCGATGTGGCGGTAGAGACGGTGCCAGCGGCCCCGGTGGGCGACTTGATCAGCACCCTGGTGGCGGCGGAGAAGCAGCTGCTGGAGGCGCATCCGGCGATCGCCAGCGTGCCCTACAATGGCCTCGCCCAGCGCAGCATTGATCGGTTTTACCTCAATAGCGCTGGTGCACTGCGCCAGGAGGCCCGCTCCTACACCTCGCTATACCTCTACAGCAAGACCGAGCAGGAAGGCCGCAAGCCTCGCTCAGCCGGGGCCATGCGGGTAAACCGAGGGCTGCCGCTGCTAGATATTGAGGGCTGCCTCAAAGAAGCCACCGAAAAAACCATTAGCCACCTCGATTACAACAAGGTGGCCTCAGGCAAGTACCGGGTGGTGTTTTCGGGGGAGGCCTTTTTGAGCCTGCTGGGGGCCTTCTCAAATATGTACAACGCCCAGAGCGTGCTCGATAACCGCAGCCTGTCGACGGTAGATTCTCTCGGTACGGTGGTGGCCTCACCGCTGCTGTCAGTCTACGACGATGCCCTGCACCCTGAAAACGTCAGCGCCGAAACCTTTGACGGCGAGGGCACCCCCACCCGCCGGGTGCCGATTATTGAAAAAGGCGTGCTCACCCAGTTTCTCCACAGCGCTGGCACGGCGAAGCGCCTGGGGGCCACGCCTACGGGCCACGCCAGCATTGGGGCCAAGATCTCCATTAGCCCCAGCTATTACGAGGTGCTGCCGGGGGCCGAGGCCAGCGGTGAGTTTTCGTTAGAGCAGGCTGAGAATGTGATTTTGATTGACGATGTGCAGGCGCTGCACGCCGGGGTGAATGCACTCCAGGGTTCGTTCTCGCTGCCCTTTGATGGCTGGCTGGTAAATGGGGGCGATCGCACCAGCATTGAGTCGGCCACCGTCGCGGGAGATTTCCGGGATCTGCTGAAGGCGATCATCTATGTCGAACCCGAGGCCGAAATCACCCCCGGCGGCATCTGCCCCCGCATCTGGGTCGATGCCCTGTCGATCACGGGAGAGGGGTAGAAGGAGGGGGGATAGGTGTTGGGTTCACGGTGCGCGGTTCACGGTTTTGCCTGACACCTGACACCTGACACCTGACACCCAACACCCAACACCTGAAACCTTTTAAGCTGCCACCCAGTTTTGCACCCCCGCCTGCACTAGGCCGATCGCCACCTGCACTAGGGTAAAGCCCACCCCGGCCAGCAGTGCGGCTTTGACTAGGCCAATATTTAGGCCAGCGCGCACGGCGGCGATTGCCCCCAGAAGCGTCCAACCGGCCAGCGCCAGGGTAATGGGCCTGCCCAGCAGCGGTATCACCGTCAGAAAATTGAGCATCTGGGGCGTGTAGGCAAACCCCACCGGAATCAGCAGTTCTCGGTAGGGGGGCACAGGCGGAGCAATGTAGGTATCGAGCTTCCAGATGGCGTAGGTCCACAGGTAGTACCCGGCGATCACGCTGGCGATGTTGATCAGCATCCCGATGCCGAGCTGAAGCCGCGAGGGCTGGTAGAGCAGCAAAATTAGGCCGCTGCCCAGCCCGTGGGAGACTGCTGCCACCGCCACAATGCCCTGGGCATAGCGTTTTGCTGCCGGGTAACGATGGCTGTGCTCATAGAAATCTTGGTTGAGGGTGAGGGCATCAAGCAACACCTGCCTCAACCACCTGATAGAATGCCGCTGACCCATGCGATGTATCCGTTATTACCTGGCTCAGTCTACTCCTGGGGCCGCTGCCAATGAAATCTTTGCTGCAAAATTTGATTGCGCGATCACTCGGCGACACCAGCCGGTTGCTGACCGCCCTGGGGCTATTTTTTTTAGCCTGGGGCACCATATCGCCGATTAGCACCCTGTCGTGGTGGCTACGCGACGGCGAGGACCTGGTACAGCAGCGCCCGGAATTGCCCGCCGGATCGATCACGTCGGCAGCGGGCGCTCGCTGCTACCTCGTGTTTTTAGCGGGAGTAGGCAATGTGGCCGATGTTGACCTCGACCCCGGCGAAGATACCTTTTTGAAGGCGATGTCGGCGGCGTTGCCCAACTGTGTCGTAGTGCGAGGGGTGTTTCCCTACTCAGCGGTCAGCGACAATGTCGGCGGCCAGCCGTTGTTTCGCTGGCTGTGGCGGCTAAGCGATCGCACTGGCCAAGAAGACAGCCCGGCCCGCCTGGTGCTCAAAATTCGTAACCTTTGGCGGCTGGCGCTTTCCGCTGACGACCGCTACGGTCAGGCCTATAACCGAGGGGCGGCAGCCACCATTCTAGAGCGCATGGCCGAGACTCAGGCGATCGCTAGCGACGAATCGCCGGTGCAGCTGGTGCTGGCGGGCACCAGCGGCGGTACCCAGGTGGCTTTGGGCGCTGCCCCCTACCTGCGTCAGTGGCTGCCGGTAGAGATCACGGTGCTATCGTTTGGGGGCGTATTCGACGGGCAGGAAGGGTTCGAGGCGGTGGAGCAGGTCTACCATTTCCACGGCGACAACGATTGGATTGACAACTTAGGCAAAGTGCTGTTTCCCTCCCGCTGGGGCTGGACGGTGGGATCGCCCTACAACCGAGCGCGGCGGTCGGGCAAGTATGAGGCGATCGCCAGCGGCCCTCACGAACACGACGGCGATCGCGGCTACTTCGGCCAAGACCCCGTTCAGGATAGCGCCACCCCAGGCACTACCTACCTCGATCTCACCCTAGAGCAGGTTCAGGCTCTACCCCTCTGGCTCGACTCGACGACCGATGGTGCTCTATGAATTCTGCTGCGCCCTCCGCTCGTTCTGGCTATACGCTGCCGGTATTTGCCTGTGCTGGGGCGATCGCCGCCCTCAGACAGTTAATAGACAAGGGCGATCGCCCCCCTTCCATTACCCTTGACTTGCTTAACCCGTCCCAGTCAGCAGAAATTCCCATTGATCAGCTGGCTCCGCTGCCCGATGGCTCGGTGCTGGCGATTACCCACAGCGATCCCGGCGACAATCTCGACCTCACCCGCCACACCCCGATCTGGTCGGTGGTGGTCTGGGGCAGCAGTGATCAGCCCGATGCCATCCAGATTGACGGCGGCGAGGGCATTGGCCGGCAGATCACCCAAGGCAATGCGCCAGCGATCTACCGCTACGCCAGAGAACTCATGGTGCACCACCTAACGCCGCTCATGCCCCCCGGCAAAACCCTGCGGGTGACGATCATTTTGCCCGAGGGCAGGGCGCTGGGCAATCGCACCTCCAACGCCGCCTTTGGGGTGGTTGAGGGGCTATCGCTGCTGGGCACCACCGGCATTTCAGCCCCACTCAGCGCCCCTGGCCAGCTCGATCAGTCCCGCGAAATTCTGCGGATCAAGGCCGTTGACTATCCTCACTTAGTCTTCTGTCTGGGCGAAAACGGGTTAGACCTAGCTACCAAACTGGAGATCAACCCCGACTGCCGCGTAAAGACCGCCAACTGGCTAGGGCCAATGCTGGTGGAGGCGGGGCAGCTGGGGGTAAAGGGCGTGCTGCTGCTGGGCTACCACGGCAAGCTGATCAAACTGGCCGGAGGCATCTTTCACACCCACCACCACGTCGCCGACGGTCGTCAAGAAATTCTCGCCGCCTGCTGTGCGGCTGAGGGCATGCCGCTGCCCATCGTTCAGGCCATGCTTCAAGCTGAAACTGTCGAGGCGGGGTTGAAAATTTTGCGCGATCATGACGGAGCCGCCGTCCAACGGGTTTACCAATATATGGTCGAACGCATTGATCGGCGGGCTACTGCCTACGTCTACTCCCATACGGGCCAGTCGCTGGCCATCGGCACGATGGTCTTTGACCGCCAGCGACATATAATCGCCAGCAGTCATCTCGCCGAGGGTCTGTTCGATCAAGTTTTGGTAGACTAGAGGGAATATTTTTTTACAAATTTCCATAAAAGCCTTCTCTTTCACCCTTTTCCTGTTGTCCTCGGGGCAGCAGTGTCTCCCCTCTCCCCACAGCTCTCGTACCGTTGCGGAATCGATTAAGCCGGGCATTGAGTCAGACTTGGCATCTCGGAGTCTGTCATTTTCTCCCAGGTAAAACTCTATTTCTGGACGTGGATAAGGTTTAGAATCGCCTCCATCCTCATCTTCGAGCACCGCCCCACCCACCCACCCACCACCCGCAGGAGCTAACCCCGTGACCCTTCAAACCGAACCCACCACCACTCTTGGCGACGTCTCATTGCCACCGCTCAACCGCCAGATGCTGGTGATTTTAGACTTTGGCTCCCAATATTCTGAGCTGATTGCCCGCCGCATTCGCGAGACCGAAGTGTATTCGGAGGTGCTCTCCTATCGCACCACCGTTGAGCAGCTCAAACAGCTCAACCCCAAGGGCATCATTCTTTCGGGCGGGCCTAGCTCGGTCTATGACAAAGGTGCGCCCCAATGCGACCCGGCCATCTGGGAGCTGGGCATTCCGGTGCTGGGGGTGTGCTACGGCATGCAGTTGATGGTGCAGCAGCTGGGCGGCCAGGTTGAGCGCGCCGAGCGGGGTGAGTACGGCAAGGCCGGCCTCCAGATCGATGACCCCACCGACCTGCTCACCAATGTCGAAGACGGCACCACCATGTGGATGAGCCACGGTGACTCAGTGACTCAGCTACCCGATGGGTTTGAGGTGTTGGCCCACACCGACAACACCCCCAGCGCCGCCGTTGCCGACCACGTCCGCAAGCTCTACGGGGTGCAGTTTCACCCCGAGGTGGTGCACTCCAAGGGGGGCACGGCCCTAATTCGCAATTTTGTCTACCACATCTGCGAGTGCCAACCTACTTGGACTACCGAAGCCTTTGTAGAGGAGGCCATTCGCGAGGTGCGGGCCCAGGTGAGCGACAAGCGGGTGCTGCTAGCGCTATCGGGCGGAGTTGACTCGTCTACCCTGGCCTTTTTGCTGCACCAGGCGATCGGCGACCAGCTCACCTGCATGTTCATTGACCAGGGCTTTATGCGCAAAGATGAGCCTGAGCGGCTGGTGAAGCTATTTGCCGAGCAGTTTCACATTCCGGTGATTCATGTCAAAGCGCGCGATCGCTTCCTAGCCCAGGTCGAAGGCGTCACCGACCCCGAGGTCAAACGCAAGCGCATCGGCCACGAGTTTATTCGCGTATTTGAAGAAGAGTCTAAGCGCCTTGGCCCTTTCGACTACCTGGCCCAGGGCACCCTCTACCCCGACGTGATCGAGTCAGCCGACACCAATGTGGATCCTAAAACTGGCGAGCGGGTGGCGGTAAAAATCAAGAGCCACCACAACGTTGGCGGCCTGCCCAAAGATCTGCAATTTAAGCTGGTCGAACCCCTGCGCAAGCTGTTTAAAGACGAAGTGCGCAAGGTGGGTCGCACCATTGGCCTGCCCGAAGAGATCGTGCGTCGCCAGCCCTTCCCTGGGCCGGGCTTGGCCATTCGCATCATTGGCGAAATCACCGAAGAACGGCTGGAGATTCTCCGCAACGCCGACTTTGTGGTGCGCGACGAGATCGCCAAACAGGGTATGTACCACGATTTTTGGCAGGCCTTTGCGGTGCTGCTGCCCGTGCGCAGCGTGGGTGTCATGGGCGACCAGCGCACCTACGCCTACCCGATTGTGCTGCGCCTGGTCAGCAGCGAAGACGGTATGACCGCCGATTGGTCGCGGGTGCCCTACGACCTGCTAGAGACGATCTCAAACCGCATCGTCAACGAGGTGGAGGGGGTGAACCGGGTGGTCTACGACATTACCTCTAAGCCGCCTGGCACCATCGAGTGGGAGTAACCCCTCCTATGGATTGCCGGCTGGGGGCAGAGTATGACTGAGCCATAGCTAATATTGATCTATAGCTATGCCCTGCGTCAGCGCCTCAGCGTCCCAGCCCAGGACAAGCCAAATTCTTCAGGGGAGCAGTTTGCTCCCCTTTTTATTGCTTCAGGATTGGTATCGCGGGCTGATTTTCCTCGTCCCTGCCCCGTTACCCAATCAGCAGCTCTTCCTCTGGGTACTGAATTGCCGAGGGCTTAGGGTCGCCCAGCAGGGCACCCATAAACAGCAAAATGCCCACCCGGCCCAGGTACATGGTGACGATAATGACGTATTTACCAAAGTCAGACAGCTCACCCGTGATGCCAGTAGAAAGGCCAACGGTGGCAAAGGCTGATACCGACTCAAACAGAATTGTGATAAAGCTCAAATTGGGGTTGCTAATGGCCAGCAGTGCCGTCGCACCCACCACCGCCAGGCCCGAACCGACCACCACGGCGATCGCCTTAAGCACACGACTGGTAGGAATCTGCCGCCGAAAGCAGAGCACTTGCTCTTTACCCTGAAGTGCCATGCGGGTGCAGGCCAGCAAAATGCGAATGGTGGTGGTTTTAATGCCGCCGCCCGTGCTGCCGGGGCTGGCCCCGATGAACATCAGCGCAATCATGATAAACAGCGAGGCGTTGCCCATAGCCCCAATATCGATGGTGTTGAACCCAGCGGTGCGGGCAATCACCGACTGAAACCAGGCCAGCAGGAGCTTGAGGGGCGGAGCAGCAGGGCCGAGGGTAGCCGGGTTATTAAACTCAGTGATAAAAAAGGCGGCGGTGCCGAGGGCCAATAGAGCGGCCGTGGTGCTGGTCACAACTTTAAAGTTGAGGGAAAACACGCCGCGAGTGCGATCGCCGGACAGGCGATTCCGCAGCCAGGTGAGCAGTTCCATAATTACTTGGTAGCCAATGCCGCCAAGAATCACGAGGGCCGTAATCACAACGTTGACCCAGGGGTTGAAGGCATAGCGCACAATGCTGTCTTCAAACAGGCTAAATCCGGCATTGTTAAAGGCGCTGATGCTGTGGAACATCGATAGCCACAACCCATAGCCGGGGCCGTAGTCTCGGCTAAAGACGGGATAGAGGCAAAACAGACCCGTCAGCTCAAACACGAGCGTCATGGCAATGATGGAGAGAATCAGCGGTTTACCGCCGGCCAGGGCTGAGTTATCCATTGACTGCTGAATGGCCAGGCGCTCTTTAAGGCCCAGCCGGCGGCCCACCAGCAGCACCAGGAAGGTGTTGGCGGTCATGTAGCCTAGCCCCCCCACCTGAATCAGCGCCAGAATAATTGCTTCGCCAAAGGTAGAGAAGTAGGTGCCGGTATCGACCACAATCAGCCCGGTTACGCAGACGGCGGAAGTAGACGTAAACAGAGCCACTAGAGGATCACCCCAGCCTTGGTTAGTGGTTGATATAGGCAGCGTCAAGAGCACTGTGCCAACGGCGGTTAACACTAAAAAACCAAGGCATATGGTGCGCGGAACCGTCATCTGCATAGGTTGAGCATTCCGCAAAATACGGATTAGAGAGGCAACCCTATATTTCCATGAGTTGACGCTCTCGGCTAATATGCCGCAAGATTTAACTGATCGGCGGGAAGTCCCGCGCTCTAATCGCTTCGATTGAGCGTCGGGATGAAAGCCAGGGTGATGGAGCGAAGCGGAGTCGCCAAGCAAACATTACCATTAAACGGGTTCGTGGTAGAATGCTGGAATGAGAAACGTTGTCAAGGTCAGAATTTACCCCACACCCGAGCAGCAAGAGCTGTTAGCTCAGTCTTTTGGCTGTGCTCGTTGGTTTTGGAATAATTCTTTGGCTTTGAACAACGAGACTTATAAGGAGACGGGCAAGGGACTATCTCGACAGGGATATAACGATAGGTTGCCAGCATTGAAAGCTGAGTATCCCTGGCTAAAAGATTGCTACTCACAAGTCTTGCAGTCCGTTAGCCTGAATCTGTCTAGAGCGTTTATCAACTTCTTTGAGGGAAGGGTTAAATATCCTAACTTCAAGAGCAAGCATGGCAAGCAATCTATCCAGTACCCTCAGAGTGTAAAGCTGCTTGATGGCAAAATCAAGCTACCTAAGATAGGGGAGGTTAAAGCTAAGATACATCGCACGTTCGAAGGTAAGCTAAAAACCGTTATCATCAGCCTAAACAAAGCAGGGAGGTATCATGCCTCTTTGCTGTTTGATGACGGCATGGCTGATGTAGAGTCAAGCTCAGATGGAAAAGCTATTGGAATAGATTTAGGTCTAACTCACTTTGCTATCACCTCAGACGGCTCTAAATACGATAATCCTAGGCACCTTAAAAAGCGTGAGAAGAATCTAAAGCGTAAACAGCAAAAACTAGCACGTAAGCAGAAAGGGTCAGGTAAACGCAATAAAGCCCGCAAGATTGTTGCACGGGTGCATGAACGCATTGCCAATACCCGCAAAGACTTTCAGCACAAACTATCCCGTAAAATTGTTGACGAAAATCAAGTCATCATAGCCGAGAATCTGGCCGTGCGAAACATGGTCAAAAACCACAGTCTAGCCAAAGCAATCTCTGATTGCGGCTGGGGTGCTTTTACAACCATGCTCAAATACAAGGCCGAGAAAGAAGGGAAGGTCTACCTAGAAATAGGCAGATTCTTCCCTTCAAGTAAGACTTGTAACGTGTGCCTTTATCAGATTGGTAGTCTGCCTTTGGATGCGCGTAGCTGGGAATGCCCTAGCTGCAAGATAAAGCACGACAGAGATGTAAACGCTGCTATCAATATCAAGGATGAAGGCCTGAGAATTCTAGCGTTGGGAGCCAGCGCTACTGCCCAAGGAGGGAAGGTAAGTCCAAAGCGGGGGCGCAAGTCATCCGTAGAGGCGCATCCTGTTGAATTGGGAAGCCCGCACTCTACGCGAAGCGTGAGTGTCGGGTAGTTCACCCGATTAAGCCCTGCATAGGGCGTTGTTCTTTGGATTTAAGCTGCCATGGCCAATGCGCTGCACAAGAAAATTCAGACCTTCTATGACGACTCGTCTGGTCTGTGGGAGCAGATCTGGGGCGAGCATATGCACCACGGGTATTACGGGGCCGATGGTCGCCAGCGCAAAGACCGTCGCCAGGCTCAGATTGACCTGATCGATGAGTGTTTAACCTGGGCCGGGATAACCCAGGCGGAGGCAATTCTAGACTGCGGCTGCGGCATTGGCGGTAGCTCCCTCGAACTGGCCCAGCGGTATGGAGCTAGGGTAGTGGGCATTACCCTCAGCCCGGTGCAGGCCCAGCGGGCCACGGAGCGGGCTGAGGCCGCTAACCTGGCGGGGGATGGGCAACCCTTTGCCAGGTTTCAGGTGGCGGATGCTTTGGCTACGCCGTTTGAGGATCAGAGCTTTGACCTGGTGTGGTCGATGGAGAGTGGCGAACATATGCCCGACAAGGTGGCGTTTTTGCAGGAGTGCTACCGGGTATTGAAGCCGGGCGGCAAGCTGCTGATGGCCACCTGGTGCCATCGGCCGACTGATTCTTTGGCGGGGCCGCTGACCTGGCTAGAGCGGCAGCAGCTCAGCTGGATCTATCAGGTCTATGGGTTGCCCTACGTGATTGCTTTGCCCGACTACGAGGCGATCGCCTGCAACTGCGGCTTTAGCAGCCTCACTTCGGCTGACTGGTCGCTGGCGGTGGCCCCCTTTTGGGATGAGGTGATTGCCTCGGCTTTCACCCCTGAGGGCATAGCCGGGTTGATTAAGGCCGGGCCGGGCACATTGCAGGGGGCGCTGGCCCTAGGGCCAATGCGGCAGGGGTTGCACAGCGGCCTGGTTCGCTATGGGCTGCTCTGCGCGGTTCGTTAGCAGTCAAAAAAAGGAGGGTTCAGTGAACCCTCCTTGAGACATCTAGAGACATGCACCGGCAAGCAACCTAGCAGCCTTTACTGAGGTCGCGCGGCGGAGCAGTCGATCGCCCGCACGGCGGCGGCGGCGGTGTAGTCGCGCAGGGCGGCGGTGTTGGGGGCGAAACTGGTGCCGGTTTCGTTCAGGGGGGTGGCGATCGCACAGTAGGCCGCCATCTGCCTAATCGGGGTCTGACCCCAGTGGCCAGCGACATCAGAAAACGCCGGAGGGTTGCTGATGTTAGGAACCAGACCACCAGTGGCGGGGTCTAGCCCTGGAACTGGGGTCGTGCTGGTGGTGTCGCCAGCGCCAGCGTTGGCCCGTACCATTTGCAGCTTGTACATCATCGCCATCAGCTCAGCCCGAGAGACATTGTCGGTAGGGCGGAAATTACCGCTACCGGCATCGCCGGCAACAATGCCCAACTGCTGGGCCTGACGGATTTTCACCGCGCTCCAGCGGTTGGCGGCGACATCAGGGAAAGGCGGGCTAAAGACCTGCTGATCGCGTCCTGCAATCACCGAGCTAGGTAAAATTCTGCCGGCGGTTTCAATCACCACAGAAACCGCCTGCTCACGGGTCAGAGTCGCCGTGGGTCTAAAGGTAGTATCCGGGAACCCAGAGATTACCCCGAGGGTGGCGGCGCGGGTGATGTCGTTGGCGTAGCGGTTGCCCCGAATGTCGTTAAAGGCCAAGGCCGGCGGCGTTACCGGCGGGGTCACCGGCGAGGTCACCGGGGGGGTAGGGGTGCCGGTCTGACCACCTTGGAGCTGGGCTAGGGTGAGGTCGTTGGTGAAGTACACCAGGTTAGAACTGACGATTTGCCCGTTGAAGGTGCGCTTGGTGAGCGACCAGCCGGGGTTGAGCTGGATCTGGGCAAAGCCGGTAGGGCTAATGCCGTTGGTGCGGCCAATGGTAATGCGATCGCGCGAAATGGTGCTGGGGGCAAACTGAAGCAGCAGCTCGCCGTCGCGCTGGTTGACCTCAAAGCGCGCTCCGGACACATCTCGACCGTTGAGGCGCACGGCATAGCCGTTGCTGTCGCGCTGGAGGCGACAAACCCCCGAGAAGTCAAAGGTGTTCCACAGCGCGTTGATTTGCGTCAGACCACCGGTGGTGTTGGCGACAGTCCAGCAGGGGGGGCTAGGCTGAATTTGCTCAACCACATAGAGCCGGTGAGGCTGGGCCGTGGTGCCAGGCACTGAGACCACCAAAAAATTGGCCTCGTTAATGGCAACGGTGTCAAAAGTTTGGGCCAGCAGGGTGCTGGTCTGAGCAACCGCAGGCTGTAAAGGAGCGTGGTTGTGGGCAACGGCCTGCTTCGCCCCGCCCAGTACGCTAAGGGTGGCTGCCGTAAGCGCAGCCGCTTTGAGAATTGATATCAATTTCATTGTCACCCGTCCTATGATGGCGATTTGTGATGTGGGGATGGTTTATACCCAGTCCAGCTCGGGATCTGTAGTTTGTCCATCGGCAGAATTCAACTTCTGGACTTGGATAAGGTTTATTTACCCTAGGCCTTGGCAAGCAGAGATAAACCCTCACTTCAACCACTTACCAGACCGGCTGATCAACAGATGGATGAATTCATCATCCCAGGTTCAGTCTGATTTGCTCTGACTGAATTACCTGCTTTAGCCAGAGTTTGAATAACTATTGCCCGAAGGCAACGACCAGCAGTTTCAGAATCTGGACTAGACCGCTCAATCGGTGAGCTAATTGGTTTAGTCCACCGAGGGAAGCCGCCATTTATTGTAGGGGCATCCTCGGTATAAGACCCTACTTTTTGCGGTATTTACTTAGGATTCGTTGCAAAACCTCAAGGTTCTTTTTCTGCTGCCGGTTTACCTCGCCGATAACCCTCAATCTGTGGGCAGCTCATCGGCTATGGGCAGGCCATCTAGAACTCATCATCTAAGGTCGACGGCGGCAGTCCAGCGGGGATAATGGCACGGCTGACGGAGGTTTTGTAGCTCTCCTGCTGGGTCACCATGTCGATGGCGATCGCCTCAAACCAGGCCTCTAAGCAGCCTAGTGGCACTGTTAGCTGAAGGCTGCCCTCTAGCTGACCCTGACCGTTGGGCAGCAGGTTGAGCAGCTGGCGAGGCTCATCGGCCAGGGTGCGAGTTTGGGGGTCAGTGATCCAAACCTTGACGTACAGTCGGTTGGGGTGGAACGGCACTCTTAGGATCGCCACCAATGGCTCCCCGGCGGTCAGGTCGCCCTCAGGCAGCTCTAGACTGGGCATGGGTGGGGTCACCACCTCGGGAGGCGTTTCGGCCTCGGGGGGCAGCACTGCCCCTGGCGAGGCGGTCACGTCTCTGAGGGAGAGGTCTTCATCCTCGTAGATGACGACCTCTCCAGCAAAGGGGATGAACACCGGCTCCGCCTCAGTCTCCGCCTCAGTCTCACCTAGGGCAGTGGTCGCTGCAGGGTCTGCCCCAGCGCGATTTTCGAGGGCCTCCTGCTGAAGGCTAACCGCCAGATCGTTGAGTCGGTTCCAAAAGCGGTCTTGCAGGTTGAGGTCTTTAAACCCCATGGCTTCGTGGGAAATCAGCTGAGGCTCGGGGTCACGGGGCTGGCGGCTCGGGGCTGTCGATGCCCGGCCGGTGAGCACGGCGATCGGGTCGTCGGCCTTAGAACGCGATGATACTGGGGGTAAACTCAACCCTCGGGCTGGTTCTGGGCTGGGGGAGCCAGAGCTGAGGCCGCCTGGGCTGGTGGAAGGGGTAGGGGCCGCAGGCCTAGTGCGCCCCACCAGCGGTAGGGATGGCTGGTGGGTGGCAGCCTCGTGGGGCGAGGGATAGTAGATTTTGGGGGGCAGCTCGGGGCTGCTGCGGGGCAGGGTGAGAATGGGCATTTCCCGTGGAGGTGACCCTCGACCGGCAATATCCCAAGTTTTGAGATCGGCAGTGGGGAGCACGTCATGGCCGCCGCCACCGCCATTCTCGGCAGGAAACACCACATCGAGGTCGGCCTCGGTCTCGGCTTGGTTGGCGATCGCATCAAACAGCGAGGCCACATCCACCGTCACCGTAAATCGCTGGAGCGCCACCACCTCAGCCCCCGCCAGCAGCCCCACCTCCCCTAGCAGCAGCCGGGTAGACAATCGCGCCGGGGCAGTCACCGATAGATTGACCGTGGCTGGCAGGGTGGCGACGATCAAGGGCACTGCGGCCAGGGCCACCGCTGCTGCGGTCTGTGGGTCAGACAGGCGCACCACCAGCGCTAGAGACTCGGCGTCTTCCCAATCGCCGGTCACCGTGGCGGTTAGCCCTAGGCTCTCCCCTTCGCTGCCCAGGAGGGCCGTGTGGGGTAGAGCCAAACCGTACGAAGGGTCGCTTGCCAGCCCCGTGACCATCTGGGTCTGAAACTCATCCATAGCAGCGGCGGCGGCCTGAAGATTGACCGTTGCCGCCGGTTGGTTGAGATCACTACCCGCCGCCGCCGAGCGATCTGCGACTCTGGCCTCCAGATCGCCATCGTCAAAATCGCCATCGTCAAACCAGTCGCCGTCATCAGCAGAGTCTTGGCCCACCACCCGCAGCTCTACCGCGTAGCTCCAAGGTGGGTTAGCCCCTGCGGCTGCATTGATCCCTGCACTGCTTTCTGCGTTGGTAGGATCCCCGATAACACCGTCCTCGCTGGCGCAGAGAATATCCCAGGTGCCTTCTCCCAGGCGGGTAAACGGCATCACCACCATGAGTCCGTTTTCGTTAATTTCGCCCTGGCGGCGCAGGGTGCGGCGTTTGGGGGGCGTGCGATCACCCTTAGGGGCTGGCCTTTGACCATCGCCCTTAGGGGCTGGCCTTTGACCATCGCCCAACACCTGACTGATTTGAATGCGCACGGGGGTATTGACCTGACTGGTATGGGCCATCACCCGGTAGCGGCCCTCCAAAATTTCTACCTGGGAGGTGTCGAGGGGCAGCCAGCTCTGGTCGCCTTCCTTTTGCAGCAGAAATTCCCAATACCCCATAGATCAAGTCCCAGTTTTAGCCCTGAGTTCAAAGTTTTGGGGGAGACCAGCTCCCATGATGCTTCAGGATACTCCGTGGGAGCAAACCTGCACTGTTCAACCCAGCAAACATTCAGGCTTCAATCCTAGCAATGCCTGCTGCAATGCCTACATTTTGACCTAGATCATCTCTATCTCCCTGTAGAGGGTGATCCGACAGCCTGGCTCTAGGCTATAGAGATACCTCATTGGAGACAATAGTATGTCTATTGAAGATAGAGCCAAAGCCACCGCCAAAGACATTGAGGGCAAGATTCAAGAAGGTGCTGGTAATCTCACTGGTGACCGTGAAGCTGAGGCCAAAGGTAAGGCCAAGCAGGCTGAAGCTGATGTACGCCACGGTGTCGAAGATGGCAAAGATCAAGTCAAGCGCGCTATCGACTAATTTTGCTAGCCACACTGCTTGAGGCTCTGTAGTCTCTTCTAGGTTCCGATTCTCAAAGAATCGGAACCTTTTTTAGCCGCGCTACTGCCGCGCTACGTTCGTTTCCTCGCCACATTCTTTTCTTAACCCTGCCTAGCCGCCCACCCACTCATCCACTCACTCCCCCCCCCAACGCCTCTTCCAACACTGCCTCCAGGGCCCTGAACCCCACTAACACCGCCCGGCCATCTTTAACAAATAGGGGGCGCTTCAGCAGCATGGCATCTTGGCTAAAGGCGGTGATCCAGTCGGCGTCACCCCAAGTTTGCTTCTCGTCACCCAGGGCCCGGTAGGCATGCCCCGAGGTGTTGCGCAGGGCTTTGTTGCCCAGGGTATCTACCCAGGCGGCGATCGCAGTAGGGCTAGGGGGATTTTCTTTGGTATTGACAAATTCGTAGGCAATAGAGCGACTATCGAGCCACTGAAGGGCTTGCTTGCAGGTGCCGCAGGTGGGAATGCCGTAGACGGTTAGAGACATGGTGCGGGCAGGGGAAGATATAAAGTCTAGATGCGGGCGACCTAAACGCCAGAAACGCCCCGGAGGGCCAGGACGTCTCTTAAGGGTATTTTAGTAGAGCAGTTATACCAAGTCCGGCGGTGGAGTTTACCAACGGGCAAAGCTCTACTGCTGGACTTGGATAAGGTATGTTTGCCAGAGTTTAGTTGTCGTAAACTCGGCACTCGTCGGCCTCAGGATTGCTGTCGCAGTAGGCTTCTAGGGATGTTTTATCGGTACCCTTATCGCGCTGGTGAGAAGCTTCCGCTTGAAGCTCTTCTACGGCATCCCAGGCGGCGGCGCACTCTTGAGAGGTGCCGCCAGCGGTATCACAGGCGGCCCGGGCACCTTCGATTTCTTGCTCAATGCGCTCTTTGATATTCTCGCTCATGTCCGTCCTTAATAAATATGGTGGGTAAACAACTGCTGTGGGAGGCTGCGACCTGGGGAATAGCGTGAGTTAACCCTCTAGTTTGAAGGGATAATTCCAGCCCCAGAGTAAGTATACTTCACCGTTTTTAACGGTCTGGCGATGAAAACCGTACCCCGACAGGGACGGGCACCGTCCTTACTGGCTAGGGGTTGCGCCCCAGGGTTGGCCTGCCATGATTGGGTGAATGCAGCATAAATACTTACTACTCTAGTTTACCAAAAGCGATGGGTCTAAAGCCCCGTCCTTTAGGACGGATTCTCCTCTTGCAATCTATCTATCCAATCCTCCACAAGCTGAGTCATTGTCTTTTCTCGCTGCATGGAAACCCGTCTAAGCTTCTCCAGCCTAGACTTAGACACTCTCAGGTTAAGTCTATCCTTTGTCATTATGCCTACCCACTGTCTACCCGTTTATGTTATCATGGTTAACATGAAAGCACGGTACCAGTACCGAATTTATCCAACGCAGCAGCAAGTCAAGGGGCTAAGTCAGCTCTTTGGCTGCTGCCGTGTTGTGTGGAACGATGCGCTGGCAATCGTTAAGGCTGTGCCAAAGGGCGAGAAGTGGCCGAGCAATGCAGACTTGCAAAAGCTGGTCATAACTCAGGCCAAAAAGACGACTAGCCGGGAATGGCTGGCAGATGTGTCAGTGGTTCCGTTGCAGCAGTCCGTGCAGGATCTAGGGGTTGCGTTTAAGAACTTTTTCGATAGCCGTAGCGGCAAACGGAAAGGGCCAAAAATAAAATTTCCTCGGTTCAAGAAACGGGCTAATGCTCAATCAGTCAGATTTGTTAGGACGGGCTTCTCCCTCAAGGGCAGCAAGATTGAGCTGGCCAAACTAGGCAAATTTAAGGTGAAGTGGTCTAGACCGCTGCCGTCTGTGCCCAGTTCCGTGACCATCATCAAAAACGCCGCTGGCCAGTACTTTGCCAGCTTCGTGGTTGAGGTTGGCGCAGTTAGCCTAGAGCCATTGCGGCCATCAGTTGGGGTGGATTTGGGCATAAAAACCTTTGCTTTTCTGAGCACAGGTGAGCGGGTCGAATCCCCTGGGTACAAGCGGCTAGACCGCAAAACTAGACGGTTTCAGCGCAAGCTAGCCCGTCAGGTCAAAGGTTCAAAGCGCCGCGAGAAGACCCGGCTCAGGATTGCAAAACTGAGGCTAAAGACGGCCAACCTCCGAAAGGATTTTCTCCACAAGACGACGACCAAGCTGATCCGCGAGAACCAAGCGGTGTGCTTAGAAGATCTGGCTGTGGGGAATATGCTCAAAAACCGGAAGCTGGCACGGGTTATCAGTGAGCAAGGCTGGGGCATGGCCCGCACGATGTGCGAGGCCAAAGCCAACATGATTGAGACCCGCGAAGTCAGAGTCATCAGCCGCTGGGAACCAACCTCTCAGCGTTGCTCTGATTGTGGGTTCCGCTGGGGCAAGGTTCACCTATCGGTACGCTCGATTCTCTGTGTGAGTTGTGGAACGGAGCACGATAGGGATGGCAATGCGGCCAGGAATATTGAACAGTCGGGGCTGGAGCTAGCCCACGACTCTAAACGGACAAAGAACGGGCGTAAGACCAGGCTTCCTGGCAATCCGACTGCTTTGTCTAGCCAGCCGTACAGCGAACAGCTTGGACTGTTCGCCTAGCCGGAGAATCCCCGCACCTTTAGGTCGGGGAGCATGTCAACGTTCTCCGCCAGAGCTGGGGATAATGTAGCGCTGGACAGTTCGCTCAAGACCTCCCAGGCCGATTGGGAAAACGTCGGGGCCCTATTGTCGGAGCAATGGGCGATTCGATCTAGACTGTAACCACTAACGAGGGGCCTGACCCGATGACCATGATTCCCCCATCAGATACTGTCGCCATGGCGTGGGCCAATGCTGTGTCTACCCAGCCGTCGCTAGAGGCGGCAGTGAGGGATGTAGTGGTGCAGCTAGAGGGGCGGTTGCCGGCGGCCCCTGACCTAGGCATCTTGTTTATTTCGTCGTCGTTTTCCAGTGAGTTTGCCCGGCTGTTGCCCCTGTTGCAAGACCTGCTGCCGCTGACGGCCCTCGTGGGGTGCAGTGGTGGCGGCATTGTGGGTGTGGATGCCCAGGGAAGGCCCCAGGAGCTAGAGGATATTCCGGCCCTGAGCCTGACGGTGGCGACGCTGCCGGGGGTGTCGGTGCAAACTTTTCATTTAATGGCGGATGACCTGCCGGATCTAGACAGCCCCCCCGACGCCTGGATTGATTTGGTAAGGGTGGCCCCCGAGCAAGATCCGCAGTTTATTTTGATGGCTGACCCGTTTTCGTCGAGGGTGACAGACCTGTTACAGGGGCTAGATTTTGCCTACCCCGACGGGGTAAAAATCGGCGGTCTGGCCAGCGTCGATGGGTTTAACCGCCACAGCGGGCTGTTCTGCGATCGCACCTACCACACCGAAGGCATCGTTGGGGTGGCGCTGTCGGGGCCGCTGGTGCTCGACACCATTGTGGCCCAGGGCTGCCGACCGATTGGGCCGGTGTACCGGGTGGCCAAAGCCGAGCGCAACATTTTGCTGGCCCTAGGTGACCCCGACGACGGCGACGCGGCCCACCCGCCCCTGGAGCTATTGCAGGCGCTGTTTGAAACCCTGCCCGAAGACGAGCGCCAGCTGGCCCAAAGCTCGCTGTTTATCGGCATTGCTCAAGATAGCTTTAAGCTCAACCTCGAATCGGGCGACTTTTTGATCCGCACGCTGCTGGGGGTTGACCCAAAAATGGGCGCGATCGCGGTGGGCGATCGCCTGCGCCCTGGTCAGCGGGTACAGTTCCATCTGCGCGATGCTCGCACCTCCGCCAAGGATTTAGAAAACCTGCTGCAACGCTACCAGCTACAGTCGCTCGGGGGCACAGCGCCAGCGGGGGCGCTGATGTTTGCCTGCGGGGGACGGGGGCAGGGACTCTACGACCAGGCCAATTTTGACTCGGGCCTGTTTGCTCAATACCTGCCGGGTCTGCCTCTGGGGGGCTTCTTCTGTGGTGGCGAGATCGGCCCGGTGGGTCAGACGACCTTTTTGCACGGATTTACGTCGGTGTTTGGTATTTGCAGACAGCCGTAGGGGAGTGGGGGAGTGAAAGAATTCAAAATTCTATTGTTGGGCCAGTCGGGGGGATGGGGTTAGCCCACTGAGGGTGAGGGTGTAGGTAATGGCGCTGGTGCCGATGCCTTGCCAGCCGATGATAATGCCATGCTCATCGAGCACAGGGCGGTGCTGGGGGGTAGTGACGGCGGCGTAGTACACGCCAGTGGCGGAGAGGGGGACAGTGGCTAGGCGGGGTGGGTGGGTGGCGGTGGTGCGGGCTTGGGCCAGCAGGCGGCCTTCGGCGTCAAACAACCACAGCAGGGCCGCATCGTCGGTGTAGAGCAGGCCGGGACGCTGCTGAATGACGATTAAATCTAGGTCGGCGCTGTCGCCCTGGGCACCCAGAAAGGCGTAGACATCGATCCACCGGCTGACGGCCCCGGTGGTGACGCCCCTGCCGCTGCGGGTGTTGACGCGCTGGGCCTCGGCCAGAGGGGCTAAGGGGATGTCGGCGGTAACGCCCAGTCCGGCCTGCCAGAGGGCTTCGTACTGACGCAGGGTTTGGTCGGAGGCGACTCTAGGGCTACCACCACCGACGCTGGAGTACACCCCTCGATCAAAATCCAGGGGGCGACCGGTATAGCCGGGTAGGCCAAACCCGGCTAGCACGGGTACACAGCCATCGAGATGGCTGACCACGGTCTGATTTTGGCGAAACAGCTGCATCTGGCGACGAAACTCCACCAGCTGAGCACGGGTCTCGACCGGCAGGTCGGGAACTTGTTCGAGCTGGCTGGCGTGGGCGATCGCACTATCCCAGTCATTGAGGCAGACCGCTAGCTGTAGCGAGGCTTGCAGGGTGGGGATAGACTGGCTCCTGGCCGGAGCCGCCAGGGCAAATACCGCCAGCAGAGCGATCGCAGGCAATTTTATCCATGACCTCAGTTTCATTGCCCCTTTCATGGTCACTTACTCCTCTGGTATGGCCGCTCTGGGTGGCCGCGTAGTTGTGGCCGCAGCCGCTGGTATCACTGTACCCACAAGTCTACCGAGGCGCGCCCATAGTGGGCCAAAAACTTGTTGCTGCCGGTCTCCTGCCGCCGCAGCCAGGCCCAGAGCTGATCGTTCAGCGAAAAATGCCACCATTCTTGGGGGTGGCGGCGAAACCCCGCTGACTCCATCACCTGGTTGAGCAGGGTGCGGTGGGCGTGAAAAGCTTGCTCAGCGGGGATGCGGCTGGGAGCAAAGTGGTCGGGGTGCGATCGCGGCGACACTTCGTCAATGGGCGACCCCATATCTACAGACTCGCCCAAGGCGGTCACCAGGGTGATATCTACTGCTGCACCGGTACTGTGGGGCGGCGGCGTGGCCGGGTCATCGCTGGGCACAGCCCAAAATTGCACCACCTCGGCCATCACCATTTCACGTTGGGACGGGGTGAGAGCATCCTCCTGCCAGCCCCGCCGCTGCACCTGCTCTAGAAAGGTGTGCTCCACCATAAATCGCTGCACCGCCAGGGGGCGAAAGGCATCAAAAATCTGAATTCGCCAGCCGGGCTGCTGCTGCTGAAGCCTTCCCTGCGCCTCAATTAGCGCCGCTAGCACCCCCTCGCGCAGGCAGTAGGGCGACTGGTGGCCGTAGGGTGCCCCCAGCGCCTGGTAGGGATGGGGCTGCACGACCGCAAATTGCTCAGGGGGAATCGGCACCAGGGGTTCGCGGCGATCGCAAATGGGAATAGTCTGATAGGGCTTCATGGCAAGTGAACGAGCTTCAAGACTGTGTGAATAATATGTTTTGCTCGACCCGTAGGCTAGGGTTCAACGGCCGAAGCAGCGATAGTTATAGTCATAGCCGACATCAGTAGGACGTTTTGCTCGCAACGCGCAATGGGTTTGGGGTAGACGGTTCACGGTTTGCGGCAGGTCGTGAACCGCAAACCGTAACCCCCACACCGTAAACCCTACTCCCCCGTCACCGTTGAATTCGCAGACT
This sequence comes from Phormidesmidales cyanobacterium, assembly GCA_038256265.1. GTDB lineage: Bacteria > Cyanobacteriota > Cyanobacteriia > Phormidesmidales > Phormidesmidaceae > Nodosilinea. The sequence goes on from JBBSKN010000029.1 coordinate 25,316, forward strand.
ACTAGGTAATTATGCAATGGCGATCAGAGCGGCTCTCTCTTTTACCTGGCGGTTGGCGGCCCTGGCTTTGGGGGTGAGTCTAGGTGGCTGGTGGCTGGCGGCATTGTCTGTGCCCCTGTCCTTCGTCGGGGTGGTGGTGCTGCTGCTGGCCTACGGGCTAGGGGCTGGCTGGGGCAGCATTGTGCCCATTAGTGCAGCCATTTCTGTGGTGGTTACGACGGCGGTGGTGCGCAATGTTTTTCCGCCCTTTTGGTCAGACAGCGCCCCATATAAACATTGGGCCTATACCCTGCTGGCCCTATGGGTGATTGGTTTAGCCGTCACCTGCCTGCTGGCCACCGTGGGCGAGCGACTTAGGCAAAAGCACCCGATGCGCGATCGCCTGGCTGTGCTGGCGGGCCTGCTGCTCAGCCTATGGGTTGGCGGCAGACTCTACCAAGTGCAGTGGCCCAGCTGGGTATCTTGGGAAAACCTCTGAGCGGGGCAAGACCAGCACAACATTATCCATGGAGGCTAGCGATCAGTGAAAGGCTATCTACAGAAACTCCGCTGGCCAAACCTTTCTGGGCTTGCGCCTGCCATGGGCGGGCGGCCCTTGCCCACCGCTGCCGCCTACTTAGCCCAGGTTGACCCAGCGGTGCAAGACAGCCTGACCCCCCAGCAGCGAGCCGAGGTGGCGAGGGTCATTGAGCTGGCGATTCCCAAACCTGCGCCCAAGCTGATCGACCTGCGATTCACCATTGACCTGCTGATCAGCCGCTATTTCATTGTGCTGATGGTGGGCAAAGACCGCCGCCGGGCAGCCCGCAATCTGCCGGTTTCACGGCTGACCCGGTGGGGTAACTGGGTGGCGGCTGTGGTGCTGCTGCTGGGGTTTAATCTGGCCCTGAGCATGAGCCTGTTTATGCTGGCCTACCTGATTAAATCGGCCCTGGGCATAGACCTGCTTCCGGGCCACTTTGGCGGCATTGGCCGGTGAGCGTTGGCCCAACCTTTTTTACGATACTCCGGACCCTTTTCTGGGCAAGCGCTGAAACTCTTAGTTTCTCGTTGACCAGGCCACTGTGGAAGAGGCCTGAGACCCGCATTCTAGCGTTGGCCATTACAAACTGTCCGGAGTATTGTTAGGCATACTTAGAGTCACTAGTGACCTTAAATTTATGCCGAGACCGACTGCTGAGTCTATAAGCCAATCCCTTCATAGCTGGCAAGGGTAGTTTTATCTAACATGCGGCGACCATCAATTACCAGGGGAGGATTAGTAACCCCTTGCAGCATTTCCGGCAGAGCTTTGAAATTGTTCCAGCGGGTGAGCAGCAGCACCACATCCACATCCTGAACGGTTTCGGCCAAGGTGTCGCAGTACTGAATAGGCTGGTTTTCAAAGATCTTTTGGGCTTCGTGGGTGGCCACGGGGTCAAAGGCTTTTACCTTGGCCGACCCCGCCAGCAGCTCCTGCACAATGGGGATAGCAGGCGACTCGCGCATGTCGTCGGTGCCGGGCTTAAAGGCTAGGCCCAAAACCGCTACCCGCACCGCATCCAGATTGGGGAAGTGCTTAGCGAGGCGAGTCATCACCTGCTTGTACTGCACAGCGTTGACGTCGATAACAGCATTGAGCAGCTGCATCGGCATGCCCTTCTTAGCCCCGTAGGCATTGAGTGCCTTCACATCTTTGGGGAAACAGCTGCCGCCAAAGCCACAGCCCGCCTCAATGTAGGTGGTGAAGGTGGGAACGATGCGTTCACCACTGGGCAGAATCGGGCTCAGACGCTTGTCAAGGTGTACCCCCTTGGTGACTTCCATCACGTCTACCCCACCAACAGCGGCGCAGAGGTTGCCAATCTCGTTGGCAAAGGAAATCATGGTGGCCAGCAGCGAGTTGGCGGTGTATTTGATCATTTCTGCGGTTTTGCAGTTGGTTTCAAGCTGGTCAACCCCCTCAAACACGTTGTACATTTCCCGCATAACGGCTAGGGTGCGATCGTCAATGCCTCCTAGCACAATGCGATCAGGATACATAAAGTCAGGAATTGCCTCCCCTTCCTTGAGGAATTCGGGGTTCATGCCGACACCAAAGTTAGCCCCAGCCTTTTTACCAGAGGCCTCTTCCAGAATGGAGAGTACAACTTCGTCGGTGGTGCCGGGCACCACGGTGCTCTTAACCACGACCACATGGTAGTCAGCCTTATCCTTCAGCACTTCGCCAATCTGACGAGCTACGGTCTCAATGAATCTCAGGTCAATCTCATCGCCCCGAAACGGGGTACCTACGGCAATCAGCGAAATTTGAGACTCCATTACCGCCGTCCGCAGATCGGTGGTGGCCTGTAGACGATTGCCCACATTGGCCTTGAGCATGTCCTCTAGGCCAGCCTCGTAGATGGGCGGAATGCCCTGGTTAATTTGGTCAACCTTGGCCTGGTCAATATCGACGCAGACCACATCATGACCTTTCTCGGCCAGGCAAGTACCCGATACAAGGCCAACGTAACCCGTTCCAACCACAGATATTTTCATTTATGCGTCCTCCGCTTCGCGATTGCCGGAATACCAAACCATGGTGCGCTTTAGCCCTTCTTCGATGTTGATGCTGGGGTTGTAGCCCAAGTGATCGCGCGCTTTGTCGATGATGGGGCAGCGACGATTGGGATTATCGACCAGGTAATCTTGGTCAGCACTGGTTTGGCGGACAACTTTACCGTCATAGCCAAACAGGTCATGGCTGAGGCTCACCACCCGCTCAGCCAGGTTGGCCATGGAGATTTCGGGGGTTTCAACGCCAATGTTGTAGGCTTCGCCGGGGTGCCCTTTCACCAGGATTTTGTAGTAGCCCACGATCGAATCGGCAATGTAGCAGAAGGTGCGGGTGGGTGCGCCATCGGAGAGCATAACAATGTCTCGACCGTTGAAGATGTCGCGGGCGAAGTCGGGCAGCACCCGGCGATCAGTAATTTTCAGACCAGGCCCGTAGTTGTTAAAGGGGCGTGCGGTCTTAATCGGTAGATCGTGCTGCATCGCAAAGTTGACGCACAGGGTTTCGCCGTAGCGCTTCGACTCGTCGTAGCAGGCCCGAGGCCCGGTACACGACACATTACCGCGATAGGTCTCGGGGGTGGGAATGTTCTCGGGGCTTGGGTCACCGTAGATTTCGCTGGTGGAATAGAACAAGAACCCTTCTACCGGCGAGCCTTTGGCTTTCTGCTGTAGGCAGTACTCCAGCAGGTAGCGCAGCCCGTTGACGTTCGCATCCATCGTTTCAATGGGGTACTTGCGGTAAAAGATCGGCGATGCGATCGAGGCGGCATGAATGATGAATTGGAAATCACCAATGTTCTCGGGCAGAGGATTGGTAATGTCGTGCTTAACAAGTTCGAGGTGGGGATTGTCAGACAGGTCGGTCAACCACTCGGGAACGCCCCGAATATAGTTATCGTAGATGGTCAGGTGAATGGGTTTGGCATCAGAATTGACTTCATTCCAGTGCAGCACAGACTGCACTAGGTAGTAGCCTAAAAACCCAGCGCCGCCGGTAATAAGTAGATTTTTGCCCGACAGAGTGACAAATTCCTCGGATAGGTGATTGCAGATATAGGTTAGGTCAGCCTGAATAACGTCTTCCGCAGTATTCAAAGAGGCTAGACTCGGTGCTTGAACCATTACATTTTCCTTATAGAAATTAGGGATGAGCTGGTTAAAGTATGGGTAGGAGGACTCCCCTATTGGGCGCCCTCGCCCAACGATCTGTTGCGGTGGGCATGGGGCAAAACTCTGGTGAAGAAGGCAATTGAAATAGCTACACCGTTGCGGCTAACTTAGTCTTGGCAAAGTAGGCATTTTGCTCGGCTCGCAGCCGATGGGCAACACTGTCAGCGGGGATTTCTACATCGTCGTAGGTGAGGACGTGATCTTTTGCCACAGAGTGCTTGAGTCGGCAGCCCTCGGCTAAGCCCATGGGGAGAAGATTATCCTGGTTGACGATGTCGGCGTTTTCACACTGGCCATAGGTGTGGTAACCGCCCAGGCCATCCAGGGTTTGGCCTGCCTTGAGATCAATCTTGGCGGTGGTGATCACGTCTACGACCGGGGCACCCAGAGGCGCGATGATGACATCGTTTAACAGCGCTACCCGAGCGGCCGACAGAGGCACTTCAAAGACGGTCAAGTGGTAGGGAACATAGAAGCTATAGAGCGGGCCTTCGCCAAGTTTGCCGTAGTTGAGGTAATGGGCCTGGGTAGGCTCGTTGCAGGTGGCATAGACAAACACGCCGGGGCTGGGCTTTGGCCCTACCACGTAGTCAACAATGCCGCCGAGAGACTCAATCTGCTCGACATCATAGAGATCGAGCATGTCATCGACGTGGCCCTTGGATTGGTAGCCCAGCATGCCCCGCTGGGCTACTTTCATACCCGTGGCGTTGGCGACAATGGCTTGCTCAAAGGAGATTTTGGTGCCATCGGCAAAGCTGGTTACCATGTGAGCTGTTTGGCCCCACTGCTTGGCAAAGCTCTCCTGGGTGGTGGGGTTGCGGTAGCGGTCTTGCAAGCCCTTAATATTGCCGCAAACTAGGGGGTTGAGGCCAATGCTCTTGACAAAGCGGTAGAGGTTGAGCTGCACGCCGGGCTGATCGCCGTCGCAGCCGGTAACAATTACGCCAGCCCGGTCGGCATAAACCTTGAGAATAGGGCCAACGGTGCCGTCGAGTTCGGCGTTCATCAGCACCATGGGCTTTTTGTGCTTGATCGCAGCCAGAGTAACTCGAGCGCCATACTCCACATGGCCCGTAGCTTCGATCAGCACGTCAATGTTTTCGGACTGGCAGAGCAAGGTCGGGTCGTCGGTAACGACAGAGTAGCCCCGAGCGATCGCATCTTCCATCTCACCCAGGGTGGACACGACTTTGACCTTGTCAACGCCGAATTTGGCGTAGGCCTCTACAGCGGTGTCTACTGTGCGGTTGGCGATCGCAGTCAGCACCATGCCGGGGGTGTAGTTAACAATCTGGTTAATCACCCCGCGCCCCATAAACCCTGCCCCCAAAAGGCCAACGCGCACTGGGTTACCGGCTTCATAACGCGCTTTTAGCGCTGTATCAACAATGATCATAGAAAGGACCTTTGGTTAGATGGTGAGTAGATCAGGCAGCAGGGGCCAGGCGGTGTCTTTGTCGGAGATGGTTGTCACCGGCAGGGGCCAGCGAATATTTAGAGCCGGGTCGTCATAGCGAAGACCTTGCTCACAACCAGGGGTGTAGTACTCACTGACCATGTAAAACGCCTGTGAGCCATCAGTTAGAGCTTGATATCCGTGGGCAAATAGCTCTGGCACGTATAAGCCTAAGCAGTTCTCCGCAGACAATTCAATCCCGTAATGGTTCAAATAGGTAGGAGAGTCTGGCTTCATATCCACAATGACGTGGTAGTTGGCACCTTGGATACAGCGAAAGAACTTGGCCTCAGCTGCTGGGGGTATCTGGTAGTGCAAGCCCCGGAGCGTTCCCTTGAGATAATTTGAAGCTAGATTGCATTGAATCCCGACCGGTTTGAGGCCATGATCTTCAAATTCTTGGGTACAGTAGGCGCGGGAGAAAAAACCGCGATCATCTTTTCGCTGATCTAGCGAAACTATGAAGGCTCCGCGAAGAGGAACTTTTTCAAAAATCATGATGGGTTCTCCAAGCATGGAAATTTAATTCCCAATATGGCCACAAACAGGTGATCAGCACCTCAGCAGATAGCGATACAAACACAACTACCAAACCTTCCAGGGAGCTTGATTCGATGCCCAAAGTTCTTCCAGTTTGTTTCGGTCACGCAGGGTATCCATAGGTTGCCAAAAGCCAGCGTGCTTAAACGCAGAAAGCTGCCCCATCTGTGCCAACTTATTTAACGGCTGTTGCTCCCATACCGTATCGTCGCCGTCGATGAAGTCAATGACCTGAGGTTCTAAAACAAAGTAGCCACCGTTAATCCAGGCGCCATCGCCCTCAGGTTTTTCTTGGAATGTTTCGATCTTAGTTTGTCCCTCGTGTAGAGCAATTGCTCCAAAACGCCCCGGAGGCTGAACTGCCGTTAGGGTAGCCATGCCACCCTGGCTTTGATGAAATTTAATTAACTCGGTGACATTGACATTGCTGACACCATCACCATAGGTCAGACAAAAAGTCTCGGTGCCAAGGTGCTCACGCACTCGCTTGAGTCTTCCAGCCGTCATCGTTGACGCGCCCGTATCCACCAGAGTTACTTTCCACGGCTCAGCATTGCCTGTGTGCACATTCATCTGGTTGTAACGCAGATCAAAAGTTACGTCAGACATATGCAAAAAGTAGTTTGCAAAATACTCTTTAATGACGTAACCTTTATACCCACAACAAACAACAAAGTCATTGATTCCATGGGAAGAATAAATTTTCATGATATGCCAAAGGATCGGATATCCTCCAACCTCAACCATAGGTTTAGGTTTAATGCTAGTTTCCTCGCTTAAGCGAGTACCTAAACCACCAGCCAATATAACTGCTTTCATAAAATCTCAATCCAATACTAATACATCAACTTCTATATTCTCTTAACCTTTCTTAGGCAATTTTACTGCTATTGGGCAACTAAATCAAGGTGCTTAAATCCTTTTACTTAGGTACTTAGATTTTGCTGATAATACTGAGTGGATAGCCTCAAAAAGAATGGATTCTTATGAAGGAGATTAAGCCTTGCGGCAATCTAGTGAAAACCCAAGGTGGTTAGTCGGTTTTAGGCATCCTTAAGGTGCCCTCAAAGAACATTCAAAATAATAATCGTATCAAGGCAGAAATGTCTTTTTGCTCGGAAACATAGAATGGCCAGAGCTAAATTTTAATAAAAGACATAGTTGGTCGATTTAAAGGAATATTGACTAGATGAGCTTCAAAGGTGTTTTTCTTGAAAGCCCTCCACCGCAGAGTCAACAAATTTGCCTGGAAAGCTTGCCAAATTCACCATCCTATAAGTTGCAGAAAATATGCATCACAACTTAAGATTTGATTGTCAACTCTAGGTCTGAGTGTGTGAAAGTCTTCTCGTTTTCAAGCTTAGTCTAATCCTGGGAGAAGATTGTGATTCACGAGTGAAGTGAACAGCATGTCTTATAAAGACCCGATAAATATGACAGTCTTTCTGGAGGAGACTATTTTAGACTTTAAAAGTTATAGGGCTGGGGGTGGGAATTATGCCGATATTGTAATTTCCGATTTTGAGGTCTGATTGCTGAAACACCCGCCTGTCAAGGAGTAGTTCATTGGCTCACCTTGACAGGGGTAGTTGATACCCCTTTGTCATCCAATGAAGTAAGTTGACTAATTTCCTCTACCTTAGCCATAATGGCCGCCGACCGCTCCTTCATCATGGCCGACGGGGGCAAATCGAAGGTATTGTAAATAACCTTGAGACGATGCAACCAATCATGCTGGAGCAAGGCATTTATAACGTTGTTACGGCGAATGGCATCTAGTCGCTTGGGTTGAGCCTCTAGATCGGCGATCAAATCAGCTATGTGGGGGGCATCAAAAGGAGCCCAAAGGACAGCATCTTCCCAGCCAAAATATGAGTTAAAGATGTCAGATTTTGGAGATTCACCTATCATTATGGTGCCTGCCGCAGCCCCTTCAAAATAACGACTGGGAATTTCGCCATATCCTCCAGTTCGCTCCGAATCATTAACCAACGCTCGATTGGCAATGAAGTAACGACTATGCTTCAGGATATTCGCCAGCAACAAGCGATGCTCTTTGTGATCCTTAACATAAAAAGTATTTTGCTTAGAGGCATTTACTACACCCTGCTGACTAGAGACAGTGTCGTAGTAGTAAAACAGATCCTCGGCGCTTGCCATTTTCAGCAAAGCCTGGTGGGTAATATCCGAACGACGGCCAATGTTGCACACATCAATGGTGCGGAGAGAAGCTCGTCTTTTAGAAGGGCAAAATTTGAGGGCATCTATCCCAATGGGCAGGTAGGTGCAGGGTCTGCCGGTCAACTGCTCAACCTGCTCAACGCTATGCCGTATACCAATAAAGATATGGTCAAAATCCTTCAACAATTCGAGTAGGTAGCTGCATTTTTTAAGTTCTGTCACCCAAATTTCATTGATATAGCAAGCTGCATAGCGACTGCGATCGCGCCATCCCTGCACAGATCGCAGAGCAAAAAGCTCATAGGGACTATTAAATGAAGGCAGAAAAAGCTCGTAACTTTTGCCTAGACAGTATCTGCTTTTAGTGGGAATGAAGGACAGAGATAGTCGCTTACTAAGGGATATAGATTGAGTCGCCTCCCTAAAAACTTTGTAGGCTATCTTGCTTTTTCTAATTGACCTAAAATCCTCTGCCTGAATCAAGGTAGAGGAATCCATTTCTTGGATAAAATCTTCAAATTCGTAAAGCGATGAAAAACCAACTAGAGCTCTTCCCTTGCGAACTGAAAGCCCTAGTGTATGAACCAATTCATCTTGGTGGTGAAGCATAAAAAATCCTTGTTTTTAGCTATTCTTTAGAGCAGCAAATATGCCAGTTTTCAGTCACAGGCAGACTTAGTCAAAAATAATTCTGCCAAAAATTTTTATTGTAGCTCTTGCTCCGATGAGGTGTAATAGCAGTTGTTTTTGAATTAGTTAAAAGTGTCTTTAGCGTTAGCTTGAGGGCAGTCAGGCTCAATGGCTTGTTTTGATGCCTGATGATTGCGGGTTCAAGTTGAATCCAAAATATTATTGGCCTTTGGCAAAATGGCTAAGTAGTTAATAAAATCCGGTGAATGAAGGCTCCAATACATTTGACAACACTATCAATGATTTAATTAGGCTAAAAATTAACAGCAGCAAAGATCTTATAAAACAGGGCTGAAGGCTATTTAGATACTCTTCTGTAGAATTTCTTGAAAAAAGTTTTGTCAAAATCTAAAATAACTGCATTTTCTATGGTTGCGGCTTTTATCGTCAAGATTACCTGATAATTGGATCAACTATAGCAGCTTTGGCGAAGTGATTTTTCGATTGACGGAGTCTTATTTTTACTTATTAATAGCATCTATTAATTTCTTGATGACTAAGATAGCTAGTCCATGTAACCGAGCTCAGTTTCTTTAGGTGAAGCCTGGCTACACTTGGGCTGGTGAGTGGCGCTCTCAACAACTCTCGAATAGATCAGACCAGCTCCCTAGATCTAGAAGACAGTGGGAACCCGTACTAGTTTTATAGTTTCAGGCAATGACCTTAAACCTATAGAAGCCTAGGCTCAGTAATTTTGTCTATATTTTGAGGTTAAGTACATGGAAACTTTACTAGAGCCACGTACGCAGCCTAATTAAGTTGCGTTTTAGCCTCTGTCAATATGGACTGGCAACCATCGGCTGCCCCTAGGTCAAAGGGCTTAGGGGATTTGCTAGGGGTAACCGTCAGACTTTCATTGAAAAGCCATGCCGATCTATAGGCAAAGTCTCATCATCAAACTTTAATGAAGAGTCCATAGCTCAATGTTCTTAACAAAGATTTGTGCAGCTTGCATAGGATTTCAGGCAAGTGATGCGTTGCGTGGTTGGCCTCAATCCCCTTGGTTTGCTGAACCTGGAAGAAAATCTCTCATGGGTTTGCGGCTAAAACCGTATAGCAAGATACATTTAATGGCGATTAAAGAGCTGATACCCTGATCATGTCTTATAACCCTGCCTTATCAACAGATACCTAGAAGAACCAGAAGAATTATGCTGAACGCTCATAAATGGGCTTTCCCTGATCTGATGCACCCATCAGCCTCTGGTTTCTTCAGAGGCTGATGGGTGCTGAAACTGTAGTGCTCGATATAGGGCCGTGAGAATAAGTCTTAGTATGATGTTGGCTCCATCTCTATGGTGTGATCTATGAGTCAGCCGCCAGATTTAGAGCCCATTACCATAAACCCTCCCCAAAATGAGTTGACGACTCGCCTCAAAGAGCTGAGCCAACTGTTCCTGAAACTCGGGGCGATCGGCTTTGGTGGTCCCCAGGCCCACATCGCCATGATCCACGACGAGACGGTGATCCGGCGGGGCTGGCTAAATGAAGAGCAGTTTCTCGAAGGAGTGGCGATCTGCGAAATGCTGCCCGGCCCGGCTTCGACCCAGACCGGCATATACATCGGCTACCTGCGGGCGGGGCAGCTGGGAGCACTGGTGGCGGGCCTGTGCTTTATCGCCCCCGCGTTTCTCATCGTGCTGGCGCTGTCGTGGGCCTACTTTAGGTTTCAGGGGGTGCCCCAGATTGAGCACCTGTTTTTGGGTATTTCGCCGGTGGTGATCGCCATCATCTTTGGCTTTTGCTACAAGCTGAGCAAAAAAGCGATTAAAGATTGGCAGGGGGTGGCGATCGCCCTCGCTGTCCTCATCCTCTCTTTGGTCTTTCGCGTCAACGTCTTGCTGCTGTTCTTGTTGGCGGGTCTGGCCGGTCTCGTCATCTACCGCCCCACCGCGCCGCCCCCCGCCGGGCCGTCTCCCCGCGCCAGCGCCTGGCTCGCCCCCCTGCTGCCCCTCACCCAGGGCCTGCCTAACCTATTGGCAAACCTTACCGCTGAACCCCTAGCCGTGACTAGCTTCTGGGGGCTAGATCGCATTCAAGCCTACTTCCTACCCCTGACCAGCTTTTTTCTCCAGACCGGGGCCTTTATCTTTGGCGGCGGCCTGGTGATCATTCCCCTGCTCGAAGCGGCGGTGGTGGATGACTTTGGCTGGATGACCCGCAACCAGTTTATCGACGGCGTGGCCCTGGGCGAACTCACCCCCGGCCCGGTGGTGATCACCGCCGCCTTTGTGGGCTACAAGGTGGCGGGGGCGCTGGGGGCACTGGTGGCCACGGTGGCGATTTTCACCCCGTCGTTTCTATTTATTATGTTTGCCTCGCCGTTTTTGCTGCGGCTACGGCAAAACCCCTGGGTCAAGAGCTTTCTCAAGGGGGTGCTGCCGGGGGTGCTGGGGGCGATCGCCGCCGCCGCCATTCCCCTCGCCGCTGCGGCCCTGGTGCAACCGACTGTGCCCCGCACTGTGGTTGCGATCGCCGTGGGCGTCGCGGCCCTGGTGGCCCTGGTACGCTTTCGTCGCCCTACCTGGCAACTGGTGCCCGCTGGGGCCGTGGTGGGGTTGATTGCCGGAGCGATCATTTGATTTTGGCGTTGAAAATTGGCTCTCCTGGGATCACTATGCAGCGGTTGGAGAAAAATGCCAGCAGATGAGACATCGGAGGCGGAATCGCTCAAAGTTGGTGAACCCGTAGCCAGAGCGCTTAATCAACTTTAAGCGAGTGTTGATGCCCTCAACGACACCGCTCGTAGTTCGGTGCTCAAAGTACTGGAGGATTTCCCCAAACCATCGCCTCATTGTTGCTACAGCGTTTGGGTAGAGTGATTGCGCCGCTTTCATCCAGGTGAGAAAGCCCGGTAGAGCTTGAGCCCAGGACTCAGCGTCAAACAGCGTCCTAAAAGCTTCTTTGGACTGATGCATCAACGCGAGCTTGGGGGAGACGGCTGTGACCTCAGCAAGCTTGTCGCGCTGGGTATCGGTGAGCTTGGCTTCTGGCTTAAGCAGCGCGTACTTACTGGCTTTGAGAGCAGCTTTAGCCACCTTCGGGGTAACGCCGTCGGGCAAGTCATCGGGTGTCCGACGGAAGGCATTACGAGCTTGATTCAATTCCTGATTGACCAGGCTCATGACGTGAAATCGGTCGGCTACGATGTCTGCTTATCGACCACACAATATCCTCACTCAGCCCGTGTTGCCGCGACACATTGGCCGTATCACTGTGAATCAAATCAGCGACTATCACCTCGGCGTATCGGTCGGTGTAGACCCGACGACCCCCGACAGAGCTATGCTCATTTCTGGTGTATGGAGGGAAAAGAAGGAAGGGCGTATTCTGCTGGATAAAGCAAAACACCAGACCAGGAATACACCATGAATAGCGACAATCGTATTTCATTACCCACGCCAGAGACGACGGAGACCTTCAGTGATGCACTGAGCGATCTGATTCGTCGAGGAGCCCGGCAGATCATCGCTCAGGCGGTGGAGGCAGAATTGCAGGAGTTTTTAGGGCAGTATCAAGACCGAC
>JBBSKN010000030.1:0-37165 GCA_038256265.1 Phormidesmidales cyanobacterium
AGGTCTCCGTCGTCTCTGGCGTGGGTAATGAAATAAGATTGTCGCTATTCATGGTGTATTCCTGGTCTGGTGTTTTGCTTTATCCAGCAGAATACGCCCTTCCTTCTTTTCCCTCCATACACCAGAAATGAGCATAGCTCGCCGCTCGACCCCATCGGGTTCATGCCTCCATTCCAAGGTCTGACCAGGATGACCGACTTGGCCGCCTGATGACTGATCGCTGGGGCGGCGTAAACTCCGGGTGCGTTTGCCAAACCCGTCCCCCGAGGGCGGTTTACTGCTATTTCGACTGTCTTTGCTCAACCGCCCTTTCAGATCCTTGACCTCAGCTTCTAAGCGGTTGAGCCGCTCCAATAACTCGGTGACTAAACTCACCACCGCCCCTGCCCCCTCGGCATAGATGGCCCGGATCTCGCCTTCACTCAGCTGTAGGTCACGCTTGGACTGGCTCACGGTAGGGCTCGCTTTCCTCTATCTGGCTCACAATAGCTGCCTCCCATGTCAATCCTCAAAAAATAGAGATTTTTTTAAGCCTGAGTAGTAACATCAATTTAGAATGGGAATAATTGATATTGCACACCCGATAAGTGGATCGGTCTAATTAAGACGGTATAGATCCTGAAGACTAAATTCTCGAAAAGAGAGAGTTTAAATCTTTACGCTTCGTCTCTAATCTAGGGCTTTCTACCTATCAAACTAGATGAAATCCTGGATTGAAGTCATGCGCTATCTTGCAATGGTTGGGCCAAAGCAGATGTGGGGGAAGCAAACCTTAAACTTATACTGCAAAGAAGTCGATAAGTTTACCTGGGTACCCGTAAACGGGGAAAACTCAATTGAATTTGAGCACAAGTTTGCACCCGGCACCCTAGTGATTGCTCACATTACAGTCGCGAGCAACCATCTCCAACGCCTTGAGGAAGCTACTCAGCAGATTGTCAACACCCTACAGGGATTCTCAACCATCAGTCGTCGTTATAAAGACTTGACCCATGACATAGAGGCATGGAAAGTATCTATGAAAATTCAACTAGAAGAACTGCGTCGTCGAGAAGACGAGTTGCTAAAACGCGCTGAGGAGTTGCATTTAGACCTAGTTTGTACAATCGCTGAGCATAGCGAACCAACTATTCCTCAATCTCTCAAAGAAAACCATGATGTCAATTCAGAGATTGCGGCCTTTTGACAAGATTAGTTGCTGTGTTATTTTCTGTATTAATTGCTCGCTGCTTTAGTGGTATTGACAAAGCGCCATGGCACGGCGGAGCAGCGGGTTGAGGTGGAGGACTTAAAGCACCCTCAGATCTAGTTAGTTCGTTAGTACTATTTGGGTGAGGCGATCGCCCCCCTCACCCAAACAATCGCCCCCCTGAGCGCCATGACTCCTGATTCATCGCTAGTATGGAGAATGTCATTGCGTTTAGAGATCACCCATGTCTACCGCTGCGCTTCCCGTCCAGGCTATGGATGACACCAAACACGGTCTGCCCGTCACGATCATTACCGGCTTTTTGGGCAGCGGCAAGACTACCCTGCTCAACCACATTTTGGCCAACCAAGAGGGGCTTAAAACCGCCGTACTGGTGAACGAGTTTGGCGAAATCGGCATTGACAACGACCTGCTGATCGCCAGCGAAAACAGCGACGACACCATGGTCGAGCTGAGCAACGGCTGCATCTGCTGCACCATCAACAACGACCTGATGGAGGCGGTATACAAGGTGCTAGAGCGCCAAGACAAAATCGACTACCTGGTGGTAGAAACCACTGGCCTGGCCGACCCGCTGCCCATTGCGCTGACTTTTTTGGGCACCGAGCTGCGCGACCTCACCCGTCTCGACTCCATTGTGACGTTGGTGGATGCCGAGAACTACAGCATGGATCTCTTCAACAGCCAGGCGGCCCATAACCAGATTGCCTACGGCGACATCATTTTGCTCAATAAGACCGACCTGGTGGATGAGGCCGATCTCGACCTGCTGGAGGTCAAAATTCGCGATGTCAAAGCGGGCGCTAGAATTCTCCGCACCACCAAGTCGCAGGTGCCGCTGCCACTGATTCTCAGCGTGGGTCTGTTTGAGTCGGATCAATACTTTGGCGGTGAGGCCGAGGCCCACCCCCACGACGACCACGACCACAGTGCCCATGACCACAGTGCCCATGACCACAGTGCCCATGACCACAGCGCCCATGACCACAGTGACTGCGACCACGACCACGGCCAGTGTGAGCACGAGGGCCATGATCATGGGCACGACCACCACGGGCATGAGCATCACGGGCATCACTCTGACCACCTGGCCATCGACGGGTTTACATCATTGTCCTTTGCCAGCGATCGCCCCTTTGCCATTCGCAAGTTTCAAAACTTCCTAGACAATCTGCTGCCCGAGTCGGTGTTTCGGGCCAAGGGCATTCTCTGGTTTGACGAAAGCCCCAAACGCCATATCTTTCACCTCAGCGGCAAGCGCTTTTCCCTCGACGACGACAACTGGCCCGGTGCCCCCAAGAACCAGCTGGTGCTGATTGGTCAGGGGCTAGATCACGACACCCTGCGGGCACAGCTCAATGACTGTGTGTGTTTGCCCTCGGCCAGCCGAGGTCTAGGGTTTGGTAAGTAAAGGATTAACCCATGATCAAGCGGCGAGAATTTACCAATTTGCTGGGGCTAGGGCTGTTGTCCAGCTCATTGCCGGTGGCGATCTCCGCCTGTCAGTCTGACCCATCGCCCTCCGCTGGATCAGAAGACGGCGAGTTTGTCGCCATTGGCACCGTGGCCGATTTAGATGCCGAGGGTGCCCTGACCAACAGCAACCTGCAGGGTAACAACCTAGCGGTGATTCGCGACCCCAATGCGCCCGATGCGGTGATTGCCGTCAGTGCTGTCTGCACCCACTCGGGCTGTACAGTTCCCTGGGATGCCGATCAGGGGGTGTTTGCCTGCCCCTGCCACGGCGGGCGCTTTAACCCCGACGGTACGGTAGCCGGTGGCCCGCCCCCCCGACCCCTCACGACCTTTGAGGCTAAAATTGACGGCGATCAGGTGTTGGTGAGGGTTTAAGTACGGTATTAGGTTTCAGGTGCAGGGTTTAAGGGCAGCACCGAAGCCTTCGCGCTTGCTGTCTTAACTCTTAAACCCGGTTCCTCGCAAGGTATTCCCCTGACCCAATGACCGATCACGGCTCCCAACTCCATCCCGATTGCTTGGCCTGCCAAATCTTAGCGGGGGCACAGCCGGTGCCCGGCGGCACCATTGCGGAGAATCTCTGCTGGGTGGCCGATCACTGCGTTGGCCCCTACGGTCTAGGGTCGGTGGTGGTTAAAACCCGCGCCCACCGCGAGAATCTGTGGGAGCTGTCGACGGCTGAGTCGGCGGCGCTGGGGCCATTTTTGCAGCAGCTGTCGGAGGCGATCGCCCTGGCCATGAAGGCCGAGCGGGTCTATGTCAGCCTCTGGGTCGATCAACCGCCCTACCACGTACATTTTGTACTGCAACCGCGCTACCCCGATGGTCATCATCCCGAAGAGCTGGGGCTGAAGGGACTTGAGCTACAGGTGTTTCGCACCCTGGGCAAGCCCCCCACCGAGGCAGAAATGGCCGAGGCCGCCGATCGCATTCGAGCGGTGTGGCAGCAAAAATTTGCCGCCGCCCCATGCGAGTCGTAGTGCAACGGGTCACGGCCTCTCAGGTGAAGGTCGATGGCGCTGTCATCGGCGAAATTGGCCCAGGGATCAACCTGTTGGTGGGTATTGCGCCCATAGACACCGAGACAGAACTGGCCTGGATGGCGCGTAAATGTCTCGATCTGCGGCTGTTTCCGTCACCGGGCAGCGAGCGCTGGGATCTCTCAGTGCAGGAGATTCAGGGCGAGATTTTGGTCGTTAGCCAGTTCACTCTCTACGGCGACTGCCGCAAGGGGCGGCGACCCTCGTTTGATGGTGCGGCCCCACCCGCCCAGGCCGAGGTGCTCTATGACGACTTTGTAGCACTACTAAAGGCCAGCGGGCTGCGGGTTGAGACTGGCCAGTTTGGGGCCATGATGCAGGTCGAGATCCACAACGACGGCCCGGTGACGCTGCTGCTGGAGCGAGAAGCCCCAGCGTAGAGACCCCAGGGTTCTGCGGCAGATCTTGCCTGCTAATCCGCCAATCCTGGCTAGAACCCTGGGGTCTACCTGATCATGGATTTTCTTGAGCCTTCACCTGTTTGTGCCTACGCAACGGTGACCGACTCGGGAATAACCATGCGGTAGCCTATGCCCCGCACCGTTTCGATAGTGTTGCTGCCCAGCTTTTTGCGTAGGTAGCCCACGTACACATCCACAATGTTAGAACCGGGGTCGTAGCCGTAGCCCCAGGCCAGATCGAGCAGCTGTTCTCGGCTGAGCACCTGCCCTACATGGCGCATAAAGGTTTCGGCCAAGATAAACTCCCGTGCCGACAGTTCTACGGGCTTGCCCTCGACCTGCACCTGGCGGCTGATCAGGTCAAGGTCTACGGAGCCTACCGACAGGCTGGTTTTATCAGATTTTGGGGTGGTCTGCACCGTCCGCAGTCGGGCGCGAACGCGGGCCAGCAGCTCTTCAAAGCGAAAGGGCTTGGTCACGTAGTCATCGGCACCGGCTTCGAGGCCCTTGACTTTGTCGTAGAGGTCGTCGCGAGCCGTTAGCAAAATGATCGGTTTAGTAAAGCCCTGGCCCCGCAGCGACTCTAGCACTGTCATACCATCTTGATCGGGCAGGCCCAGATCGAGAATGATTAGGTCAAACTCGCTCCCTAGAGCCAGAGCGATAGCGGTCTGGCCATCGGCCCCGTGGGTGGTGACAAAGCCGTGCGATCGCAGCCCTTTTTCCAAAAAGGAGGCAATACGAGGCTCATCTTCAACGATCAAAATGCGACTCATCGATGGCAGTCCTAGAGCGGCTTGAGGGGCAAAACCAAGGTAAAGATAGAACCGTGATCAGGCTGGCTACTGAGCTGAATGGTGCCCCCGTGGGCCTGGGCGATCGCCTGCACGATTGCCAGCCCCAGGCCAGAACCATCGGAGCGACCGTAGCGACTTTTGCCCCGCACAAACCGCTGAAAAATACGCCCTTGATCGGCAGGGTCAATGCCTGGCCCCGTATCGCGCACCCAGATTTTCACCTGATTGTTGTTAAACCGAGAACCAAGCGCAATGGTCTCACCAGGGGCCGTATGCTGGGTGGCGTTTTGTGCCAGATTGATAACTGCCTCGGTGATCCGCTGGCGATCGCCTACCAGCAGGCCGCTGCCCACCGCCTCTAACTGCCAGCGGTGATCGCCCAGGGCCGTCACCTTAGCAAAGAGCTCTTCGGTAAACGCGGTTAGATCTATCGTCTCTAGAAACAAAAAGTCGGGGCGCTCGGCCTTGGCCAACAGCACGAGTTCGTCGATAAACCGGCTCATGCGGTCTAGCTCGTCAATTACGATGTCGAGGGTTTCCTGCTGCTCTTGGGGGCTGGTGCCCATCAGCTCGAGGTGGCCTCGAATGATCGTAATCGGGGTTCGTAGCTCGTGGCCGACATCGTTGAGCAACTGCCGCTGGCCGTTGAAGGTGCCCTCAATGCGATCCAGCATGTCGTTGAAGGTGCGGGTTAGTTCGGCAATATCTCCCGCTGCCCCTTCGATGGGAATGCGCTCGGTCAGGTTGGATTCGGTGATCGAGCGGGCGGTTTGGCTCAGCAGCCGTAGCGGGGCCAGCACCTTGCCCGCCGCAAACCAGGCCAGCCAGGAGGCGATCGCCAGCACCACTAGCGACACCTGGGCAATGATCAGCACCGATTCGGTCACCTCGGTGCGATCGCGGCTGATCATATGGGTCACCACAAACACGCCCCTCACCTGCCCCGCCGCCGTGATCGGATCGGCTAGGTAGAGCACCGTGCCTGAGACGGTAGTGGCACTGTCTTGCTCTGTCTGGGTTAGGGTACTCCACTGGTCTATCAGCTCGCCGTTGGGCTGCAGTGCAGCGGGCAGCGCCAGCGAACTGGCTTTATACAACTCGCCATCTACAATGGCCAGCAGATATTCGTTGTCTTCAGGAATGTTGCGGGCCAAAAAGACATCAAAGATGGCCACAATGTCATCGTCAAAAGGTTGTCCGGTTTCAGGATTTCTGCCGTTGCGCAGCTGGCGAAATTCTTCTACCTCTTGGTAAAGCGACTCCTCTACCCGCTCCTCTAGCCGGGCTAACAAAATCTGCCGCACCGCCAGCACCGACGCCACGCTCGAAAGCGTCATCAGCAATAGATACCAGATCAAAATCCGGGTGCGGGCCTCGCCCAGCATCTGTCGCCAGCCGCCCCGAGGTCTTAACAAGGGGGGAGTCTTGGGTATGGTCGGAGGCTGCAAAGACATCTTCTCCTCACCCGGTAAGATGGCTACTCGGTAAATGTAGCCTACCCGCCAACCAAAATTGCCGCCCTAGGGTGAGGGTTGACTTTATTAATACCTAATTTAGCTGGTGAAAGCTTAGGCGCGTTTCGCACAGCGTTATCAGACTCTCGGTGTAGGGTTGGCGGCTGGCAATGCGGGTGCTGATGTGGATGTGGCGCACCAAGGTAAGGGCGGCATATAGATCGATCTCACGGCCGAAGGCAGCGGCAACGTGCCCCCCAGGGCTGGCACCGCAGTAGGCCTCGACATAGGCGGCTTGCAGGGCGGCTTCGCGATCTCCCCAATCCTCAGCATTGCCGTTCTCTCGCAGGCTTTGCTCGGTAATGTGGGCGATGAAATTACCAATATCCAGCGCGGGCGAACCCTGGCAGCAGAGGTCTAGATCGACCAGCCAGAGGCGATCGCCATCGACCAGCACCTGGTCGGCGTAGAAGTCGCGGTGGATGGAGGAGTAGGCGGTGGGCAGGGGGGAGTGGATGGGTGGATGAGTGGATGGGTGGGTGAGTGGGGTATCCACGGAACAGACGTCTGGTTTTCGCCCGGCGGCTTGGGCTCGGAGATCGAAAAAGGGGGTCGCGAGGCGATCGCAGGCCGTGAGAATTTGATCAATCCGCGCTGCCCATTGGGGATATTGCTCGGCCACCAGGGGCAGGCGATCATGGAGAATGCTCAGCTCATCGGCCAGGGTGTGGGTTTTGGTCGTAGGCACCGGGGTGCGGTGCAGTTTGTGGGCTAGCGCTGCAATCCGCTCAGCCAGGGGAATGCCTTGATCCGTAGCCAGCAGCTGGGTGGCGGGCACGCCGGGCACCTGGCGCTGGAGGGCCATGTGCCAGTCGGGCACCAGCCCCAGGGGTTGGGGGATGGACAGGCGATCGCGGCTGTCTGCATCCCAGCCGGTTTGCCATAGGGCCTGCTGGATCTGGTAGCTGGTGCGATCGGTGCCCTTGGCGCGAATTTTGCCCAGCAGGGTCAGAGGGCCAGCCGTTGTCTCGACGTGATATTTCACCAGAGCCCGGCGACCTAGCCTGTGGCGCATCAGCATGGCTGCTGTGACCCGGTGCAGCTGAGGAATTGCCTGATGAAGCTGCCCTTGGGCTTGGGGCGGGTCTAAGGCCGCGTCTAAAAATGGAATTTTGGGATCGATCACAGTCACCACCCTATCTCGACACCATCGGTGGCTCACTGCGCAGGGCCGACTGCATGCGAAAGAGGGTGGCATAGGAGCCGTTCTTAGCCATCAGATCGCGATGGGTACCCTGCTCGGTCACCTGCCCCTGCTCCAGATACAGCACCTGATCGGCCTGGGTCACCAGCGACAGATCATGGGTGATCAAAAACGTGGTGCGCCCCTGGGCCAGCCGCCTCAGCGCCGCTACCACCAACCGCTCGCTGGCGTTGTCGAGGCCGGTGGTGGGCTCATCTAAAATCAAAATTGGGGTTTGACGAATGGCGGCGCGGGCGATCGCAATCCGCTGCCGCTGCCCGCCTGATAGGGTAGCCCCCCGCTCACCCACCGGGGTGTCGTAGCCCTGGGGCAGAGCCGTAATAAAGTCGTGGGCATTGGCCAGGCGGGCGGCGGCTTCGATTTCCCCAGCGCTGACCCCCGCTACCCCGTAGGCAATGTTTTCGCGAATGGTGGCGGCAAACAGCAGGCTCTCTTGCAGCACCACGCTAATTTGGGGCCGCAGGCTGTCGAGGGTATAGTCGCGCAGATCGCAGCCATCGATCAAAATGCGGCCAGCGGTGGGGTCGTAGAGGCGCAGCAGCAGGCTCATCAGCGTAGACTTGCCGCTGCCCGAGGGGCCAACGACGGCGATCTGCTGGCCAGGCTGTACCGAGAGGTTGAGTTCTTTCAGTACGGGCTGTCCTGGCTCGTAGGCAAACCACAGATTCTCCAGGCGGAGGGCACCGCCGAAGATGGGGGCGGGGTGGGCCTGGGGGCGATCGCGCACCTCCGGCTCGGTTTCCATCACGGTTAGAATGCGCTCCCCCGAGGCGGCGGCCTTGGCCAGCCGCCCGGTGTACTTAGCAAAGTTTTGCACTGGCTTAAAGGCGTTCTTGAGATAGCTCAAAAATACCAGCACATCCCCCGGCGACAGGGCATCTTGAATCACGAGCCGAGCGCCGAACCACAGCACCAGGGCGGTGCCCAGGGCAATCACCACATCGACGGTGCGCTCTAGGTGAGCGGCGAGGCGCTTGGTTTCGACCCCGTCGCTTAGGCTGCGCTGGTTTTGCTCGGCAAAGATGTCGGCAAAGGCATTCTCCAGCGATAGCGCCTGCACTAGCTTAATTGCCGCCAGAGACTCTGCCGCCGTGGCGGCCACCGCCCCCTCCTGCTGGCGCTGCTGGCGCGAGGCGCTGCGAATGCGCTGGCTAAACCGGGTCGCCGCCAGCCAAAACAGCGGAAAGGTCACCGTTGACAGCAGGGCCAGTCGCCAGTCGAGCCAGATCATCACCACTACCATGCCCACCAGGGTCAGCAGGCTCGACACCAGGGGTAGGGCCGCGGTGATCAGCACCTCCTGCATGCGGCTGGCATCGCCGCTGACCCGCACAATCAGGTCGCCGCTGCGGGCCTGGTTGTGGTAGCCCAGGGAGAGGCGCTGGAGGTGGCGATAGAGCTGGTTGCGCACCTGGGTCATCACCCGGCCGCTGGCGATCGCCAAGCTCACCGTATTCCAATAAGTAGCCAGGGCGCGCAGGCCAGTCAAGGCCACAATGGCCACCACTGCCACTGCCAGCAGCAGGGCCGGGTCCCAATCCGCCAGCGGTGCCGCGTCGTCGCTGCGGGCGGGCACTAGCACGTAGTCAAAAATCACCTTCATGGGCCAGGGTTCTAGCACCCGCAGGCCCACGTCGGCCACTAGGGCCAGGCCCGAGACCGTCAGCAGCGGCCACTGGGGGCGAATCAGCGGCCAAAAGTAGCGGCCAAACTGCCACAGGCCAGGCACGGCTTGAGAAAGCGAAGCAGAACGATTCATAGGAGCGCGACGAAAATGAGGTCGTGGAAGATGCCAGGGAGAGGGGGGCCAGGGCCGCCTCTAACCCTTGCAGTCGGCGGGCTGGCGCTGGGCCAGGGCGATGATCTGGTGGGCCACGGCATCCCAGGTGTGGTGGGCCAGAATGTGCTGCTGGGCCGCTCGACCCAGGGAGCGCCGCCAGCTGGGCGATCGCCACAGATCTTCTAGGGCCAGGGCCAGGGCGATATCATCCCCCGGCGGACGCAGCAGCCCGGTGACGTTATTCACCACCAGGCGCCGCAGCTGGCCGATGTCGCTGACCACCACCGGTAGCCCCGCCGCCATATACTCCACCACCTTGAGGGGCGAAAAGTAGAAGTTAGCGCTAGCCGGGTAGGGAGCCACCGCCACATCCATCAGCGCCAGCAGGTCTGGAATTTGCTCGGGGGCCACGGCCCCGGTGAGCTGAGTGACGCTGTGGAGCTGCCGCTGGGCCAGCTCGGCCTCGAGCGCCCCCCGCCCCGGCCCATCCCCCACGATCAACAGCCGCGCCTCAGGCACCCGCTGCTGTAGGTGGGCAAAGGCGTTTACCAAATGCGACAGACCATGCCAAGGTTTGAGGGAGCCGACGAAACCGACCGTAAACCTATCGGCTGGCGTTTCTAGAGCCGACAATCTGCCCCCACGGACCCCAGGCCCGATTTCCCCCCGCCCGATTTCCCCAGACCCAAATTCCCTGGGCCTGACAAAGCGGTGGTGGTTAACGCCGTTGGCAATAACCTGCACGCGATCGCCGCTCACCCAGCCCGTGAGATACTGTTTCACTTCTTCAGAGACCGCGATCAGGGTGCTGGCGGCCTGAAAAGCCCGACTCGCCGCCTGCTGAGCACCCTGGCGATCTATCAGCCCTCGATGCTGGGCCTGTTCTTCAATCAGCGGAGCGTTGACCTCCAGCAAGGCTGGAATGTGGTGGGTCTGGGCAAATTCCATGGCGCTGTAGCTCCATAGGGAGTAGCGCTCGTAGATCAGATCAAAGGGGCCGGCCAGGGCTAGCTCCCGACGCAGATCGGCATTGATCGCCAGGGCAGCGGCTTCCCGCTGGGCCAGATCTCCCTTCGGCACCGGGGGCAGCGGGTGCAGAACCACATCGGCCAGATCGGCGGCGGGCAGACCACCAAAGCGCACGGCAAACAGCTCTACCCTAGCCCCCTGGCGGCCCAGGGCGCGCATCACCTCCTGCACATGGATCGAGCAGCCCTTGTGGCCAAATACCGGAATTCCTGGGTCGGCGCAGATATAGGCGATCCGCATGGCTACACCTCTTGGAGATTGGGCTGGAGCTGGGGGAGTTGAAAGTGAGACCGCAGCAGGGCCGTATTGCGACTGATGTCAAACTCGGCCTCAATGAGCGATCGCGCCGCCGCCGCCAGCCTTTCCCCCAGGGCTGGCTCGATCAACAGTCTCCGCAGGGCCACGGCTAGCCCCTCGCTGTCTCGCTGACCCACCAGCAGCCCTGTCTCGCCATCGCGCACAATCTCAGGAATGCCGGTCACATCGGTCGCCACACAGGGAATGCCCAGGGCCATGGCCTCTAGCAGTGCCGTCGGCAGCCCGTCACGATTGCCGTCGGCCCCAACCACGTAGGGGGCGGCAAAGACCGCCGCCTGCCGCATCAGCTCAAACACCTGCTGCTGAGGCCGGGGGCCAAGAATGTCTACCCAGTCGGCCAGGTGCAGGGCATGGATTTGCGATCGCAGCTCATCCTCCAGCGGCCCACTGCCCACAATTTGGCAGGTAAAGTCAAGACCCCAGTGGCGCAGGCGATCACAGGCGGCAACCAAGTCAGTGATCCCCTTTTTCTCCACCAGGCGGCATACAGAAAGAATGGTGGGCGATCGTTTCGCTGGAGATTGATAGCTAAGCTCCGCCAGATCCATCCCGTTGTAAATGCGTCGTACGCGGCTGGCATCGGCCCCAAACTGCTCCTTTAGATAGGCCAGGTTATAGTCGCTCACTGTGATCACCGAGGCGGCATCCCGCAGCTTGCGGCGCAGATCCTCTGGCTCCACCGAATTATGAAAAATATCCTTAGCGTGGGCGGTAAAACTGTAGGGCACATCGGCAAAGTGGGCCGCCAGTCGCGCCACGCTGGTGGCGACGCTGCCAAAGTGGGCGTGCAGATGGGTAATGCCCCGCTGGCGAATTTCCTGGGCCAGCCATGCCGCCTGGTACACCACGCTGGTGCGTTCTGCCGCAGCGTAGCTCAGCTTACTCCACAGGTCGGGGAAACCCTTCGCCGCCTCCTGTAGCTCTGACCAGAAATAGGTGGCCGAATTGGGCGTCAGGGTAGTCACAGAGGGATTGCTGCGCCCCTGGGCCGGTTTCCGTAGGTAGGTAACCGGGGCGCGCACCCGAGCGATTTTGTCTTGAAAGTGGGTATCTACCGGGGGGCGCAGGGCAAAGATGTGAATCTCGGTGCCCGCCGCCTCGTGGGCGAGAATTTCATTGACGATAAAGGTCTCAGAGTAGCGGGGATAGCGTTTGACGATGTAGGCAACGCGAGGCATGGGAGGTAAGAGTAAGAGGTGAAGGGGTGAAGAGGTGAAGGGTGGGGGGTAGGGGGAGACGGTTAAGGTCCCAGGCTCGTAAGGAGGTTATACCAAATCCGAATCGTATAACCCCGATTCCAAACAGGCAGCTTGCGTAGGGGCAAACGGTGTTTGCCCAGCCCAACCGGGGCTAGCCAAGGCGGATTCAGTATTAGGAGGCTTGGGAGGTTGGTAATGTTGCCGCCACCCGAAGCCGTTGCACTGCGGCTACCAGATTGTCTAGGCCCCTGAGGTTCACTGCAAAATCGGTGCGATTAGTGGGCAAGGGGCGGTGTAGCCAGTCGGTCAGGGCTTGGGGGCTGAGCTGAGCGGGGTGCAGCAGATCAACTAGGCCCCGGCGATGCAGGTGATCCGCCCGAATCCACTGCTCTTGGCGGGGGGAAATACGGGGCACTATCAAGGCTGGTTTTTGGTATGCCAAGAGTTCGCAGGTGGTGTTGTAGCCGCCCATGGCCACCACGCGACTGGCCCGCTTTAGCAGCAGCGTCGGCTCAGCCAGGTAGTTGACTAGGCACAGTTGAGGATTTACCTGGGCCAGGGCTCGCAGTCGCTGCTGCGCCTCGGCAGGCATAAACGGCCCCATCAGCAAGACCCCTAGGCTGCCCGCCGGAAATGCGGCTTGGGCAAAGGCTTCAGCGAGGGCCGCGCCATCTTGGCCACCCCCCACCTGGCACAGCACCAAGTCGCGTTCTACAGGCAGTCCCAGGCGCTGAATTTGGGCGCAGGCCGCAGCGCTCACCTGGTCGAGCCGAGCGCGAGGGTCGAGGTAGCCCAGGGGGCGAATCTTAGCCGTAATATCGGCAGGCCAGCGGTACTCTCGCCGAGGATCGTAGATCGCGGGGTCACCGTAGACCCACACCGCATCGTAATAACGGCGAATGGCGGCGATATTCTCGGCCCGCTTCCAGTCGCGATGTACGGTGGCGGGGGTGTCGAGCACGTCGCGCAGGCCCAGCACACAGCGGGTGGACAGGTAGCGATGCATATACTCCAGCGTCGGGTCTAGCTCGCGCACCGCCCCCCGAGGCACGTTGTCAACAATCAGCACATCGGGCCGAAAGTTTTTGACAGCGGCCAAAATCACCTGCGATCGCAGATTGACAATTTCTTCCAGGGCCAGGTTAAGCCGCCGCGCCTCGTACTGCCCATCGGCAGCTTTGTAGAGCGCGGGCAGGGTCAGCATGTCAATGCCCGCTGGCGTAGGCATCACGTTGGCGTCGCCCATACCGCTAATCAGCAAAATATCGGCATTGAGGCCAGCACCACTGAGCGCCTGGGCAATCAGCAGATTGCGGCGCTTATGCCCCAACCCCATGGTGTCGTGAGAGTAAAGCACCACCCGCAAGGGGCTGCCCGACCCCTGACGAGTGGTGGGGGCTACCCTAGCACCGCCTTTAGCCACAGAACTCACCGCCGCTGGCACTAGAGCTGCAACCTGTTTTCGAGCTGGATTTGGTGAGCGCAAAATGACCTCCTAAGGCCCTAGGAAAAGCTGGGTTCCTTAAACTAGATTTAATGACCAGCTAAACTTCGACCAAGTTCCAAAAACCATGATTTTTAGCCAAAAATCGTGGATATTGATACATAGGCACAATACCTCAGTTTTGATTTTGCCCCCTCTACTTAAACTTCCCGTGAACATTATGTGAGACCATTCTCATCCGGCGATGTATCCGCCAGGGCCGACGGAGTCCGGGGATACCCAGTGGTCATTTTGAGTTTGGGTTGCTAGGGTGTATGAGTTTTGAAGTTTGTAAAGAAATCGTTACGAAGTTTTTGGCATGGCAACCTTGGATGCTGTCCGCTGAGTTGTCCTTAACCGTGGGGAGTTTCTGTAGCCTATGTCTGCGATCACTGTTTTTTGCGACTTCGATGGCCCAATCGCCGATGTCTCTGAGCGCTACTACGCCACCTACCGCCAGGGGCTAGATTGGGCCAAAACCATTGCCGAGGCCCAGGGCGACGATTTAGCCGTGCGCTATCTGTCAAGGGCTCAGTTTTGGACCTTCAAGCAAAACCGCGTGCCAGATCGGCAAATCGCCCATTGGTCTGGGCTGGAGGGTCAGCAGATCGATGGTTTCTTAAATCAGGTCAGCCGCATTGTCAACCACGGCAGCCTGCTCGACTACGACCAGGTGCAGCCCCAGGCCCGAGAAGGGTTAGACATTTTGCGCCAGTGCGGCGTGCGCGTGGTGCTCGTTACCCTGCGCCCCCCCAACCAAGTGCTGCGCTTTTTAGATCAGCACGACCTCTGCTGGGCGATTACCGATCTGTATGGCATGCCCGAGGCCGAGGCGGCCTACAAAAATCAGGCCAGCCACAAAATAGATCGGCTCCAGACGGCGATCGCCGCTCAGCAGCGCCAGGGCTACGACCTGAGCCAGTCGTGGATGATTGGCGATACCGAAGCCGACATCATGGCCGGACAAACCCTCGGCATTGACACCGTCGCGGTGACCTGCGGCATTCGCAGCAGCAGCTACCTCCAGGGTTTTCGCCCCACCCATCTGATGTCCAACCTTTGGACGGCCTGTCAAAACCTGCAACAGCAAACCACCCTAGGGCGTCGGCGGCTCTAGCCTGCTGGGCTTTTAAGGCTGGCTTTGAGAATGCTACCTTTTGATATTCTTCTCTTTTAAGAGTCTATGGAGTATCGATCCCACCAGCGGTTGAGGGGGTAGTAGAGGGCCGGTGCCCAGAGGCTGCTCAAAATCGCTGAGCTGAGGGCGATGCGCTGGTGGAAAAGCCAGATTTTGCCCAGGGGCGGATAGAGAGAGTCCATCGAGATCAGCTGGTGAAAGCTGATCTGTAGCGCCAGCACGGTTTCGGCAATCACCGCCATGGCAAACACAATCAGCGCCACTGAGACAATGTCTTCCTGCAAGTAGCGCTGCTTTTGCAGCCGTGCCGTCAGCACCCCCACCACAATTAAACTGAGGGTATGAGTCGGCTCAGGTGAGGTCATAGCGTCTTGCAGTAGGCCCAAGACTAGACCGGTGATCGCCGCCTCCCACTGGGTGCGCCTAATGCTCCAGGCCACCACCCAAATCAGCAGCCAGTGAGGCGACACCCCCAGCAGCTGCATCCCCGGAATCCGACTGGGCAAAAGGAGTAGGCAAGCCCCCACCGAAGCGACGGTGACGGCGCTATTGATTACCCAGGGACGTCGCCACAGCGGCAGTGACGACACGCGCATACTTGGATTCACAGGCCCGCCCCATCACTATTAGACCCAAGATCATTCTGTGGGTCAGTGCCGGGCAGCACCGGGGCATCGACTGTCTCCTGGGGAGCAAAGGGATGAATCACCGCCCACTCCAGCACCGGCAGCGGCGATGACAGCTGGATCACTGCCTCCGGGGCGGGGCTTTTCGTTAAGTCGATCGACTCAATTCGCCCCAGGGAAATATCCCTAGGAAACAAGCGGCTGTAGGAGGAGGTGACAATTACATCGCCCGTATTGACATCGGGCAGCTTCTCGAAAAACTCCATCACCACCCGGTTGTTAGACTGTCCGCGCACAACGCCCATGGCTCGACTGCGGCTAACCTTAGCTCCGACTCGGCTGGTGGGGTCGCTGACCAACAGCACCCGCGATGTGCTGGGCGACACCGCCACTACCCGGCCCACTAACCCGCCAGGGCCAGTCACCACATGGCCCACTGCCACCCCACGGCGACTTCCCTGGTTAAGAATAACGTGCTGCCACCAGTGATCGGCTCCACGACCGATCACGGTGGCGCGCAAGCCCTCAGTGGTAATAGTGTCTTCGTAGGTTTCGAGGGTCTGGAGCGCCCGGTTCTGACTTTCTAGCTCAACAATGCGCTGCTGCAGCTCCAGAATGTAGCTATCTTCAAACTGCTGCTCGCGGCTGAGCCCACCTTGCAAAGGCCGAGTTACCCAATGATAGGCCTCATAGATCAGAGCACCGTCGCTGGCTCGCAATAGCCAAGCTGAGGAAACGGCCAGAGTGACCATTCCCGCTTTGAGGGCGTGACGTGTCCACCAGCGGCGTAAAGCAAACATACTTTCTGGGTAGATGACAACTCGAACGTAGCCCTAGGCAGCCCTAGAGGCTCCGTCCGCTGAAAACCCGGCCCATCTGGCTGAAGTTCTCTAGCACGCGACCGGTGCCTAGCACCACGCAGCTGAGTGGGTCAGCCGCCACATGCACCAAAATGCCTGTTTCATGGCTGATCAGAGTGTCTAGGCCCTTGAGCAACGCTCCGCCTCCGGCCAGCATAATGCCCCGGTCAATAATATCGGCGGCTAGCTCAGGCGGGGTGCGCTCTAGAGTGCGCTTTACAGCCTCGACGATCACCGAGAGTGGCTCAGCCATGCTCTCGCGAATCTCAGCACTCTTTACCGTCACCGTGCGGGGCAGCCCCGACAGCAGGTGTAGGCCTCGCACATCCATAGCGATTTCGTGGTCGTCGGGGCTGGGGTAGGCCGAGCCAATATTGATTTTGATTTCTTCAGCGGTGCGCTCGCCCACCACCAAGTTGTGGACCTTTTTCATGTAGCTAGAAATCGCTTCGCTCAGCTCGTCTCCAGCTACCCGCACCGATTCGCTGAGTACAGTGCCCTGCAGGCTCAGCACCGCCACCTCGGTGGTGCCGCCGCCGATATCGACAATCATGTTGCCGGTTGGCTCAGCCACGGGTAAGCCAGCGCCAATGGCAGCGGCTACGGGCTCGTCAATTAAATAGACCGTGCGGGCACCGGCCTGCTGGGCGGCATCCATGACTGCGCGGCGCTCAACTCCGGTTACACCGCTGGGAATACCAATGACGATGCGGGGCGACACCAGGGTGCGGCCTTCGTGTACTTGACGAATGAAGTGCTTGAGCATCAACTCAGCGGTATCAAAGTCGGCAATCACCCCGTCGCGCAAAGGACGCAGGGCCACAACATTACCAGGGGTACGACCCAGCATGCGCTTGGCCGCTTCACCCACTGCCAGAGGTTTCTTTTCGACCTGGTCAATGGCCACCACGGAGGGCTCTTGCAGCACCACCCCTTTGCCAGAGACATATACCAGGGTGTTGGCCGTACCCAGGTCAATACCCATATCGCGGGAAAATCTGTCGAAGAAAGCCACAGGCAGTAAAGCCCCTAAACTAAAGAAAAATAGAGAGCCAACCTCACTGTCAGTCTACGTCGACCAACACTGATGTCGATGTGGATTCTATTACGTTTCGTATCAGTGCGTCCAGTAACTGATTATTCATCGACCAGCAAGAAATTAACGCGATCGCGATGCCAGCCTCGCAGTTTTTGCGGCTGCTCTTTTGCTCTCTCTCAATGGAAATAATAGAGAGACAAACAGCTCGCTTTCAGACGATCAGAATCTCCCTGAGGTTCCTGACGGATGCCTGACGGATGATCGAGTTTCGCCTACAATGCGGGAACGAGTGTTGGGCAAGCAGCAATGACAATCAATGTGGTCACTCTGGTGGGTCGAGTTGGCACTGACCCCGAGGTTAAGTATTTTGAGTCGGGTACGGTGGTGTGCAATTTGACTCTGGCGGTGCGGCGGCGCTCAAGCCGAGACGATAAGCCCGACTGGTTCAACCTAGAGCTTTGGGGCAAAACCGCCGAGATTGCGGCTAACTATGTGCGCAAGGGAAGCCTAATCGGTGTCAGCGGGGCACTCAAGCTCGACCACTGGCAAGATCGGGCATCAGGTACTCCCCGTTCCAAGCCTCTGATCAAAGTTGATAATCTAGAGCTTTTGGGGTCGAAGCGGGATAACGAAGCGCCCACGAGCTACAGCGACGACGAATTTTAAGTGTGCCGACATGTTCGCTGACGGTGAGCACCGCCCACCGTCAGCAGAATTATGGTCTTGCTCCAGAACCTTGCCAAAACGTTGTTTTAGATTGTCCCAACTCAATATACTTGTCCGGAATCTAACCGCGACTGGCCTAACGGGCCGAGTTCGCGTCCTTAGGAAGGCATATTTTTTACTTGAGATACTCTTAGGATGCGTCGGGAAGACGGCCATAGAAGTCCTCTAGCCAATCAAAAATTTGGCTGAGCTGCTCAGTGGTGACAAGGCCATACTGCCACAGAGCCATGGGCAGCAGGTTGGTGGCCTGCCCCGCTTTGCGCAGACCCATGGCGATCGCCTCAGATGAGATCGCCAACTCAGTCTGAAGAAATTGGATGAGCTGCATTTGACGCTGGGAAGGCATAGGGGTATGGCAGAGGCAAACTTTAGCCACCACTATAGCGACTCTGGCTCACTTTTGCCTCTGCCTTGGGTCAGGCGGGTCAAACCTTCTGGGTGCCTACTCTTTGGCTAATCTTTAGCTATTGTCTAGGGTGGCTTTCTAGGTAGTCGGTCAGGCGGATGAGGGTGTCGTTGAGCTTTTCTTCAATGCTGGGTTCGGCGGCGGTAGCCTCAACGACTTCTTTTCGTTTGAAGCGCTCAAATATCCGAATAATCAAAAACAGCACCAGAGCGATAATCAAAAAGTCAATGGTGGTGCCTAAAAAGCTGCCCAGACGAATGCCCGGCCCCACCACTGCCTCACGCCAGTCAGTGCCCGCCCCCGCCAGCATGGGGTTGATGATGGCGGGCATAAGAATATCTTCGACCAAGGAGCTAATGACGGCTCCAAAGGCACTGCCGATAATGACCGCCACGGCTAAATCCACCACATTTCCCTTCAGGGCAAATGCTTTGAAGTCATCCCAAAAGCTGCGGGCGCGGACGCGTCGTCCCCCTATACCATTGGCCATGCCATCGTACTCCTCGCCTGTACTTCTCAGAGATCAAGCTACACATTAATACAGGCATAGAAAAGAATCTACTCGTGCCAGGCGGGGGCGCTGGCTTAAGGTGCTGTTAACCCTGGGGTCATCAGCAGGGTTGTAAGATTGCAGCGAACTGCGATGGATAGGCGTGGGGCAAAGCGCAGTTGTGAGGGGTTTTTGGCTTGATCTTGTCGGACTATGGCGAAGCCGTATGTTTAGCCACCCTTTGTGTCGCGGCATCCGTCCTATCCTCTAAACTGCACCTCAGGATGTTAGTGAATACGGTTTAGACCGAGGAGTAATTAGGATGGATGCAGCCGCCCTTTGGCAACGCTACAAAGACTGGCTCTACTACAACGAAGGCTTGGGCTTTTACCTAGATGTTAGCCGCATGGGTTTTGACGAGGCCTTTGTGGCCAGCATGCAGCCCCGCTTTGAAAAGGCCTTTGCCGATATGGCCGCTTTGGAGGGCGGGGCGATCGCCAACCCCGACGAAGACCGCATGGTGGGCCATTACTGGCTGCGCGATGCCGACCTAGCCCCCACCCCCGAGCTCAAGCAAGACATTCTCGAAACCCTGACCAGCATTGAGCAGTTTGCCAGCCAAGTGCGCACCGGCAGCATCACTCCGCCTGGGCAAGATCGCTTTACCGATGTACTCTCCATTGGCATTGGCGGCTCGGCTCTGGGGCCGCAGTTTGTCGCCCAGGCCCTAGGGCCAGACTTTCCGCCGCTGGCGATTCACTTTATCGACAACACCGACCCCGAGGGCATTGATCGCATTTTGGCCCGGCTCGAAGACAAGCTGCCCACCACCCTGGTAATT
Organism: Phormidesmidales cyanobacterium; assembly: GCA_038256265.1. Lineage (GTDB taxonomy): Bacteria > Cyanobacteriota > Cyanobacteriia > Phormidesmidales > Phormidesmidaceae > Nodosilinea. Next base: position 19,578 of record JBBSKN010000030.1, read on the forward strand.
GTCACCTCTAAGTCGGGCGGCACCGCCGAAACTCGCAACGGCATGGTCGAGGTGCGCACCCGACTTGAGCAGCGGGGGCTAGATTTCTCTAAACAGGCTGTTGCTGTCACCGGACGAGACAGCAAGCTAGAGAAACAGGCTCTCAGCGAGGGCTGGCTTACCACCTTCCCCATGCGCGACTGGGTGGGGGGGCGCACCTCTGAGCTATCGGCGGTGGGTCTGCTGCCGGCGGCTCTGCAAAACATCAGCATTCGCTCTATTCTCGGCGGCGCTAAAGAGATGGATGCCGCCACCCGCGTGGCCGACCTGCGCCGCAACCCCGCTGCGCTGATCGCCCTGGCTTGGTACTACGCGGGCAACGGCAAGGGCGAAAAAGACATGGTGGTGCTGCCCTATAAAGACAGCCTGCTGTTGTTTAGCCGCTACCTGCAACAGCTGGTGATGGAATCGCTAGGCAAAGAAAAAGATCTCGATGGCAACCTGGTCTACCAGGGCATCGCCGTCTACGGCAATAAGGGGTCCACCGACCAGCACGCCTACGTACAACAGCTGCGCGACGGGGTGGCCAGCTTTTTTGTCACCTTTGTGGAGGTGCTCAAAGACCGGGTCGGCAACTCGGTGGAGATGGAACCCGGTGCCACCAGCGGTGATTTTCTCTTTGGCTTTTTGCAGGGCACCCGCAAAGCTTTGTACGAAAACAGTCGCGGATCGATCACCGTGACCATCCCCGAGGTCAACGCCCACACGGTGGGGGCGCTGATTGCGCTTTACGAGCGGGCAGTGGGTTTCTACGCCTCGCTGGTCAATATCAACGCTTACCACCAGCCGGGGGTTGAGGCGGGCAAGCTGGCCGCCGCCGGGGTGCTCGACCTCCAGCAGGCGGTGGTCAAGGCCCTGGCCCAAAGCCCTAAGCCATTGACCCTGAAGGAACTGGCGGATCAGGCCGGCGCACCGGATCAGGTGGAGACAATCTATGCGATCGCCCGTCACCTCCATGCCAACCAGCGCAGTCTGGTGATCCACGGCAACCCGGGCCACCCCGAGGCGCTTAAGATTGCCGCTCTGGGCTAGTTGGCTGGGGCTAAGGCTGTGAGCGTCTGAGGCGATCGCCGCCTTAGCCCTGATCTGGAATCCACACGTAGGGGCTGCCGGAGACGCTCACCCCGTCGGCCTGGGAAAACCGCACCACCACCAGTCGAGAACTGTCGCGGCCCAGGTCGAGGTAGCCGCTAGCCCACAGGTCAGAGCGCACCACGCCGGTAACTTCGAGTCGATAGCCGCCGGGGGGCAGGTAGAGAGTTGTTTGGCGGTCAAAGTTGCCGGGCCGGTGTACGACCCGACCATTGAGATAAACCGTGCCCCACTCGCGGCCTTGGGCATTCAGCTCTACTCTGATCTGGGTCTCTTCGCGCCGGGGCACCGGGTAGGGTGGCAAAATGATCACCGTCGGGTTCACCGGCGATCGCTGAATGATGATCGGCCCTTGGCGAATAGTCACTGGCTGAGAGCGAATAATGGTGGGGGTCGCTTGGGCCTGCACTAGCGGTGCCCAGAGCAGCGCCAGACCGGCCGTGAGACCAGCGCTACCGCGCCAGGTCAGGGGGGGCAGCGCCCTCCAGAAATGGGGCGATGACCATCGGTCCTGCCATTGGCGTTTAGAACGCTTGGCTCTGTATGTGTCAACCACCATCCTTACCACTCCTTAAAATCGCAGCTCTCGTCTGACGGTAGTTGCCCCCTGCTTTTTAGCTGGGTTCTTTGGCCTTCTTCTTTAGCCCGGTTCTCTAGCCTGACCAATGGTCCTGAGCTATCTGCCCAGGCAGTTCTAGGCTAGCCTACGGGTAGATATCCACACCTCGGCTTAGCCACCTAACCAAGTAAAGTTGACTAAAATCTAGATTAAGGAAAAGCAAGTTGGCCTAGATTAGCGGCTAATCTAGCGCTAAAGCTTGATTTAGTCTGGGCGATCGCCCCACCCAGGGCACCCAAATCTATTTTGCCAAATCTAGTTCGTTTTAGAGGATAGGGCTTTGAGTAACACCAGCAACTTTCGTGAAGCCATCAGCAAGGCTAAGGGCCAAACTCTTGTCGGCCCCAACGTAATTAAAAAAGCGCTGCCCTTCGTCGGCGGCGGGCTGATTTTGACTGCCCTAGGCTCCTTCGGCGGTCTGAGTGTGATGGCCACCAACCCGGCCATCTTTATGCCCACCTTTTGGGTGGCGTTGATTGCTCAAATTGCGCTGTTCTTTGTGGCCATGAACGTCGCCTCAAAGGGCAACGACAGCACCGCCATGCCCCTGCTGGCTACCTACAGCCTGCTGACGGGCTACACCCTCAGCGGCCTGTTGGCCGTAGCCCTAGGTACTGCGGGGGTCGGTGTGACCGGCATTGGGGCATCAGCCTTGGCTTGCGGTGTGGTCTTTATCGCCGCCCGCCAGATTGGCTCTAACCTGTCTGAAGAAGACGGCTTCGCCCTAACCAAAACCATCGGCATGGGCGTTGTTGCTGTGCTGCTGGCGGTGGTGGGTCAGTTTGTCTTCTCCCGGTTTGGTGGCCCCGTCCCCCAGTTTCTCGACATCGCCATTTCGGCCTTTGGCGTGCTGGTGTTCTGCGGCGCTTCCGTGGTGGATTTCTTCATCCTGCCCCGCACCTACAAAGATGAGCAGTACCTGTCGGCAGCCCTGTCGATGTATCTGACCTACATCAACTTGTTCGTGTTCATTCTGCGTCTGCTGATCGCCATCAACCGCGACTAGCTCTGGGTGGGAGCACCCTGACCTCCCGTCCACCACTGTAAGAGCCTCGGCAGCCATCGTTGTCGAGGTTTTTATGATTCTAGGATAAGGACATTTGCTGCTGCTAAAATGCGCTGCCTGCTAGTGATCTGTACAGCGCGTCAAGCTGAGGGGCGTAGTGGTCAAAATCCTCTGCCAGCAGCGCCCCATCCTTACCTATACTGGTAACCTTGGTGCCTGTTACCGCCCCGCTCAGGATTTACTGTCAAGGAGTCTCATGTCTGTCATCCGCTCTCTGCATCAACAGCTGGTTAGCAAAGAACGCTCTGCGGTAGAGATCACCCAGGCGTACCTTGCCCAGATTGCAGCCCTGGAACCCGCCCTGCACAGCTACCTGACGGTGACAGGCGATCGGGCCCTGGCCCAGGCGGCCCAGGTCGATGAACGCATTGCCGCTGGCGAAGACATTGGCATGCTGACCGGCATTCCGATCGCGCTCAAAGACAACCTCTGCACCGAGGGTGTGCGCACTACCTGCGGGTCAAAGATGCTTGAAAACTTCGTGCCCCCCTACGAATCGACCGTGACCGGGCGCCTGCGAGATGCGGGGGCGATCGCCCTGGGCAAAACCAACCTTGACGAGTTTGCCATGGGCAGCTCCACCGAAAACTCTGCCTACCAGGTCACTGGCAACCCCTGGGATGTCACCTGCGTACCGGGTGGCTCCTCCGGTGGCTCTGCCGCCGCCGTGGCCGCTGGAGAATGCGCTGTCGCCCTGGGGTCAGACACGGGTGGCTCGATCCGCCAGCCTGCCGCCTTTTGCGGTGTGGTGGGGCTGAAGCCCACCTACGGCCTGGTGTCGCGTTTTGGCCTAGTGGCCTACGCCTCCTCCCTCGACCAAATCGGCCCCCTGACCCGCACCGTAGAAGATGCCGCCCTGTTGCTCCAGGGCATTGCGGGCCACGACCCCCGCGACTCCACCAGTCTAGATGTCAAAGTTCCCGACTACAGCCAGTGCCTCAAAACCGACCTCAAGGGCCGCAGGGTGGGCGTTATCACCGAAACCTTTGCCGCCGAGGGCATTGACCCCCAGGTGAGAGCCGCCACCGCCACCGCCATTCAGCATCTGAAGGATCTCGGCGCTGAGGTTCAGGAGATCTCCTGTCCCCGGTTTGCCTACGGTCTGCCCACCTACTACATCATTGCGCCCTCAGAGGCCTCATCTAACCTGGCCCGCTACGACGGGGTTAAGTACGGTGCCCGCAGCAGCAGCGACAGCCTGATGTCGATGTACACCAAAACCCGGGCCGAGGGCTTTGGGGCCGAGGTCAAGCGCCGCATTATGATCGGCACCTATGCCCTGTCGGCGGGCTACTACGACGCCTACTACCTCAAGGCCCAGAAAGTCCGCACTCTGATCAAGCAAGACTTTGAAACCGCCTTCAGCCAGGTGGATGTGCTGGTGTGCCCCACCGCTCCCACCACCGCTTTTAAAGCGGGCGAAAAGGTCAATGACCCGCTCAGTATGTATCTCTCTGATCTGATGACGATTCCGGTGAATCTGGCCGGTTTGCCGGGGCTAAGTCTGCCCTGCGGCTTTGACGATCAGGGTTTGCCCATCGGTCTACAGATTATCGGCAATGCCCTGCGCGAAGACCTGCTGTTTGAGGTGGGCTACGCCTACGAGCAGGCGACGGAGTGGCACAAGCGGCTGCCTGAAAATAAGTGAGGCGGCGACGAGGGGTGGCATCCCACTTGGGCGCAGCGCAGATTGGCGGTAGGGGAACAGCATCTATCGCGGGTTGATCGGTGCTGGGTTAGGTAGATGGCCAGTAGCGAGGGTTCGTTGAGGGAGGATACTTTACCTAACCCTTTCGTTACCGAAAATCGTCACAAGGGGGCATGGATAAATTGGGCAAATCCTCCATAATGAAGAGCAAGATCTAGAGCATCGCTGGCTTTGGGGCCATACATTACTCTCATTTACCCTTCCCTTTTACCCTTCCCTCCATGCCCCTTCTCAATTTTCTGCTTGGCATCTTGGGTATTGCAGGTTTAGTCTACGGGGCGCTGTGCGGCTGGCTGTGGCGATCGCAGTGCCAGATGATGTACTTCCCCAGCCCCAGCCTAGAGACTACCCCCAACAGCTTTGGGCTGGTCTATGAAGATGTTTGGGTGCCCGTAAACAGAGAAGGTGGCAAATTGCACGGCTGGTGGTTGCCCGCCGATCACATCACCGACTTGACGGTTCTGTACCTGCACGGCAACGCGGGCAACGTGTCTAGCAATTTGGGCAAGGCGATGGCGCTGCGATCGCTTGGTGCTAATGTACTTACTATTGACTATCGCGGCTACGGCCTGAGCTCTGGCCCCTTCCCTAGTGAGCCACAGCTCTATGAAGATGCCTGGGCCGCCTGGCAATTTTTGCAGACAGCTAAAAATATTGAGCCGCAGCAGTTGGTGATCTATGGCCACTCCCTCGGCGGGGCGATCGCCATTGAGCTAGCTTGCCATCTTCCCCACCTGGCGGGCCTGGTGGTGGAGGGTTCGTTTACCGCCATGACTGACATGGCCACCCTGTCTCAGTACAACCGCTGGTTTCCGGTGCGGCAGCTGCTTACCCAGCAGTTTGACTCAGCGGCTAAGGTGCAGCAGCTAAAGGTGCCCACCTTATACCTCCATGGCCTGGCCGATGCCTCCGTGCCCGCCACCATGAGTGAAGCGCTCTACAACGCCACCGACGGGCACAAATCCCTATGGCTGGTGCCTAGAGCCGACCACAACGACCTTCTAGACTGGGCGGGGGATGAGTTTCAGGGGCAGCTGCGCCAGTTTCTTCAAGACTACGTGCTGGTACGGCGTTAAACTATTTTGGAAAAACTCCCTCGGTCTCTGCAAAGCTGGGGTAAATCTCCACCACCAAACCGCTAGCTGAGCCTTTGAATTTGATAGAGTAGCCTCGATAAAGCGATCGCCCATTCCCGGTGATCGCTTTTAGCTATCCAGGAAAGTTGGCACCGCTGGCACCGACGATAATCTATTCATCCTCTCCTATACAAGCTCCTATGGCTCGCCTTTCGACCGAACTAAACCGCTACTTTTTTGAAGAGGTCAGCACCGCCAAAGTCAGCCTTAAAGAAGTGCTTGATCTGGCTGGGGAGCGCACCTTTGGCTTCTTATTTGTGCTGCTGGCCCTGCCCTCGGCCTTACCCATCCCGGCACCGGGCTATTCGGTACCCTTTGGCATCGTGATTTTTTTGCTGGCGGTGCAGCTGATCGTCGGGCGCACCCGCCCCTGGGTGCCCGAAAGCTGGAAGACCCGCCAGTTTGACCTAGCTACGGTGCAAAAACTTATTGGGGCTGGTATTCCCTGGTTACGGCGTCTAGAGGCGATCGCCCGCCCCCGCATGACCACGGTTTGCACCAGCCTGCCGGGGCGCACCGTCATTGGTGTCGCCATTGCCCTGATGGCAGTTTCAATGATGATCCCCATTCCGGGCACCAACACCCTACCGGCCATAGGTATTTTTGTCACCGGCTTTGGCCTGCTCGATGACGACGGGGCCATTAGCCTGGGCGGTCTGGTGCTGTGCGTGATGGGCGGTATTCTCACCGCGCTGATTCTGATGTTTGGTTACGAGGCCGTCAAAGCAGGTTTGGACTTCATCCGGAGCGGCAGCCTCTAGCCCCCCTCACTTACCCATCCACTCACCCACCCACCTACCCACTCACTCCCAGCCTCACCCCCCAGTTCACCAACCTGCCAACAGCACCGAGGGCACTATCTACCGCCCGCAGTCGCCATGTACCCTGGGCGGGCTGACCAATCAGCCGCGTCAACCCCGGAGTGGTTTGCAAAGAATAGGTATGGCGCAGCTCCCGCTGGCGGCCAAGGGTGCGCCCTTGCAAGAGCACGGTGGTGCCACCGGGGGCAACCAGGGTGAGGCTGATATCTCCCAGAAACTCGTGATCGAGGCTGACCTGCACTTGGATATCGGCCACCGTTCCTGTAGCCGCCACAGCAACACTACTCTCCACCCCACCCGGCTGATTGTCGGGAATCGCCACCGCAGTCTGGTTTTGCTGCTGTACTACCCGCCCCACCTGTCGCCCCGCAAAGGCCCGCCGCTGGGCTTCGCGCACCGCTGCCGCCGCATTCACCTTGCCGTAGCCAAACCACTGGGAGTGGCCATTGGCATCGTAGGTGCCGTACCGAAAACCCAGCTGAGGGTCGGGGTTGCGATCGACGATTTTGTCGGCGGTGCCCTGCAAGATTTCGCGCACCTGGCGAGCCGTCAGGTTGGGGTTGGCCGACAGCATTAGCCCTACCACCCCCGCCACCACCGGACAAGCGCTAGAGGTGCCGCCAAACGCATTGGTAAAATCATCGCTGCTGTAGCCCGCCCCCTGGGTGCGATCACTCGTGACCATGCCCAGCCCTGGCTGAAACTGGCGCAGCGGTGGCCCCGTGGTCACATTGCCCACCCGAGGCAGCGCCATGCTGGGGGCCGCGTTGTTGCTAGGAGCCGCCACCGCAATATGCTCACCCCAGTTGCTGTAGGCCGCCTTTGCCCCCAGGCTAGTCGAGGCCGACACCGCAATCACATCGGGGTGAATGGCAAACCCGCTCAACCATCGGGTGGGGCCACTGAGGGCATTTTGGGGCCACTGGGTCTCACTGATGGTGCCGCTGAGGGGGCGGTTGGCGTTGCCTGCCGAAAACACAATCACGCAGCCCTTGCCGCCGCGCCCTGTGGTCGCCGCCCGCGTGATCGCATTGGTCTGTCGCAGGGTGAGCGGAAAATAGTTGGCTGCGGCAGACCAGCTGCAGACAATCACGTCGGCCCCCCAGCGCACGGCTTCGTCAAACAGCTGCTCGATCGCCCCGTCGTCGATAAAGCCCGTGGTGCGAATGGGCATAAAGGCGCAGCCTGGGGACACCCCGACAATGCCGGTGGCATTTTCTTCGCCAATGGCCAGGCCCGCCACCGCCGTGCCATGGTTTTCGTTCTGTCGGGTGGGCAGGGGCACCGCGTCTCGATCTTGCAAATCTAGTGGGGCCACCAGCTTGCCTACCCCTTGCAGGTCGGGGTGGTTCAAATCAAACCCGTCGTCGCTGACGGCAATCACTACTGATCGCGCTCCCCGCGTCGTATCCCAGGCAGCCTCAGCAAAGATATGTGACCCCGCCGCTAGATTAACGCCGCCGTTGTGAAACAGGTGCCACTGCTGGGGATATCGATCATCCGTGGGGCGGTAGAGGCTCTCCATTTCAATGGATAGGTTGGGTTCTGCCGCCAGCACGGCAGTGGAGTCCATCAGCCGGTTGGCCAGCTTGATGGGGTTTTCAGTGGCTAACCGGGTGACTCTCACCACAAAGGTATTGGGAATCCCCACCAGGGGTTTCTCAATGGCTAACCCCAGGCCCCCCAGGGTGGCCTCAATGGCTGGGGCCGCTAGATCGGGAGCAAACTGCACTGTTAGCTGATTTGTCAGATAAACCCAGGTTTGAGGGCTATCGGCCAAGCGATACACATGGCTAGCAAACAACACCGAGGTATCTTGCCGAGCCAGAGACAGCGTTGCTTCTAGGGCAGTTTCAGGCACCTGCCACTCCACCATCTGACCGCCCGCTACCGCCCTCACGGCTACAGGGTCAAGCTGCTGCTGCACCGTCTCTAGCGCAGCCGGATCAGCCAGACGAGTCGTAAATCGGCCCGCCACCTTCTCCAGCAGCAGCTCTTCACCGCCGCGCTGCAAGATCTCGCCTCGAAATTCGCTACGTTGGCCGCTGCCGCTGGGGGAGCGAGGGTCGGCGGGAGATGCAGTCATTGATGAGTTAACCCCAGTGGGGAATCAGATCGGGAATCAGATCGGGGACTAGACTGGGAACATTTAGCTCCCGGAATAGTCTGTAAAAAGGTTATGGCTACAGCCCAAAATGCCCTAGACTCCGTTGCCTTAGGACAGTTGCCCCACTGGGCATGAAATTAGGTGCTGCGCCATACCGAGATGATAGGATAGCTCAGTGATTTCCAGTTCGGTTGTCCCTCACTACGTTTTATCTATGGTCGTTACTCGGTGTTTTCTGCGTTACTCCCTGGGTAGTTTTGCCGCCGCTGCGCTGTCCGTAGCTCTGGTAGGGGGAATGTCTGGAGCGGCACTGGCCCAGACCACCGAATCTGACCCGGTTCGCCCGCTGAACCAGGCCACTAGCACCATGAGCATTGCCGGTGGCCAGCAGCTGATGACCGAAGCCAGCACTGCGATCTCCAACCAAAACTATCCCCTCGCCCAAGAAAAGCTCACCCAGGCGCGCGAAAGCTTCAATCAGCTTTCGACCTACTACCAAGAGCTGGCCCAAATGTTTGTCGGCATTGACACCCAAATCAACCGCAGCAACCGCGACAAAGCCTTAGAGACGGCCCAGCTGCGCGACCAGGCCGCCTACCAGCTGGCCCTGGTGTACCGCGCCCAAGACCAGCCCAATGAGGCGGTGCCCTTTTTGATGGAAATTTTGCGCAGTCAGCAGCCCACCCGTGAGCTAGGCCAGCGCGCCTATCAGCAGCTGTTTGAACTGGGCTTTGTGGATGAACCCTACGCTGGCCGGGCCGCTACTACGCCGGTTGCCCCTGAGGCCCCGGTTGAGTAGATGATCTTTAGCATGGGCGCAGCATGGCTGATCGCGGCCTTTGTCAATCAGCGCTAGATTCGCTGGCCTGCCTCTGTCAAACCAGGTGTACTCCTGGCAAGATGGTGTAGGGGTATGTAAGCCCCTTTAGTCATTCACCATCACAAAGAAACGATCCCATGATTACTCCCGACCAGGTTAGCACCATGATCAAAGCTGGCCTGCCCGATGCCAGTGTTCAAGTGCAAGATTTGACCGGCGGCGGCGACCATTACCAGGTGGTGGTGGTGTCATCGCAGTTTGCGGGGCGCAGCCTGGTGCAGCAGCATCAGCTAGTCTATGGCGCGGTGCGAGAGGCGATGTCTTCCGAGGCTATCCATGCGCTAGCCTTGAAGACATATACCCCAGAAGACTGGGCCGCTCAAAGTGTCTAAGTACTGCTTCGCCTTGACTGTTTATTCCGTTCTGAAAAGGTATTGACGCTATGGATTCAGCAACTAAAGAAAGACTCGATCAGCTGGTGCAAAACAACACCATCATGGTGTTTATGAAGGGCAATAAGCTCATGCCCCAGTGCGGCTTCTCCAACAACGTGGTGCAAATTCTCAACGTGCTGGGAGCGCCCTTTGAGACCGTTGACGTGCTGGCCGATCCCGACATTCGCCAGGGTATCAAAGAGTACTCTAACTGGCCCACGATTCCCCAGGTCTATGTCAACGGAGAATTTCTCGGTGGGTCAGACATTTTGATCGAGCTGTACCAAAACGGTAAGCTCCAAGAAATGGTTGAGATCGCGCTGGCGTCTTAGTCCAGGGGTGGATTTGAGGTGTTGGGTTCAAGGTGTCGGGTTCAAGGTGTTGCGGCGTCAATTAGCCAATCATTCCTGACACCCAACACCTGACACCTCAAACCCCCAATCTCTCTAAGCAGTGTAGACTGCCCCCAGGCCGAGCGATCGCAGACCCCGGCGGTAGGCAATGGATGTCTTGTCGGCCCCAATGTGGAATTCTGCTGCCATATCTAGGGGTAAATCCTCAGGGTACTGGGCTTCTACTACCTCCTTATCTTCGGCAAACACCTGATAGTTAAACTCGTAGACCGGCTCTAGGGGCTGATCTTTGTCGAAGTTGCGGCAAATTGGCACAAATATCCGCGTTTTGCGGGCTGACACGGGGCTAGCTGCATTGAGAATGCACAGCCGACCCTCGCCAGGAAAATGCACTGTTAGCCGGGCCGTAAACGGCCAAAATACTTCAAATACCCGCAGCCACTCAAAATCTGCCGGGGCCAGGTCTTGCAGCCCCTTGGGAAAATTGCTCACGGTGCTGAGATACTCCGCCCGCAGCCCCTGCTCGGTGGGAATCACCTCGTAGTGGGGCACCACCGGGTTGTTGGCATCGCCAAAGGTTTCGGTATGCACCCAGGCAAAGTGGGCCACGTCTAAGAACCCCTCCACCTGTCGCCCCGCCGCCGCCTCTAGATCGACCGAGGTGGGCAGAATCTTCTGGTAGTCGGGGTCATCCCACTCGTGCCAGTCGGGCAGCGGGTACTGGTCGATGTCGCTGAGGGTTGTCCATACCAGACCGTAGGCTTCTTTGACCGGGTAAGTCTTGAGGCAAAGTTTTTTCGAGATGTGGGCTTCGGGGTTGGCGGGCACCTTGACGCAATGCCCTGCTGGAGAGTAGTGAAACCCGTGGTATTTGCACACCAGGTGGTCGTCTTTCACCCAGCCCATGCTGAGGGGAATGCCCCGGTGCAAACAGAGGTCGTTGGCTACCGAAAGCCCCCCGCTGGTGCGCCAAATCACTAGCCGCTGATCTAACAGGGTGGCGGTAACGGGCTGGTCGGTGACCTCGTGGCTAAAGGCAACCGGATACCAAAAGGGTTGCAGCGCATCCCAGTCTGATTCGGCAAAGGTGCATTCTCTGGGGTAGACCTGTTGCTGGGCCATAACATCTCATTCGGTGCAAAACGCTAAATGATGTCATAGCTACCAAACCCAGTCAGCTGTTGTCTGATATCCAGGCTACAGCGGCGATCGCAGCGGCGAGGGCAATGGCTCAGCTAGCTAGCCGTGGCGACGGTTTCGGTCGCGGCTTCACTTTCTAGGACAACTTCTTCAAAGCGGATCACATCCTGGCGGGGGCTGGCGTGGCTGACCCGCACCTGAAACTGCTCCCCCAGGGCAACAGCCCGGTTAAAGCGCATGGCCAGTTCTAGGCCTAGGTCTTCAACCATGATCAGCCCAAGGCCTTCGTCTTCGCGTAGCCAGCGCAGTAGCATCACATCCCAGGGCTGAGTCTGATGACGGCGCAGATATTCTAAGGCCCAGTAACGCTTGGTCTGACGCTCGACCAGGGTGGCTTCGTATGCGGCGGAGCTGGCCCCGATCGCCAGCTCAGTCACTTCTGTAGACGAAAAGGGCAGCGGCTCACCCCGCAGGTGGGCCTTGAGCTGAAAATGGGTCACCAGGTCGAGGTAGCGGCGAATCGGCGAGGTCACCTGGCTGTAGCTGTCTAGCCCGAGGGTGGCGTGGCGGCTGGGGGTAACGCCCACTTCACTGCGGGTCATGCAGCGGCGAATGGCCGAGTCGCGCACCCAGCCCGTGGGCAGTGAGATCAGCTCTTCGTCGGAGGGTAGCTCGGGCTGGGGCTGGCTGCGAAAGGGGATGGCCAGGGCGTGGGTTTGGCCGTAGCGGGCGGCCACTTCCCCGGCCAAGATCATCATTTCAGCCACCATTTGCCGGGCCATGGAGTCGTCAAACACCTCAATGACGATGTCGTCTTCGGCCTCAGACACCTTGATGCTCGACTCGGGCATGTTGATGCTGATGGCTCCCTGGGTAAGCCGCCACTGGCCGCGCACCTTAGCCCACTGTGCCAGCCCGTGAATCTCTGGCTCGGCGGTGATGCCTAGCTCCAGCATTTCATCGACATCGTCGTAGGTCAGGCGATAGGTGGGGCGAATCAGCGTGGGGTGAATGGTGTAATCCTGAATGTCGCCGGCGTCGGTGAGGGTGATGCCAAAGCTGAGGGCACAGCAGGTTTGGCCCTGAATCAGACTCATGGCCCCAGCGGCCAGCTCCAACGGAAACATGGGAATCATGCCGGTGGGTAGGTAGACCGTAGTGCAGCGGCGGCGGGCTTCAAGGTCTAGCTCATCGCCGGGTAGCAGCCAGCGGGTGGGGTCGGCGATGTGTACCCATAGGCGGTGACTGCCGTTGTCTAAGATTTCAAGGCTGAGACCGTCGTCAATTTCTTGAGTGCTGGCATCGTCTACGGTGTAGACCTTGAGGTGGGTAAGGTCTAGGCGCTGGGTATCGGCGTCTGGCGGTGGAGACTGTAGACGCTGCTGCACCATGGTCAGGATTTCCTCAGAAAAGTGGCCGGGAATTTGGCTGCGCCTGAGGGCCAAGTTTTCGTGGACGCTCCACAGTCCCAGTGCCACTAGGGTATCAAAAGCACCCGCCGCCGTTGGCGCAATATTCAGAGCATTGAGAATTTCTGCCGCCTGGGCCCGCTGGTTTGACTCATCGCCAAACAGGGCCAGTCGTTCGAGGGTCTCAAGGCGGGGGCGATCGCCCTTTTCCCAAGCCACGGCATCCCCTGCCAGCCCCTGGCGAGCCTTGGTCAAAAATGACTCCCACTCTTGCTGGCGCTGAGTCTCACGCTCGATTTGCAGGCGCAGTTCATCAACCTGGGCCGCAGGGCGCGGTTCGTAGCGATCACCCTTTTGCTTAAAGAAAACTTTGTCGTCTACCAGCAGGCGATGGGCCGCATAGCAGAAGGTAGGACTTTGGTCAGAAAACAGCAGCTGTGCCAAAGTCACCGGGTCGGCAGGCTCCCCAGACTCGGCAAAAAACTCCCAGGCTATCTCTAAACTAGACGGATCAATATAGTCCCCTGCCTCTGCCGCGAAGGGGGCAATGTCGGCGGAGATATAGGTATTGCCGCTGACCTCATAGGTGAGGTCGCGGGGATGCAGGGTGTGGGCTTGACCACGCTCGTCGATCACCACCCAGTTTTTTTTGCCCTCGGGCCGATCTACTACCCCAAGACGGGGCTGCCCCTGGTGCTTAAATTCGACTAGCGTTCCTTTGTCAACCAAGCCAACACCCTAGCGATCACCATCCCTAGCCTAGCCTAGCCTTCCCCATTCACATAGGGCAGCAGGGAGATAATACGCGCCCGCTTGATTGCAGTGGTGAGTGCCCGCTGTTGTTTAGCGGTCAAGCCAGTGATGCGGCGGGGCAAAATTTTGCCGCGCTCGGTGATGAATTTACGGAGAAGATCCACATCTTTGTAGTCAATGGGGTCTCCGGGCTTGATTGGAGAAACTCGACGACGGAAATAGGCCATGGGTGCTTACTTGATTTCTTTGTGAACGGTGTGCTTATTGCAGTGGGTGCAGAACTTCTTGAGTTCGATGCGGTTGGTCGTGTTACGACGGTTTTTTTGGGTGGTGTAGCGAGATACACCGTTAGAGCGCTTGTCGGGGTTGGTCCGGCATTCGGTGCACTCTAGGGTTATGACGAGGCGGACGCCTTTGGCCATGACTGTTTACCTGAAAATAGGGCGGGCAAAAATAATACACAGTCTTTCATTATTTCACAGGCTGCTCAGATCTGCCAAATTTGATTTTTTGAAACCACTCACCCACTCACCTTCTGCTCCACCCCAAACCCCACCAGCGCCAGGGTGTCGAGCGGCTGACCCTCGGCGGGACGTACGTAGTTGAGAATGCGGCGAATGCGGGTAGTGGGGTTGACCAGCAGGATGGAGTCGACGGAGACAACCTTGCTATATGGAGTGGTCATGAGCAGTTCGCGGTTGCTCTGGTCATAGGTGAAGCCGGAGATGATTGGGCGGGCTTCTTCGTAGGCGCGATCGCGCAGGTAGTCTCCACTCAGTACAGTGCCTACTTGCTGTTTGGGCACAAACAAGGCCCGCAGCTCCTGGGTGACTTCTTCGCCTTTGTCAGAGACGGTGTGGAAGGCGAGCTGAAAGCCGGGCAGCTGGTCAATGTTGTCGACTGGGTCGTAGCCATTGTCGGCGAGGACTTTGCGGCGTAGCTCAGGGGTGATGGCGTTGACGCGAAAGTCGGTGTGCGATCGCTCTACCTCTTGCTGAGCAATGTAGTGGTAGGTGCGCTCAATCGACCAGTGACCGATGCAGCAGTCAAAAAAATAAGTGATGTCAGCTAAATCCATCGCTCTAACCCCAGGGTATGTGCGGCAGTTCTTACGTTACCAGGGTTTGCAGGTGCCCCAACCGGTAGCCAAAAGCTTGGGATCAGAGAAAATAAGTATTAATGCTTACAAAAGCTTCTGGGGAGCTGCGTAGGATGAATGGCAGGTTTTGCCAAATACCCCGCTCAGGTAATTGTCGGACCTATACCTGCCCACTATGATGAAGAAGCCTGAAGTTAAGAAATGCAACAATCCAACTTTATGGATTGACTTCTCTCACCCCATGTCCGTTCGCCTGGATGATTGACTATGCCCTTCTCCGCTGATACCGCCCGCATTTTGGCTGAGCCTCTGGTTACGGCTTTCTTTCAAGAGACTGCCGGAGATTGGCGATCAGAGCGCCGCTACTACACGCTCAAAAGTGGTGAAACCCAGGAGGTGGTCAGTCAGATCACCATCGAATTTCTGCCCGCTGGGGCCGCTCAATTGCTAGAACTCGCCGACCTGCATCAGCTTGACCCCAGCAAACCCCTCATTTGCGGCACCACCGTCACTTGGGAGAGTGACTATGTGGGCACGGGCAAGAAGCCGGTGAAGGGCAGCACCATCTTTGGGGTGCGGGGGCAAACTCTGTATCGCGATCGCGGCTTTGCCACCCCTAAGCCCGTTACCGCCTACTATCACTTCAACGATAGCCGCACCCTGGTGCTCAAAACCGAGTACAACGACTCTTGCTTTGAGGAAGAACTGCGGCTGATCGGTCAGCGCTATCGCACCCGCCAGACCGTGATCTCCCGCGCTGGGGAGGAGATCATGATTGGGCAATACTTAGAAACCCGGCTCTAGGAAACCCGGCTCTAGGGAATCTAAGAAACCGGGTTTTGTGGTTAGTGGCCAAAGCTTAGAGCTAGTCAATTAAATAAAGCTAGTCAACTAGAGCCTGTCATCATTAACTTGGTCAAGGTCTAGATAGTAGGGGTATGGGTTGCGAAAAGATTAGTACTACCGCAGTGCCTCAACGACGGTGGGGCTCACCAGGCCCCAGTGGGGATTGCCTTCCCCTGTAATCAGGCTGACCCACCCCAGTCCTTCGCTGGTGCCGACCCAGATCTTGTTACCGGTGTTGGGCGAGAGCGACAAAACACGGCCGGAGGGCAGGGTAGGCACCTGGCCTAGCAGCTCGCCGCTGTCAGGGCGAATCTTGAATAGACCTGTGGTGGTGCCGACCCAAAGGTTGCCAGCTTGGTCAAACTCGGTGGATCGAATGTTTTTGTCACGCATGGAGCCGACTGAGCGCACCAGCTCAGCCCGCACCGGGTCGACCACCAGCAGGCCGCTGGCGGTGCCCACCCACAGGTTTCCCCGAGGGCCAAGGGTCAACGATTGCACCGAGCCGCCGGGCAGGGCGCTGACTTCGCGCATGGGGAAGGCGCTGGCGGTGTTGATCTGCACCAGGCCATTGAGCGTGCCGACCCAGAGGTGGTTATTGCCATCAAGGGCGAGGGTGTTGGCGCTGACACCGGGCAGCTCCTGCACGGTTGTCATCAGCAGGCCGCGATCAGGGCTGATCATGACCAGGCCGCGATCAGTGCCGGCCCAGAGAAAGCCGCGACTGTCTATGAGTAAAGACAGCACTCGGTTGGAAGGCAGCGTGAAATTTTGGGCCGTAATCACGTTAGTGCGAGGGTCAACCCGCACTAGGCCGTCAAAGGTGCCCACCCAAATGCGCCCGACCCGGTCTTGGGCCAGAGATTCGAGGGTGCGGCTCGGCAGGTTCACCCGCTGGAGGATGCGCCCGGTTTCGGGATTGATGCGCGCGAGGCCGGCCCAAGAGCCGACCCAGAGATCGCCGGTAAAGTCGGGCTGTAGCGCGGTGACCCGGTGGTCGGCGGTTACGGGAGCCTGGGCCAGAGTAGGGGGTAGAGGAGAGGGGGATAGCCCTAGGGCGGATTCCCCGAGGGTGACGTAGGGGGTAGAGGGTAGGGGGTGAAGACTCCCCGGTGACAGTGTTAGCGACGATAGAACCAGTAGGCTTAACATATCTCTCTCCCCACGTTTTGCGGTGGCGTGCAACAGCCTCTAATGGATTGCCCTTAAAGGATTTGAGCGCCTCAAGCGTTACAGTATATCGGCAATCTCAAGGAGCGGCGTCTCTGGGGCGATTTTGTTGACCAGCACTCCCCGGGCGCAGAACTCAGACTGCTTCAAAGAACTTGAGAAACCCACATGTTGATTCACCTTGATTCATAATTTTTAGTTATGAATGTATACAGATCTTCCAAAATTAAACTTATCCAATCACTGATATTATGCTAACCATACGGTAATCAAAAATACCAAAAGCATTTGCAAGGCTGCCTTGATGGCTGCTTTGAGGAGTGCTTCGGTATTTCTACTCGTCTCAAATTTGCGTGGACTGACCGGGGCTTGGGCTGAGCAAGGCTTCCTTACCCGAGGAGGCTTATTTGTGTGTGGCTGAGCTGCAGGGGTTCGCTTGAGGGATTTCTTAGATTCACAGGAAGGGAGATATGTCTTACTCTCAGACAACAACTCAGTCAAAATCGGGCTACAAAGCCGGGGTTCAGGACTACAAACTGACCTATTACACTCCGGACTACACCCCCAAGGATACCGACATCCTGGCGGCGTTTCGGATGACCCCCCAGCCCGGTGTGCCGCCCGAAGAGTGCGCCGCCGCCGTGGCCGCTGAGTCGTCTACCGGTACCTGGACCACGGTGTGGACCGACCTGCTGACCGACATGGATCGGTACAAGGGTCGCTGCTACGACATTGAACCAGTACCCGGCGAAGACAACCAGTACATTTGCTACGTGGCCTACCCCCTCGACCTGTTTGAGGAAGGCTCGGTCACCAACCTGCTGACCTCCTTGGTGGGCAACGTGTTTGGTTTTAAGGCTTTGCGCGCCCTGCGTCTCGAAGACCTGCGGATTCCCGTAGCCTACCTGAAGACTTTCCAGGGGCCTCCCCACGGCATTCAGGTGGAGCGCGATCGCCTCAACAAGTACGGTCGTCC
>JBBSKN010000031.1:0-36889 GCA_038256265.1 Phormidesmidales cyanobacterium
CAATACCTCGCCCCTTGCTCTTCCGGGTCGATCTCCGAGAGATTCACTTCTGAAGATGGTTGAATCGTCATGTTCATTACTCTACCGACTTTTGCCTGTTTCGCAATAGGCTCGTCTTGTTGCGGTGACTAATTACGATAGTGCTTCTTTCATCGCACTTAGTTCAAGCAGGTTAGGTTCTATGCAAGGTTCGGCTCACGGTCTCTATTTGTCCCACAGGCAGAACTCCACTTTTGGAAGTGCCACGTCTAGACTTGAATGAAGTTTAGACGTTTTTAAAGTCAATTTAACTCAGGTTGGTCTACGCCATTATGGAGGCAACATTGGCCAACCGCTGAATAATAGTTAGGTTCAGGGAATCGTTATGACACAAACTTTTCACCCAGGAGACAGTGTCTCCTGGCATACTGCCCAAGGCAAAACCGTTGGCAAGGTGGTGAAAAAGCTCATCGCTCGCACCGAAATCAAAGGTCACACTGTGGCTGCCTCTGAAGACGATCCCCAATACCTGGTAGAGAGTGACAAAACCGGTAGCCAGGCGGCTCACAAACCCGATGCGCTAACCAAAGCAGATTAAGCATCGGGACTGGACTGATTAATCACCGGCGCAATTGTCTGATCAGGCTGTTTTCGCCAACGGTGGGGTGCAGCTGCAAAAACCAATCAATGTTGCTGGCAAACGGGGGCAAGGCTCAGCGGCCAGTGGAGCCGGGGAGAATGGGCTGCTCTACCGCCTGACGGTAGATTTCGGTTTCTTCGTTAAACTCAATGGGTAGCACAGCCACCACGTTTTCGTGGGGGCGGGGGATGATCACCCAGGTTTCGAGAATGCCACCGGGGGTTTTTTCGGCAGCCTCTACCCCAGCAGCCATGGCGGCTTTCACCTCGGAGACATCACCACGAATGTTGATGGCAAAGCGAGCACTACCAGCGCGAATGTAGCCAATCAGCGTAACGCGCCCGGCTTTAACCATCGCATCGGCGGCGGCGAGCACGGGGGGAAACCCTCTGGTTTCAAGCGACCCGACAGCCTGTGGCATGGTTGTACTCCTGAGAAAGTTGTGTAGGTAAAAAATTCAACCTTGATTGTACGGGGCGGTGGTAGCGATCGCTCAAAAAGGAAAGGTTTAGGCTGGGGGAGAAACGGTTTGCGACTTTGCCGTGCACCGTGCACCGAATACCTAGCACCTATACCTCGGCCTCACACCCGAAACGGTTCTGAGGCCGGGGTAAAGCCAATCGGTAAGATCGCGTCGATGTTGTCGGTGGGGTTGGGGATAATCACGTGGCTAGTGACTTCAGCATAGTTAGGACAGGCTTTGGCGGCGATTAGGCCCGCTTCCATGGAGCGCTTGACCTCGGCGATCAGACCACGAATCACCACAAACTGCCGCCCGCTCTCGGAGCGCTCTTGCACCGAGACGGTGACGTTGGCCGCCTTGACCATGGCATCGGCAGCGGCCAGCACTGCTGGAAAGGTTTGGGTTTCAATGACGCCGACGGCAATAGCCATGGGGTTTCTCCTAAAGTTATAGGTGAGTGCTGAGCACTCACCTATAACTTTATACCTTGATGCCGCTGGGTTCTCCGGGGGTGGCGATGATGCGATCGCACCCCGACTCCGGTTTGGCCCAATCGCAGTGGCAGTCTTTGGGGTCACCCCAGCACAGGCTCAGATACAGCTCGCTGCGGGTGGCAGACAGTTCGGCCCACTCGCTGGTGGCCATGAGTTCTTCAACGGCAGCTAAGGTCGTCGGTTGAGGGGCGCTGCCCGCCATCCACAGTCGCAGCCCGTCGATGGCCTGTCGCCAAAAGTCGAGAATGGCGGGCCGAGCGGCGGCCAGCGTCGCCTTGTCCGCCGGGATGGCAATCAGCTGGGGGTGCAGCTCGGGCAGGCGAATGGTGCGACCCTGAAACTGACAGCTGTGCCACACCAGCCCCGACACCCCATGCTGGTGCTGATAGTAGTGAATCTGGGCGCGAAAGTCCTGAATGGCAAACACTTTGCTGAGTTTGTCGGCCCCGATCGCCTTTGAGAGCACCGGGTTATCGATGCGATCGGCAGAAGACAGCACTACTCGCTCACCCCGCCAGGTGGCGCGCAGTTCCCGATCAAGACACTCCAGGAGTTGTTCGGTGGTGTAGCTCATAGGGCTATCTTATCAAGCGCGCCGGGGCAATTTTGTGCCTGGCTATAGTTTCCCCAGACGTTCTGTCAACAGGGCATAAAAACCGGCGGCGTCAGCGGTTTCAAGAATGGTGGCGTTGGCGGGCTCGCTCTGGCTGGGGGCACTGACGACGGTGCGCCCCAGCCAGAGCGAGCCCTCGGTTTCTATCGCCAAGTGCATCGGTCGCCCGGTAAATAGGTCGGGGCGCAGCAGGTAGGCGATCACGCAGGGGTCGTGGAGGGGCGGCGCAACTAGCCTGTGGCGCTCGATATCGATTTGGCCGTAGTGGCGCAGCAGGCCAGCGGCGGCTTGGCCCACGGGGGTGCCCAGGTTTTCTAAAGCGGCTAGGCGATCGGGCGTGGTCACCACCTGGTGGGTAACATCTAGACCGATCATGGTCAGGGGCAGACCGGCCTCGACCACCACCCTGGCCGCGTGGGGATCGACGTAGATATTGAACTCGGCGGCGGTAGTAATGTTGCCCGGCCCTAGGGCACCGCCCATCATCACCACCTGGTCGATGCCTTGGGCGATCGCAGGGCACTGAATCAGCGCCACGGCCAGATTCGTCAGCGGGCCAAGGGTAGCCAGGGTAATGGGGGTTGCTGCGGTGGTGAGGCATTCGATAAGCCAGGATACGGCGTGTTGAGCCTGGGGCGGCAGGGTGGGTTCGGGCAGATCGGCCCCCTGCAAGCCGGTCGCGCCGTGGATATCTTCGGCGGTGGTGAGCGATCGCAGCAGCGGCCGAGGGCAGCCCGCATACACCGGCAAATCCGGGCGTTGGGCCAGGTAGCAAATGCGGCGGGCGTTGGCCGTCGTCAGCGCCAGGGGCACATTGCCCGCCACGGTGGTGATGCCCAATAGGTCAAATTCCTCCGGGCTGGCGAGGGCAAGGAGCAGAGCGATCGCATCATCAACCCCAGGGTCGCAGTCAATAATTAATGGTTGAGGCGGCATGGAGGGTTCCTCATAAAATCTTGGCTGGCACAGCGCCACCCATTGAGACAACGGATGGTGGCTTAAAATAAATTATGTGGATGGCTGTGGATATTCCTAGAGTTCCATAGCCTTCGTCCCCTAACGTCTATTCGCCTACCGCTTTTATTCAGGAGATTATCCCTTTGTCTGCTGCGCTTCGTCTCACAGCTCTCATGGTATCTGGGCTGGGCCTGCTGCTCGCCACGGGCTGCGCGGGCAGCTCTCTGCAAGACTCGCTCCAGGCCGACCCCCAGCTGCAAGATCGCCCTGTCTTTAGCGATGAAGAACCCGAAACCGCCGCCGAGCCTGATCCAGAACCCACCGCCGACCCAGCGGCTGATGACGAAACCTCGCTCGCCGACAGCCCCGCCGACACCCCCCGCCCCGGCACCACCGCTCAGATTGACCAGGTGCCCGACGACCTGCGGCCCTACGTGCAAAACTGGCTCGCCCTGGGCTTGGTGCAACAGTCTAGCGAACGGGCCAACGGCTCTAGCAGCGCCACAACCCCCGACTTTCAGCCCAACCAGCCCATTACCCGAGGCGACTTTGCCCAGTGGCTGCTCGCCGCCAACAACAAGTTCTACCAAGACACCCCAGCCAAGCGCATTCGCCCCGGCAACAGCGGTGCCACCCCAGCCTTTCAAGATGTGCCCAGCTCTCACCGTCACTTTGCCGCCATTCAGGGTCTAGCCGAAGCGGGCATCATCCCCAGCGCTAAAACCGGCAACGCTACCGCCGTCAACTTTCGGCCCGACGCCCCGCTGACCCGCGAAACCCTGGTGCTATGGAAGGTGCCCCTCGACACCCGCACAACCCTGCCCACCGCCAATGCCGAGGCCGTCACCACCGCCTGGGGCTTTCAAGACACGGCCCAGGTCGAACCCCTGGCCCTGCGAGCGGTGCTGGCCGACCATCAAAACGGCGACTTTGCCAACATTCGCCGCGCATTCGGCTATACCACCCTGTTTCAGCCCGAGAAAGGCGTCACCCAGGCCGAAGCCGCCGCCGCCCTTTGGCGCTTTGGCAATCAAACCGAAGGCATTTCGGCAGCCGACCTGCTGGGACGACCTGCCACCCAGTCAGGTTCCCAAGAATCGGCCAACCCCAACAACTCTCGTTAATTTTCCACCGCCCCTACAGCAATCCCAGCAGAGACAGCCCCATGCCAACAAACGCCAGCACCCCGGCCACGATCATAATCGCGGCGGGCATGGCCTTACGGGTCTGCATCCAGCGGCGAATGAAGATCACCACTACAGCAGCAGT
This sequence comes from Phormidesmidales cyanobacterium, assembly GCA_038256265.1. Taxonomy (GTDB): domain Bacteria; phylum Cyanobacteriota; class Cyanobacteriia; order Phormidesmidales; family Phormidesmidaceae; genus Nodosilinea. The sequence goes on from JBBSKN010000031.1 coordinate 4,416, forward strand.
TACGCCCATGGCCATGCCCGCGCCACCGGGGGAACCGGCCTGCCAAAGCCAGGCCCCGGTCAGTAGCAGCGCTGCACTCACCAACCCGCTGACAAGCGATACCTGGCTGCGGGCCTGGGCGTAGCCAATCAGCCCACCGATCGCAGAGAGGGCGGCGTAGGCGATCGCAACCAAAGCTCCAGTGGGCATAGCGTCTAACGCAATCAGAACATCCCCAGGCTACCGAGGTTTTTGCTGCCGCACAACCCCGGCATAGGGCGGCGCTTTAGGGGGTGATCGGAATATGACCACCCAAATACCAGCTCAGACGTGCAATTTTGCCTGGGCACCAGATTTCGCCATGGACCGGGTGGAGCTGTCTTCTTACCGCTAGCGGTGTGAAGAGCGACAGACCCAGATCAACAGCTTTCTGGGTACTATCTGACACCTCAAACTCCAGCCAAGAACGAAACAGGCTAATTTAAGTCCTGCCCTTACGCCATCTCTCTCAGGAGATAGATAGCAGAAATATCTGCGGAAGATACCTATAAAGGGAATATAAAGATGAGAGCATTTTCATGCTCTCACTATCTTGACCATGGTAATTTTCTCTATATATAGAGTTCAGAAATTATCAAAAGTCCATCGGGTTAAGGCTTCTAGCTTTTTTCGAAATCTTCCGAAATCCCACTGAAGTCGTTAGCCCTTTTTTAAAGACTGTCCGCTAGATGTTTACTAGATCAGAAAAATTATTAGAGAAATTCGGAGCACAGTTAGCAAACCGATGCTCATTATCAAATAGCTTTTCAAAGCTCAGCACCTAGCCTTAGGAATATGAGTTCATGAGTTTTAGTTCAGGTTCTGCATCACCACATCCCAGTATTTCGGTCATTATCCCGGTCCACAACGGCGGCGAAAGCTTTCGCCGATGTCTCGACAGTCTGAAGCAGTCTAGTCGCCAGCCCGACGAAGTCATCGTGGTTGCCGACGGCGACACCGACGGGTCGTGGGAATTGGCCAAAGCCTTTGGAGCCAAGGTGTTTCGCTACGATGCAGCGGGTGGTCCCGCCCGCGCCCGCAATCGGGGTGCGGCCATGGCCCAGGGAGATATTTTGTTTTTTGTCGATGCCGATGTCACCCTCAGACAAGACACCATTCTCAGCGTCGAAGCAGCTTTTAAGGACGCTAATCTGGCGGCGCTGATTGGTTCTTACGACGACCAGCCAGGGGCCGCCAACTTTTTGTCGCAGTACAAAAATCTGTTTCACCACTACACTCACCAGGTGTCGTCCGAAAGCGCTTCCACCTTTTGGGGAGCCTGCGGGGCCGTGCGCGCTGAGGCCTTTAGGGCCGTGGGCGGGTTTGACGAGCGCTACATCAAACCCTGCGTCGAAGACATTGAGCTGGGCTACCGACTGCGGCAGGCCGGCTACACCATTCGCCTGTGCAAGCACATTCAGGTCAAGCACCTCAAGTGCTGGCGACCGGTCTCGCTGCTGCGGGCCGAGATTTTCTACCGCGCCCTACCCTGGACAGAGCTCATTCTCAGTCAGCGGCAGCCCATGAATGACCTCAACCTAGACCGCACTAATCGGCTGAGCGTAGTGCTGAGCTTTATGGCGCTGGGGTGTTTAGCAGGGGGATGGCTTAACCCCTGGCTGTGGCTCGTTGCGGCGGCGAACATGGTCGGTCTACTGGTGATCAACCAGCGGGTTTATCGCTTCTTTTGGCACAAGCGAGGGCCGCTGTTTGCCCTGCGCGTGATTCCCTGGCACTGGCTTTATTTTATCTACGGCGGCGGTGCCTTTGCCTACGGGTTGGCAACCTACCGATGGCGGCAATTTTCTACCCCCGTCCCCTAGTTAATCAACAGACTTCTCATTTTTTTGTCGGTGCAATTGTATGGTTTTTGGAGTTAAGGCAATGCAGTCTTTACCTGTAGTTATTATCGGCGGCGGGCCAGCGGGTCTGACCGCAGGTTATGAGCTTATGAAGCACGGCAAAAAGTCGGTGGTGATCGAAAAAGCCGACAAGGTAGGTGGCATTTCTCGCACCGAAACTTACAAGGGCTACCGCTTTGATATTGGCGGCCACCGCTTTTTCACCAAGGTCAGCGAAGTGCAGGCGGTGTGGAAAGAGATTTTAGCTGACGACTTTATCCAGACGCCGCGAATGTCGCGAATCTATTACGACAACAAGTTTTATGACTACCCGTTGTCGCTGATGAAGACGCTCAAAAACCTCGGCCCGGTTACCAGTGTACTGATTCTCTTTAGCTATCTCAAAGCCAAGGGGCACAAATACATGAACCCCAGCATGGAGGCTGAAACCTTTGAGGAATGGGTGATTGACTGCTTTGGCGAACGCCTCTATCGAATTTTCTTTAAGACCTATACTGAGAAAGTATGGGGCATTCCCTGTAGCCAGATTCGCGCCGACTGGGCGGCCCAGCGCATTCAAAATATGTCGCTCAAGCAGGCGGTGATCAACGCCGTTTTTGGCAACCAAAATGCCAAGAGTCTGATCAAAAAGTTTGACTATCCCCGCCTCGGCCCCGGCATGATGTGGGAACGCTGCCAAGAACTGCTTGATGTGCACGGGTCGCCAGTCCACCTCAACACCGAGGTGGTGCGGGTGGAGCGTGAGGGCAAGCGCATTACTAAGGTAGTCGCGAAAAAAGACGGCCTTACCTTTGACATTGTGGGTGAGCACTTCATTAACTCCATGCCCATTTCTTTGCTGGTCAATCGCCTCGACCCGCTGCCCCCGGAGGAAGTCTTGGCGGCGGCTCGAGGGCTAAAGTACCGCGATTTCTTAATTGTGTCGCTGATTGTCAACGATCCCGATCTTTTCCCCGACAACTGGCTGTATATTCACAGCCCTGAGTTTAAGGTAGGGCGCATTCAAAATTTCAAGAACTGGAGCCCTGAAATGGTGCCCGACTCTAGCAAAACCTGCCTGGGCATGGAATATTTTTGTAGTGAAGGGGACGACCTCTGGGAAATGTCCAATGAGCAGCTCATTGAACTGGCCTCTGAGGAAATTGCTCGCCTGGGGCTGGGGGTCAAACGCGAAGATGTGGAAGACGGCTGCGTGATTCGCCAGTTTAAGGCGTACCCGGTGTACGACGGCGAGTATCGTCAGCACCTCAAAGTGCTGGAAGACTACATTCGCGGTTTTGAGAACCTGCAAACCGTGGGCCGCAACGGCATGCACCGCTACAACAATCAAGATCACTCGATGCTGTCGGCGCTGCTGGCCGCCAAAAACATCGTGGGCGAAAACCACGACATTTGGAATATCAATGTGGAGCGTTCCTACCACGAAAACTTTACCGATCAGGAGTGGTCGAAGCTGAAACCGGGGGGGGAACTGATGCCCACCAGATCGTCACTCTCAAGCGCCGCCTAGGAGAATTAGCGAGGAAGCGCCATGAGTGGGTCTGAATCTCCCTTTGTTTCAGTGATTATCCCCGTCTTTAATGACGGTGAGCGCCTGCGGTTGTGCTTAGCGGTCCTGGCTGAGCAGACCTACGGGCGATCGCACTTTGAGATTATTGTGGTCGACAACGGCTCTGACGATTTGGATTTGATCAAGGCTCTGGTGGCTGACTGTGATAACGCCACGTTAGCCGTAGAGCCAATCCCTGGTTCCTACGCAGCGCGTAATCGGGGGCTAGCGCTGGTCAAAGGCGAGGTAATTGCCTTTACCGATGCTGACTGCATTCCGGCAGTCGACTGGCTAGAGCGGGGGGTGGCGCGGCTGCGCCAGGATCCCAACTGTGGTCAGGTAGTGGGCAAGGTCAACCTGTTTTTTGCCGATCCCCAAAATCCCACGGCGGCTGAACTTTACGAGAGTTTGACGGCCTTTCCCCAAGAACAGCTTTTGCGGAAGCAGCATGGTGGAGCCACCGCCAACGTGCTGACCTGGCAACGCGTGATTGATCAGGTTGGGCCGTTTGACATTCAGCTGAAGTCAAACGGCGATCTGGAGTGGGGACGACGGGTGTTTGAAGCTGGGTTCCAGCAAGTTTACGCCGATGAGGTGCAGGTGAGACATCCGGCGCGGCGATCTCTGGGGGAGTTGTACCGTCGCACGGTACGGCTAGCAGGTGGCTACTACGACGTGCAGCTCAAACAGGCTAAATCCATGTGGCAGCGCCAGCGGGTATTTGGGCAGGTTCTGCTGCAAAACTTGGTGCCGCCAGTTTTTTTTGTGGTCAATGCCTTTGGCGATGCGCGGCTTAAACATCTAAGTCAGAAATTTAAGGTGTCGTTGGTAATGGTGCTGGTGCGCTATATCAGCGCCTGGGAGACCCTGCGGCTTAAATTTGGCGGAGCCTCCAGTCGGAGTTAAGGAGAGTGATATGCGCATTGCATTTCTGGTCACTGATTTCCCGTGTCTTTCAGAGACCTTCGTGCTCAATCAGGTGACGGGGCTGATTGATCGCGGTCATCAGGTTGATATTTACACCAATCGCGTGGGTGATTGGGCCGTGTCGCATCCCGATGTGGGACGCTACCGCCTGTGGGAATGCACCTACCCTATGCCGGAAGTGCCCCAAAACTATCTCTGGCGGTTGATACAGGGCCTATGGCTGGGTCTGCGCGCGAGTTTTCGAGCCCCAGGGCTGGTGGCGCGATCGCTCAATCTGGTTGCCTACGGCGAGCAGGCTCTTAACCTGTGGCTGCTCTACACAGCGGTGGCGCTGGTGGGACAACCCCAATCCTATGACATCATCCACTGCCAATTTGGCACCCAGGGCTATCGGGGGCTGGCCTTCAAACGGTTGCTGCGGCCTGCCCCTCGGCTACTCCTGATGTTTCGCGGCTTTGACATCAGCCGCTACGTGCAGGAAGGGGGCGATCGCGTTTACCGCCAGCTATTTCAAGACGTCGACTACTGTCTAGCCAACTGCGACTTCTTTCGGCAGCGGGTCTTGGCCCTAGGCTGGCCCACGGATCGCGTTGCGGTTCATTTCTCAGGCCTAGACATCAACAAGTTCATCTTCCGGTCGCGACAGCTAGAGCCAGACAATCCTATCCGCATTGTGACGACCGGTCGCCTAGTCGAGAAAAAGGGATTGGAGTTTGCCATTCGCGCCGTCGCTCAGCAGGCTCAGCGCTATCCAAACCTGACCTATACCATCATTGGCGATGGCTCCCTGCGCTCCGCCCTGCAACAACTCATTGTCGAGCTTCGGGCCGAATCTTACATTCACCTTGTGGGCTGGAAAAATGAGGCTGAAATCGTCGACATTCTTGACACGTGCCACCTGTTTATCGCCCCTAGCGTTACCGCCGCCGACGGCGACCAGGATGCTCCTACTAATGTCTTAAAAGAGGCCATGGCCATGGGCCTACCGGTGCTGAGCACTTATCACGGCGGCATACCCGAGCTAGTGGAAAATGGCGTGTCGGGGTTTTTAGTGCCTGAACGTGACGCGGATGCTCTGGCTGAACGCCTGGGCTACCTGCTCGACCATCCAGAGCGATGGCCCGAGCTAGGGATCGCTGGGCAGCGGTTTGTGGAGCGTCATTTTGACATCCAAATGCTCAATGACCGGCTGGTGCAGATATACGATCAGCTGCTGTCTTCGGTCGATCAATCAGGGCCTCGTTCTAGCGATCACACTCCTCTGTCTACCGCCTCGCTACCCTCCTCCATGCGTCCTGCCTCGGTGGAGAAATAGGATTAACCCATGACTGAACCTCTTGTCACCCTTGTTGTTGTACCCCGCGAGCGGTTTAGCTACGCTCAAACCTCGCTGGAGAGCATCTACGCCCACACGCAGATGCCCTTTAATTTGGTATATGTAGACGGCAATTCGCCTCGTAAGCTGCGCCGCTACCTAGAAGACCAGGCCCTAGAAAAAGGCTTTAAGCTGATCCGCACCGAGCACTACCTCTACCCTAACCAGGCTCGTAACCTGGGCCTGCAAGCCGTCGATACCCCCTACCTAGTATTTATTGACAACGACGTGGTGGTATCGCCGGGCTGGTTAGAGGTGCTGGTCACCTGCGCCGAGGAAACCAACGCGGCAGTAGTAGGCCCGCTGATGTGCCAGCATGAGCCTGTCCACGCCGAGGTCCACTTTGCCGGGGGTGAGTCCCACGTGTGGGTCGACAAGTTGGGCCGCCGTCGCCTGCGAGAAAAAATGTTGCACCAGGGCAAAACGGTGGCGGAAATTCGATCCAGCCTTGATCGCACCCCCACCGAACTGGCCGAATTTCACTGCGTGCTGGTGCGGCGATCGCTCTTTGATCAGATTGGCCCCCTCGATGAAGCCATGCTCAACACTAAAGAGCACCTCGACTTTTGCATGTTGGTGCGCGAAGCAGGCCACACCGTCTACTTTGAACCAGCCTCGCTGGTGACCTACGTCCCCGGCCCGCCCCAGGAATGGGCTGATGTGCACTACTACATGCTGCGCTGGAGCAATCATTGGACTCTGGAGAGCCTGCACCGCCTGCGCGACAAGTGGAACCTAGCCGAAGATGGCTACTTCAAGTCCAAATACAAAAAGCTGGGCTGGCGGCGCTACGGTACCCTCATCTATCCTTTTACCCAAAAACTAACCTTTGGAGCAGGCAGCCACCTGCTGGCACGAGCGATCGCCAAAACTGAGCACGGTCTCAACCGCTACCTCACCCATCGGCACCGCGCTTCCGGGGCGAATACCCACTACTCCCAAGATTAAGGATTTTCCAGACCTAGCTAAACGCTTTGATCGTTGATGGAGTTGTCCAGTTGATGCCGCCCGAACTTGTTTACACCCCCGATAGTCTGCTGCGCCAGCCCCGGTTTTTGCTGTGGACAATGTGGCGCGACCTGCTCGCCTCCCGCGAGCTGGCCTGGCGGCTGATGGTGCGCGACATTAGCGCCCAGTATCGTCAGGCTTTTTTGGGTGTGGCCTGGGCGTTTATTCCGCCGATAGCAATGGCCGTGGGCTTTACCCTGGCGAAAGATGCCAACGTCTTTACCGTAGGTGAAACCGACATACCTTACCCGGCCTTTGTCATGTTTAATACCGCCCTGTGGCAGACCTTTGTGGATGCCGCCACCGGGCCAGTGCAGGCAGTGATTGTGGCTAAGCCCATGCTGGCGCGGGTCAACTTCCCACGCGAGGCGATCATTTTGGCCAAGCTGGGGGAGGTGGGCTTTAACTTTGGCATCAAGCTGATTTTGATTGTTGGGCTGTTCCTTTACTTCAGAGTGCCGGTGAGCTGGACGGTGATCTTGGCCCCGGTGGCGCTCATTCACCTGATTTTGCTGGGCACGCTAGTCGGCATTTTGCTGGCCCCGATTGGCGTGCTCTACCAGGATGTATCGAAAAGCCTCAACATGATCATGAGCTTCTGGCTGTTTTTGACGCCGGTAATCTATCCTGTACCCACTGAAGGAGCCTTTGGAGTGCTGGTTTCCCTCAACCCGGTGACACCGCTACTGGTGACCACTCGTGAGCTGGCCACCGTTGGGGTGCTGTCTGAGGCGACAAATTTCTGGGTAGTTAGCGGGCTAACGCTAGTGGGCCTGCTGCTGACCTGGATTGGGTTTCGCATCGCCATGCCGTACGTGGTCGAGAGGGTAACGTCATAACTATGCTGCTAAACACTGAATCATTAACAGAACCACCTATGGCAAATCCTGCCCCCGATAGCCTGCCCGTGATATCGGTGGAGGGGGTGTCGAAGAAGTTTTGCCGCGACCTGAGGCGATCACTCTTCTACGGCGTGCAGGATATTGCCGCCGACTTGACTGGCGGCAGGCCCCACAGTGATCGCCTGCGGCCCCAAGAGTTTTGGGCGCTGAAAGACATTAGTTTTCAGCTCTATCGGGGGCAGGCGGTGGGGCTGGTGGGCAGCAACGGGGCGGGCAAAAGTACCCTGCTGCGCATCATCAGCGGCCTGATTAAACCCGACACAGGGCGGGTGCGCGTGCGCGGGCGGTTGGCTCCGCTGATTGCTCTGGGGGCAGGCTTTAACCCCATTTTGACCGGGCGCGAAAATATCTACGCCAATATGTCGATTTTGGGCCTCACCACCCAGCAGATTAAGCAGTGCTTTGATGAGGTAGTCGAGTTTGCCGAAATTGAAGAGGCGATCGACGCCCCGGTGCAGACCTACAGCTCGGGGATGGCGGCGCGGCTGGGGTTTGCTTGCGCCATCTACACCGAGCCCAATATTCTGCTGATCGATGAGGTGCTGGCCGTGGGCGACGCCCGCTTTAAGGCCAAGTGCTATCGCCGCCTGTACGAACTACAGCAGCGAGGAGTAGCCTTTATTTTGGTCAACCACAACTCCCAAGCCATTCTCAACATCTGCGATCAGGCTATCTATTTGACCAGGGGGGCGCTGGTAACCCAGGGCGAGGTCAATGCGGTGATTGATCATTACGAGCGCGATCTGTTTCTCAACAGCATCGAGCGCTCTGAGAACCGCATGGTCTTTTCTCCCAAGACCACCGAGGAGAGCAACGGCATTGACTTTCGCGACCTATTCTTTCGCGACGGCGACGGACAGCCCACGCAAACCCTGTCTACGGGCGAGCCTCTCAGCCTGTGCGCCACCTGCGAGGCCCACGATAGCTACAGCGGGGTAGCGCTCGACATTCGCATTGCTAAGGTGGGCGGCATTGAGAGCGCGGGCTACGTTTTGTCGCTACGGGGGCAAAACGACGATGCCTTTTTCCAGCTGTCGCCGGGGCTGGCAGAAATTCGGCTGCAGATGCCCTACCTGGGGCTGGCACCGGGGGTGTATACCGCTCAGATTCGCCTGCGCAAAGACGCGGTTTACACCTTTGACCTAGTGGAGTCGTTTCGCTTTACGGTGACATCCCAGCAAAACGTCAACAAGTGTCAGTTTTATCAGCCGCGCAGCTGGTCGATGGTGCCGGTGGTAGCGCCAGTATCGGTCAGTCAACCGTTGAACTAGGGTTTAGCGGTTGGTTTGAGCATTTTTTTGAAGGGTTACAGAAGGGTTAGACCATGGTTCAACCTCAGCTCAGCGTTATTATTCCGACCCACAATCGGCCTCATTTGCTGCCCCTGGCGGTGCGCAGTGCCCTGCAGCAAACCTACCCCGACCTGGAGGTGGTGGTGGTAGACGATGCCTCTGCCCCGCCCGTGCAACTACCAGATGATCCCCGCGTGCGGATTATTCGCCTCGACCCAGGGCAGGGCGGGGCGGGGGCACGCAATGCGGGGACAGCGGCGGCGCGGGGCCGCTGGGTCACCTACCTCGACGACGATGACGTGCTGCTGCCCCACATGGCCGAGGCTTCTATGGCGGCGTTGACTTCCACTCAAGCGGAGACCCCTGTAGGAGTAATTTCTGGCATCAATAAGGTGAATGAGCATGGCGAGGTGCTCACCACCCGAATTCCACCTACCCTGTGCCCTAAGGGAGGATTTTTTTTCCTGACTTACCCAGAGCCGGGGCGATCGCACAATACTAAGCAGACCCTGGTGGTGGAGCGCGAGGTGGTGCTGGCGATTGGCGGCTGGGATGAGAGTTTTCGATCGCGGGTGCATTCGGACTTCTTTTTGCGGCTTAACCCGGCCTGCACGCTGATTGGCCTGCCCACGGTCACCTATCACTTGCTGGCTCACCAGGGCACGCGGGTGTCGGGTAACCCCAAGCTGCGCCAGGAAAGCTTTAACCAGCTGATTGAAAAGCATCGGGCCGCCTTTGAGGCCCATCCCAAAATGTTTGCGGAGTTTGTCTACAAGCACGCCCAAACCTCCTACGAGATGGCCCAGACCGGGGCGGCGCTAACCCACTGGCTCTGGGCACTGCGGCTGCACCCTCGACATATTGGCGCGATCGCAGCCTATGCCGTGATCGGCCAGATTAAGCAGGGTCTGCGGCGGTTGGCGTCGCCGACTAGGGCAATACCCCCCGCCTAAACGGGCTCGACAGCGGTAACACTGGTGGCTTCGTCCTAGGAGACGGCGGGAGACCACGCAAAGGGTTTATTAAAGGACGTTCTATGATTACCGATATTCTTAATCTGGGCGAGCAAACGACTCTGCGGGGCCAGGTGGTGGTCGTGGGTTCAGGCATTGCCGGGGCCGAGGTGGCCACCCATTTGGCCCGCCACGGGCGCGATGTGGTGCTGCTAGAGAGCGGGCGCGATCGCTTTGATCCCGCCATTCAAGCCCTCAACGACGTAGTCTTTTTGGCCAAGCGCCACCGCGAGCTTGACCCCGACTCCTACTACCACCGCTACCTGCCCCCAGAGCTGCGGGGGGTGAGTCGAGTACGGCAGTTTGGCGGCACCAGCAATGTGTGGACCGGCAAGTGGAAGTACCTACAACCCTCCGACTTTGAGCCTCGCCCCTGGGTGCCTAACAGCGGCTGGCCGATCGCCTTTGACGAGTTGCTGGAGCACTACCGCTCAGCCGCAGCAGACTACGGCTTTGGCGACCTAGAGGCCGAGGCCCAGCGGGCCGAAATCGTGGCGCTGCGCTCAACCCTGGCGACCAGCGGCCTGAAAATGAGCAGCTTTTACTGGGAAGAAACCCCCACCCGCACCACCAAACGCTTTGGCGACGAAATGCGCCAGTCGACCAACCTGCGGGTGATTTTGGGGGCGACCGTGACCGAGCTGTGCCTGGATGAAGCCCACCATCGGGTGAATACGGTGCGCTGCCGATCGCTGGAAGGTCACGAGCTGACCGTAGAGGCCGACGCAATTGTGCTGGCGACTGGGGCCCTGGAGTCGGCCCGCCTTTTGCTGGCCAGCGATCGCCAGCTGCCCGGCGGCATTGGCAATGGCCATGACCTGGTGGGGCGGTTTTACACCGACCACCCCAAACACCACACCGGTACGCTGCGCCCCGGCCCCCTGGCTCGCCAGTATGCCAACGAGCTACAGTACGCCCCCAAACCCCGGTTTTGCATCTGCTTTGCCCTCGACGACGCGACTCAGCAAGCCCATCAGCTGCTAGAGCACGTGCTCTACCTAAAGCCCATCTACGAAACCCGGTGGGATAACCTAAGCCGAATGGTGCGAGGACGACCTGCCTGCCGAGATGGCAACAGGGCGATCGCCGACTATCGGGTCAAGTTTGTCACCGAGCAGGTGCCCCATACCGATAGCCGCATTACCCTCGGTGCCGAACTGGATCCCCTGGGCCAGCGCAAAACAGCGCTCGATTGGCGGTTTACCGAGCAAGATCATCGCTCGACCGAGAAAATTCTGGAATTGCTGACCCAGCGGTTTGCCGAGGCGGGACTGGGCCACTTTGACTTTGGCAACCAACCGCCTACCCTAGACAATATGACTGATGCCGCTCACCAGATGGGCACCACCCGGATGGCCCACCGCCCTGAGGAAGGGGTAGTCGATACCGACTGCCGGATATTTGGCACCGAAAACCTTTATGTGGCCAGCTCGGCGGTGTTTCCCACCGGGCCATCGTACTCGCCTACCTTTACTATTTTGGCCCTGGCCCGCCGGCTGGGGCAACACCTGTTGCAGACCACTCCACCAGCACCAGGGGCGGTACGTCTAGCGTCGGCCGAAGACACTGCGGCGCCGCTGGCCAGTACTCCCGGCTAGCGGCACCGCAGCCAAAACCCTGCCTTTAGCTTCACCCGCCCACCTCTACCCGCTACGACCATGAGCCATCCCGTCCCTGTGTTCTCGATTGTGATACCGACCTACAATCGGCCCGATCGCTTAGCGAGCTGCCTGCAAAGCCTGACTCAGCTGAGCTATCCTCGCGATCGCTTCGAGGTGATCGTGGTAGACGACGGCAGCGCCCAGCCTATGGCCCCCACAGTCGCGCCCTTTGAGTCGGCCCTCAACCTGACGCTGCTGCGGCAGGTCAACAGCGGCCCCGCCCAGGCCCGCAATGCCGGGGCTGCCCGCGCCCAGGGCCAGTACCTGGTGTTTACCGACGACGACTGCCAGCCCCACCCCCAGTGGCTCCACGCCATGGCCACCGAGCTTGAGCAGCAGCCCCAGGCCCTGGTGGGCGGCCGCACCCTCAACGCGCTGCCCAGCAATGTGTTTTCGACCGCTAGCCAGCTGCTGATCGACTATCTCTACGATTACTACAACAGCCGCCACCAACCCAGCTTCTTTGCCTCTAACAACTTTGCGATGGCCACCGAGCAATTTCGCCAATTGGGCGGGTTTGACACCTCCTTTCCCCTGGCTGCAGGAGAAGACCGAGAGTTTTGCGATCGCTGGCTCCAGCAGGGGCTGCCCATGGCCTACGCCCCCGAGGCGCGGGTCGACCATAGCCACCACCTGTCGCTGCGGCGGTTTTGGCGACAGCACTTTAACTACGGGCGAGGGGCCTACTGCTTTCACCAGGTGCGGGCGCGCCGCGCCACAGAGCAGGTCAAGGTCGAGCCGCTGGGGTTTTATTGGCAGCTGCTCACCTACCCGCTCGCGCAACAGTTCCAGCTCCGGGGCATGGTGCTGTCGGGGCTGCTGTTTGTGTCTCAGGTAGCCAACGTCGTGGGCTTTTTCTGGGAGCGCAGCCAGCAAAAAGTACCGCCCGCCGCCGCCTCTTAACCCCGCTTCGCCAGCCTGCTCTAACCAGGGGTTTTGCCATGAAACTACAGTCTTTCAGCCAATCTCAGCAAAAAGTCTGCTTTTTTGGCATCATTACCGCCACCTACCTGACGCTCTTGGCCTGGCTCGATTTTTTGCAGGGCCCGCCCTTTTGGGATGAAGCCGCCTTTTGGCAGTCGAGCCTCACCTTTAGCGACAGTCTGCTGCCCTCCCTCTCTGACCTGCGGGAGTACTACAGCCTCAACACGCCGCTGCCCTTCATGGCCTTTGGGCTGCTGGAATACCTGTTTGGCCGGGGTATAGCCGCAGGCCGGCTGCTAAATTTAGCCCTGTCGCTGGGGATTGTAGCCGCCATTGGCTGGCCCAGCAAGGACAAGGGCGGACGGGCGCTGTTGTGCCTGCTGGGCCTGTTTTTGTGCCCGTACTTTTTATTTCTCAGCGGTCGGCTCTACACCGAGATGATCGCCTGCACCTGGGTGCTGCTGGGGCTGGTCGCCTACCGGCGCGATCGTCCCTGGTTGAGCTGTCTGGCCTTTGTGCTGGCGATCGCCTCGCGGCAGTTTATGCTGGCCTTTCCGGCGGCGATCACCACCTACGAATTTTTGGCCGCCGCCCAGCAGCAGCTAGGGCAGCCGGTTAGCCCCCGCCAGCACCAGCGGTGGCAGGCCCCGGCCCTGGCCTGCCTGTCAATTTTGGGCTGGGTGGCGCTGTTTGGCGGGCTAGCCCCAGCCACGGCGATCGCCGATAAATCTCCTGAGGTACAAAAAAGCACCCTGGCCCTCACCCCCGGCGGGGCGATCAACTTTCTCGCCTTTATCGGGGCCTACATCGTCATTCCAGAATGGCTGCTGTTTCGTCCCCAGGCTCCCCTCCAGACCCTGCGCCACAACTGGCCGAAAGGGCTGCTGATTGCGGCCGGTCTGCTCGGGTTTTGCCTGATTTTTCCGCCCCTGTACACTCCCTACGGCACCATGGGGCAAGTCGCCAAGGTGCTGCCGCTCTACGGGTCTATGGCGATGTACTACTGTCTGGCCCTGCTGGCCTGTCTGCGGTTTTCTCAGCCTGGTTTGTTGTTTGGGGTGATTCTGTTCAACACCCTAATCATGATGAAAGCCATCCCCTGGGATCGCTACGTGCTGCCCGTGGCAGTGGCTTTCTGGTATCTCAAATCAATCCACTATCCCGGCACCGACACCCAGCCCCAGGTAAACCCTGATACCCTGCCAACCTAGCCTGCTGACCCGGATGCTGCCTACCCTCGACCAGGGTCAGATCTTGTCTCCGGTCGAGGGTTAAGCGTCGGGCGGCGATGGCTATAGTTCTGCCCTAGAGCACCCCTAGGTTAGCCAGGCCCAGAATAACGCCAGCCCCGATCAGATGGCCAAAGCTGGTGGTCGCCAGCACGGCGGGCAGCCCAAAATTACCAAATAGGCTGGGGGAGGGCATCGCGGGCGGTGCACTCGGGTATTTAATGGTTAACTTGCCAATGACAATGGCCAGAATGTTGCAAACAATCATCACCGCCGCCACCTTGGGGCTCCAGCTAGGGGTGTGGGGAACCGCCGCCAAAAGAGGTAGAAATGTCAATGTACCAGCCTCCGTAAAATAGATCGGGTCAGCAGAGCGCCTGCCTAAGGCTTACTTTTCCACGGGGGCGCGAATTTCTGCTGCCTGCCGTAGCAAGTCTTTACATTTTACTGAGGACATTTTGCCTGGGCAGAGCGCGGGGATCTCTGCCCAGGCTGCCCAGGGTTTAGGATACAGAGTATGTCCCGGCTCAAGCTGGGTACCCCACATCCCCTTCTGCATCCCCTGCACCTATGGAACGAGGACTGCTCTGGCTGCCCCTACTGGCGGTGTTTATTGGCCTAGCCTGGGCGGGCTGGCACGAATTTAAAAAGGTGCAGGCCTACGAAGCCTGGGCTACCGGGTTTGATCGCAGTAAATACGACATTAAATCTATGCTGGGTCAGCGGGGCGACGACCTCACCTGGGGACGACCCACCCGCCAAGGCCCCATCGACATGACCACCCTGTCGCTAGGGCAGGTCGCTACCCTACAGCTACAGATTAACGGCCAGACGATCAACAGTCAGGCGATCGCCGACGAGCCGCTGCCTACCAAAGGAAAAATTGAGCTGGCCCTGGCTACCGACAGCGGTGAAACCTACTACATTCCCTTTACTGACGCAGATTTGGCCCGCCGCTGGGAAAAAGCATTGCATCAATCTCTCCAGGCGCTAAAATCGGCATCATCCTGAAGGCGGCCCAGAGTTAGCGCTTGCCCCTGCGGCCTGCGTTTTTTGGTAGCTTCTTCCCTATGGGCCTTCTGGCCCTACTGACTGGGCCTTGCTGGCCCTAATTAACTGATGCCATGACCCGCGTTTCTCCTCTTTCTCGCGACCAGCTTAAACATCGGCGGCAAACCCTGAGACGGCGGCGGCGCATTTCCATTAGTCAGGCGCTATGGCGGTTTTGGGCTCTCTCTGGTCTAACCGCCGCCGTGTTTTGGGGCACCACCCGCCCCACCTGGCTGATTTACAGCCCCGATCAGATTAACGTCAGCGGCAACCACCTGCTCAGCGATGAGGCGGTACAAAACTTGGTGCCGCTAGACTATCCACAGCCGCTGATGAAGGTGGAGCCTGAAATTTTGGCGCGGCAGCTGCGCGATCGTGGCCCTCTGGTCTCTGCCAAAGTCACCCGCCAGTTGCTGCCGCCCCGCCTCAACCTGCGGGTGCAGGAGCGGGTGCCCGTCGCAGTGGTGCTGCCCGTGGGCAGCGCCGATCACACCAGCGACACCCAGTATCTCCAGGCCGGGTTTCTCGACGCCCACGGCGCCTGGATGCCCCTGGCCAGCTTTGGTATCGGTGCCGCCTCGCCGCAGCTGCCTGCCCTACAACTGCGGGGCATTCAGCCCCAGTACCAGCGCTATTGGCCGCAGATCTACGAGACTATCCACAGCAGCCCGGTAGCCATCACGGAGATTGACTGGCAAGACCCCAACAACCTGGTGCTAGAGACCGCCCTCGGCACGGTCTACCTTGGCCCTTACACCCCAGAGCTAGAGCAGCAGCTGGCCACCCTCGACAAAATGCGTAACCTGCCCGGCCAGCTCACCGACTCTGAGGTCGCCCGCATTGACCTGAGCAACCCCGATGCCCCCTCCATAGCGGTAGTAGAAAGGCCCGTCAACACAACTCCTGAGAGTGGCCCTTAAGACTGGCTCTGAAGAGTGGTAAGCCGCGCTAGAGAGATAGTTTCCACCGCTTGCAGCGGCCGCTGAGGAGAGGGCTTATGGTCATATTTAGGATTCATATAGGCGCTCAATATCTTTCTGTCAAGGGAATGATTTTTCTAATTTCAGTGGTTAAATCAAGTAGCCTAAAGCTTGCCTAAGTGATTTGTTTTTTTCCGGCGAAGTACTCTATAGTTGTCTAGAATCAGCCGGGGTTTAGATTCTTAGGGCTTAGGTGTTATCTTCGGTTATCTACTATGGGTAATTAATATAGTGTCTACAGCCTCAAGTTCTATGCTCCCCGACGACCATCAGGGCAACGGCGCTGGCCACAGTGATGCCGGCTACGACGCTTACTCGCTTCCCCAGGCTGAGACTGTGACCTCTAACCCGCGTCCGTCAGCTGAGGCTGTGACCGCCTTTGCTAGGCCGTCTAACCCCTTTAGCCATGGCGAGTTTAAATCCAGTCAACCCCACAATGCCAGAGCTATGCCCGGAGAAACATACACGCACAACACGGCTTTGCCCAGCAGCGTCGCCCGCATTAAGGTAATTGGGGTAGGCGGCGGCGGCTGCAATGCCGTCAACCGCATGATTAGCAGTGGCCTAGTGGGCATTGAATTTTGGTCGGTCAATACCGACGCCCAGGCCCTCGACAACAATACTCAAACCAACAGTCTGCACATCGGCCAAAAGCTGACCCGGGGGCTAGGGGCAGGGGGTAACCCTGCCATTGGCCAAAAGGCTGCCGAGGAGTCACGAGAAGAAATTGCCGCCGCCCTCGAAGAGTCTGACCTAGTGTTTATCACCGCCGGCATGGGTGGCGGCACCGGCACGGGCGCGGCCCCCGTTGTGGCCGAGGTCGCTAAAGAAGCCGGGGCGCTAACGGTGGGCGTTGTCACC
This sequence comes from Phormidesmidales cyanobacterium, assembly GCA_038256265.1. Classification (GTDB taxonomy): domain Bacteria; phylum Cyanobacteriota; class Cyanobacteriia; order Phormidesmidales; family Phormidesmidaceae; genus Nodosilinea. The sequence continues at coordinate 21,067 of JBBSKN010000031.1, forward strand.
CGCCCCTTTACCTTTGAGGGTCGCCGCCGCATGAACCAGGCCGATGAGGGCATTGCGGCTCTCCAAGGCCGGGTCGATACCCTGATCATCATTCCCAACGACAAGCTGCTGTCGGTGATTTCAGAACAGACCCCGGTGCAGGAGGCCTTCCGCACCGCCGACGATATTTTGCGCCAGGGGGTGCAGGGCATCTCTGACATCATTACCATCCCCGGTCTGGTCAACGTTGACTTTGCAGACGTGCGCGCCATTATGGCCGACGCGGGCACCGCCCTGATGGGTATTGGCATGGGGTCGGGCAAGTCGCGGGCGCGGGAAGCGGCGATCGCCGCCATCTCCTCTCCGCTGCTAGAGTCTTCCATCGACGGCGCGTCTGGGGCAGTGTTTAATGTCACCGGCGGGACAGATCTCACCCTCCACGAAGTCAACGCCGCCGCCGAGATCATCTACGAAGGGGTCGACCCCAACGCCAACATTATCTTTGGCGCGGTGATCGACGAACGCATGCAGGGCGAGGTATGCATCACCGTGATTGCCACCGGCTTTAACACCCGCGCTGGGGCGCAGCCCGAGCTAGACGTGGCCCGCGTTACCCCCTTTAAGCGCACTCTGGCAGCACCGCCCATCACCCCGCCCGCCAGCGGCGGTGCCGGTGGTTTGGGGGCCGGGCTAGACATTCCCGAATTTTTGCAGCGGCGGCGACCAAACAACAACCGCTAGCTATGACCCTGTCATCTTCCTGGCCTGCGGCCCTCACCATCGCTGGCTCCGACAGCGGCGGCGGCGCGGGCATTCAGGCCGATCTGCGCACCTTTGCCTTTCACTGCATCCACGGCACCAGCGCCCTCACCTGCGTCACCGCTCAAAATACCCTGGGGGTAACGCGGGTTGATGCGCTGTCGCCGGAGGCTGTAATCGCTCAAATTGAAGCGATTACCAGTGATATTGCGGTGCAGGGAGTGAAAACCGGCATGCTGCTCAACCAGGGCATTATTCAGGTGGTGGCCGAGGCGCTAGATGCCCTACCTCACAGGATTCCGCTGGTGGTCGATCCGGTGATGGTGTCGCGCACTGGGGCACAGCTGATTGACGACGATGCGATCGCCACCCTCACCCAAAAGCTAATTCCCCAGGCCTGCATTGTCACCCCCAATCGCTATGAGGCCCAGCTGCTCAGCGGGTTAGACATTTTGACCCTGGCCGACATGGAGGCCGCCGCCCGCCAGATCTACCAACTCGGCCCCCAGGCCGTACTGGTCAAAGGCGGTGGCATGGCGGATTCTCTACGCAGTACCGATGTCTGGTTTGACGGGGGCGAGGTGACTGTACTCGAAGCCGAGATCGTAGAGACCCAAAACACCCACGGCACAGGCTGCACACTGTCGGCGGCGATCACCGCCAACTTGGCCCTGGGCAAAGCTCCCCTACCGGCGGTCAAAGCCGCCAAAGACTACGTCACCAATGCCCTCAGGCACGCCCTGGGGATCGGCCAGGGCCAAGGCCCCGTCGGCCATTTCTTCCCTCTATTAAAGTGATAGGCGCGGGTTGGTTGAGCACCCCGCGCCTGTCATGTTGTCTGCTTTAGGAGATTTCCAGAAAAGCAGATCTCCGCTATATCTGGTGACTGTCTGTAGCCACTGTAGGGTGGGCAATGCCCACCATTAGGGAGGAAGTTTTCGAGAAGTCGTCTGATCTTTATCAGTCACTATTGATCGTTTGACTGCGGCCAGACCGATTCCCAGTCAGAGCAGTGGCGTTCTTCTTCGGGGCCAAAGGGGTGCATGGCGCACACCAGGGTATTGCCCCCGTAAGACTGACCGCAAAAATTGCGACAGCCCACGCAGGCCGGATAGTTTTGCAGTAGTGGCTCCACCGTGCTGTTGAGGGGGGCAGAGACTTCTTCAAACCACTGGTCGAGGCCCGATAGGCCCGTCACCAGTGGCCCTAAAATTTCGTTTAGCTCGTCGGCTACGTAGTCAACCTCGGCGGAGATCGTCACTCGAAACGGCTCTACCACGTGGCTTAGCTCGCCGACAATGCGATCTATCTCAGGATCAATCGCTTCTTGCACCTGCTCAGCCCACTGATCTGTGGTGTGCACCAGGGCATCTGAGGCGCTGGCCAACTGCTCCGTCAAAGTATCAAACCAGCGTTCTGTATCTTCAGAGAGCTGTTGGGTAAAATCCTCCACAGCATTACCAAAGGCATCAAACCATTGCTTCGACCAGTCATCCATGGGCTAGTTACTCGACTTTTGCTTCAGGGTATCCAATTCTTGTCGTAGGGCCGCCACCTGCTCCCGCAGGGCCGCCGTTTGGGCCTCGGTAGGGTTGACGACTATAGCGGCATCGTCGTCCAAAATTTCAATGGGCCGGGGCTGCGGCAGGTTTTCGCCTGCGCTAGTCGCCGTGTCTTGAGCACGGTTGACCATCTCGTTGACCAGGCGCTGGGCCTCTTCGGCGGTAATTTCGCCCCGCGCCACCAGCTCATTGACAATACCCTGGGTCTGCTCACGAAAATCTTTGAGGGTGTCACCCGCCTTCTCACCTGCGTAGGAGGCAACCCCAACCCCCAGGTAAAACGCTTTTTTAACCAAATCTCCAAACCCGGCCATGGTTAGCAGCCCCTTTATTGATCTGTACACAATGCCAGCTTAGAAAAGATGCTGGCCCCCTGACCAGGGGCAATGGTACGCCGTCTCAAGGCGGAAAACCCTACCCCCTCACCTCAGGCTAAGCAAACCCAGAAAAATTGAGCATGCTCAGAAATCTTACGTTACTCTAGCGCCTGGAACGGTGTAGCGAAGTCCATTCAGGTCAATAGCTAATTTAGGCCAATAACTAAAAGACCCGGAGTCCACGCCTGTTACAAGCATCCCGTAATGCTGCTACCTTCCGGTCCTGACATGATTTGGGCGTTGCGACCGCATGGGTCCGAGTCATCTCTACTATAACACTTGCCCCCCATGACCGACCAACGGCTCCAGCAACAAATTGCCTTCGTCATCGAGATCGACCGCCTCAAGCAGGTTTTGCGCCAAACCCAGCTGATCGATGCCTCCCGCCGAGAGAATAGCGCCGAGCACTCCTGGCACCTGGCGATGATGGCGCTGGTGCTGACCGAGTACGCCCCCACAGGGGTGAATGTGCCGCGGGCCATCCACCAGGTGCTGATCCATGACCTGGTGGAGATCGACGCGGGCGATACCTTTTGCTACGACGCGGCGGGGCATGACGATAAAGCCCAGCGCGAACAGCAGGCCGCCGATCGCATTTTTGGCCTGCTGCCTTCGCCTACTAACCAAGAACTCCGCCAGCTGTGGGACGAGTTTGAGGCCCAGGCGACCCCCACGGCCCGCTTTGCCGCCTCGATGGATCGCATTCAGCCCCTGCTGCACAACTGGCAGACCCAGGGCGGCACCTGGAAGCAGCACCACATCAGCCGCGCCCAGGTCATGCAGCGCATGGCCCCAGTAGAAACGGGCGCACCAGAGCTGTGGCCCTTTGTACTGGAGGTCATTGACGAGTCTGTCGAAGCGGGATACTTGACGGCCCATTGAAGGGATGGCATTGGCAGATGCCGGAAATTCCTGAAATTCTAGACTTATCCGGCAAATATAAGGTCTAATTCCATAAGACGCAGGTGTCATCGCGCAGATGTAACAGATAATACCGAGCGCAGACGGTCTTATTTAGCAAACTTGACACTTTAAGACATAGTTGGGCTTACTGAAGGGTGTCCATATAAATAGACGATCACATGCTCGTATTTGCCCGCAAGGATGCCGATGTGCATCCGGCATTTGCTCTTGTTCGCCGCGTAGCCGACGAGATAGCGGCCTACATGAGCCTACCTGAGGTGGTTGCCCAACTGACAGCTGCTCACTCGCTTGGCGCAAGCAGCCACAGTATTCAGAATATCCTGCTTCCCAAGGCGACGGAGATGGGCTTTGCCAGCGAGCGGAACGGATTGTTCAGCCTGTATAAGAGCTCCCGAATACGCCCCGACTACTACCTGCCGGTTCTGGACACAGGGATCCTAATGGAAGTTGAGCGGGGTAAAATCCTTGCCAACAACATGGACTTGCTCGATGTGTGGAAGTGTCATATCTGCCGCGAGGCGGACTACCTATTTCTTGTCCTCCCTCAATTTCGACAGATGGGTAATGGCCGCAGCGAAGCGATACTGGAGCGCTCTGCAAACCGCATCTCTGCTTTCTTTGAGCACGGAAACGAAGTCAATGTGCAAGCGGCCTTTCTCTTCCCGTACTAGCGACAAGTAGCCCAACAAGCGCATCCACACAGACAACACGCCCGTCCAATAGACTCGGCTCGGCGGTGCTAGCAGGCGTGCCACTGATGATGCGCGAAGCTGTTAGAACTGTGGGCAACTTTGACGTACAGGCACAATAACAAAGGGGGCGTTCCAACTTAGCTTGGAACGCCCCCTTTGTGTTGGTCTAGACTCACTGATCCGAAGCTTAGAAACCTCGGGCAGAGCTGGTCGCCTGAACTGCTTTGAGGTCGTAGCGATCCAGATTCATCACCTTGTCCCACGCGGCCACAAAATCATGTACAAACTTCGGCTGCGCGTCTGCAGCTCCGTAGACTTCTGCTAGGGCGCGGAGCTGCGAGTTAGAGCCAAAGATCAGGTCAACTCGCGTAGCGGTCCACTTGTGGTCGCCGGTTTTGCGATCGCTCCCCTCAAACTCATACTCATCTTCAGAGGTCGCCTTCCAGGTCGTGCCCAGGTCGAGCAGGTTGACAAAGAAGTCGTTGGTCAGGGTCTCGGGGCGATCGGTGAAGACGCCGTGCTTAGACCCACCAACGTTTGCCCCCAAAACGCGCAGGCCGCCCACCAGCGCTGTCATCTGCGGGGCCGACAGCGACAGCAGCTGCGCCCGGTCAATCAACAGCTCTTCCAGCGATTCGCTGTGCTTGCCACTGGTGTAGTTGCGGAACCCATCGGCCTTTGGCTCTAGGGGTTCAAAGGCTTCCACATCGGTTTGCTCTTGGGTGGCATCCATGCGGCCCGGCGTGAAGGGCACCGTCACGTCATGACCGGCATTTTTCGCCGCCTGCTCGACGCCCGCGCAGCCGCCCAGCACGATCAGGTCGGCCAGGGAAACCCGCTTGTTGCCCGACTGCGAACCGTTGAACTCCTGCTGAATGCCCTCCAGGGTTTGCAGCACCGTGGCCAGCTGCTTGGGCTGGTTGACTTCCCAATCTTTCTGGGGCGCAAGGCGCAGGCGTGCCCCGTTCGCTCCGCCACGCATGTCGGAGCAGCGGAAGGTGGAGGCCGATGCCCAGGCGGTGGAAACCAATTGAGAGACCGACAGCCCGGATTCGAGAATCTTGGCCTTGAGGGCGGCCATATCCTGCTCGTCAATCAGGTCATGGTCGACGGCGGGAACGGGATCTTGCCAGAGGAACTCTTCCTGGGGAACCTCGGGGCCGAGGTAGCGCGATCGCGGCCCCATGTCGCGGTGGGTGAGCTTAAACCAGGCCTTGGCAAACTGCTCGGCCAACTCATCGGGGTTGTCGTGGTAGCGCCGGGCGATCGGGTTGTAGATCGGGTCCATCTTCATCGACATATCCGCCGTGGTCATCATCGGGGCGTGCCGTTTCGACGGATCGTGGGCGTCGGGCACGGTGCCCGCCCCCGCGTCGCCCTTGGGCTTCCACTGCCACGCACCAGCGGGGCTCTTGGTCAGCTCCCAGTCATACTTAAACAGGGTTTCGAGATAGCTGTTGTCCCACTGGGTCGGAGTGGGGGTCCAGGCCCCTTCGATGCCGCTGGTGATGGCATCGACACCGACCCCCGTGTTAAAGCTGCTCTTCCAGCCCAGGCCCTGATCCATAATGGTGGCCCCCCCTGGCGACTCCCCAAGATGGGTCTCCTCGCCCGCCCCGTGACATTTGCCAAAGGTGTGTCCGCCAGCGGTGAGAGCGACGGTCTCCTCGTCGTTCATCGCCATTCGCTTAAAGGTCTCGCGAATATCGCGCCCGGAGCCGAGGGGGTCAGGCTCACCGTCTGGCCCTTGGGGGTTGACGTAGATCAGTCCCATCTGCACGGCAGCGAGGGGATCATGCAGCACGCGATCGCCTTCGTAGCGCTCATTGCCGAGCCATTCCTGCTCAGCACCCCAGTAGATGTCTTGCTCTGGCTCCCAGACATCCACCCGCCCACCGGCAAACCCCAAGGTTTTGAAGCCCATCGACTCTAGGGCGCAGTTGCCCGCGAAGATCATCAAGTCGGCCCAGGAAATTTTGTTACCGTATTTCTGCTTGATGGGCCACAGCAGCATGCGCGCCTTGTCGAGGTTGGCGTTGTCGGGCCAGCTGTTGAGCGGTTCAAACCGCTGGCTACCCGAGCCTGCGCCGCCGCGACCGTCGCCAATGCGATAGGTGCCAGCACTATGCCACGCCATGCGAATAAACAGTGGCCCGTAGTGGCCGTAGTCGGCGGGCCACCAGTCCTGCGAGGTGGTCATCAGCTCATAGATATCGGCCCGCAGGGCCGCTAAGTCAAGGTTTTTAAACGCCTCAGCGTAGTTAAACGCCTCATCCATGGGGTTGGCCATCGGTGAGTGCTGATGCAGCATGTTGAGATCCAAAGACTTCGGCCACCAGTCTCGGTTTGTAGTCCCAAGCCGAGTTTGGGGGCCGCCCAACACAGGGCATCTACTGGTGCTACCGACGGCATTGGGGGTCGCGGACTGTGGCGTAGATTGAGGTGTACCGGTTTCAGGCGTTTCTGCGCTACTTGATCCCAGCACAGATGATATAGCCTGCCAGATTTCCATTAACTTCCCGCTCATGGGGAACGGACATTTGATTTGGCTACTCGTCATAATTCCTTTCCTGTTAAAGTTTCATCAAACTCGTTGTCGGATAACAATTGACGCGGAGAATACGGGCAGCTAAACGCTCTCGGCACCGCAAACGCCACCACCGTTTTGTGTTCAAAGAAATTTGCTATTGAAAGATCGTATCAACCCGTCTTTTAAAACCATTCGAGACGTTACTTAGAGGACAGGCTCTCCCCCCCAGGCTGGAACAGCATTGGCCCATCTCCTCACTCGACTTTAATATCGGTTAGACCCTGCCTAACGATGAGTTCCTAACTACGAGATTGATGAGTAGAGCTTTTAACCCTAGCCTAGAAATCTGGCTCTACCCTTTTTAGCAAAGCTATAAACAACATTAAGTCTCTATGGTATGCGCCACAGTCAAACCTTTTCTTTGAGCCGGCTTAGCAAATTTTGGGGATAACCACACATTGAGCCTTGAACTCAAATATTCAGACGCTTGCATTAGCCTGAAGCCATACTCGTAACGAGTACGCATATCATTAGCCTACTCAATTCAGCCTGCTCTTGTAAGTCAAAAATAGATTTGTTTTGCAACACTTAATATCTCTGCAAAATAACTTTGGCCTACCCCCGAATCTGCACCGGCATGACCAGGTAGGTAATTTTGGTTTCGCCCAAGGGCACAAACACCGCTGGGCTAGTCGCCGCGTTGCACTGCAGTTGCACTTCAGTCGTGTCAAACGCCTTCAGCCCGTCCAGCAAATAGCGCACGTTAAAGGCAATATCTAGCTCATCACCAGTGACTTGGGCGGGCAGCTCTTCGCGACCGCTGCCCACCTCCTGAGCTTCGACCGAGAGGGAAATGCTCTGCTCGCCAGGGTTGAGGGTGATTTTGATAATGTCGTTTTTCTGGCTGGCCAAGACGGCAATGCGCTCTAAGCTGGCCATTAGCAGTCTGCGATCAACGGTGACCTGGCGGGCAAACTGCTTGGGCAGCAGCTGCCGGTAGTTGGGGTACTGCCCTTCGAGCAGGCGGGTGGTGAGGCGCTGCGCCCCCAAGTCAAACAGCACCTGGGTTTCGTCGAGCCGCAGGGCCACCGGCTCATTCGAGCTGTAGCCCTGAATCATGCGCTCTAGCTCTCGCAGGGCCTTAGCGGGCACGGTGACATCCATCGCTGGGGTGTCGGTGGCCGACTCATCAGTGGTTTGCACCACAGCTAGGCGATGGCCGTCGGTGGCGGCAAACTCTAGGGCATCGGTTTCAGAGAGCAGATGCACCCCGGTGAGCACCTGTTTGGTTTCGTCGCCGCTGGTGGCAAAGAGCGAGCCGCGCAGACCATTCAGCAACCCCTCAGCCGAGAGCGAAATCGCCTCGCCATCTTCCACCGTGGGCAGGGAGGGGTAGTCTTCGGCACTCAGCCCTCGCACCTCGTAGCGCCCGGAGGATGAGGTGAGCGTAACGGTAGTACTGTCGCCCTCAGACTCTAGGGTGATGTCTTCGTTGGCCAGGCGCGAGACGATGTCGCCCCAGAGCTTAGAGGGCAGGGTGAGGGTGCCAGGTTCTTCGACCTGGGCGGCAAATCGAGTTTCGATGCCGAGCACCTCATCAAAGCCCACTAGGGTGACTGACTGGCTTTCGATATCAGCTTTGACCAAAATGTTGGCCAACACGGGCCGACTGGGGCGCGACGACACGGCGCGGCTGACCGACGACAGTTGGGCACTCAGCTCGTTCTGGGGGCAGATAAACTTCATGGCAACGGAGAAAAAGAAACGCAATTGACCCGGAATTCCAGCACCGCACCCCCGTCTGTGGGGGTTGGCTAATGCTGTATTAGCAGTATCTCACCTTTGCCATAGTTTCCCGGTTAAAGCGCTCTTTTGGCTGCATCTCGCAAGGCTGGATCCTTTGCTGCAAGAGCCTCTTGGCGTTTCTCAAAGAAGCTACTTTTCGATTGGGTGTTCATCCTATCACCCTTTTCTGGCCCTACCAACGCTGCCCCTGTTAATTCAAGTTGGCCCTCCGGAAAGAGAAAAATTTTAAAGATCGTAGTAGTAGAAGGGGCTGTGGAAACTGGGGAGAACCGCTGAATTGTTTGTCAGATATAGGCTGTACTGCTAACACTGTTGGGGAAAACACCTGGAAAACTGGCTTCAGTTTCCACAGCCGTGGAAGTGACTGAGGCAACTTCTATCACAACAGGGAAGTTATCCCCTTTAAAGCAGGAGCTTTTCCACGGTTTTCTCTCTGTTTTCCCCAGGGATATTTGAAGATAAGATCACAAATTGTTACATCCCCTTGCGGTTGCCGGGTTTTTCGGATCCCGTCTGGGTTCGTGCTGGCGATTTCCCAAGTGGCTTCAGTGCTGGGATGGATGCAGCCGTGCCCCTAGAGATCGTCGATCAGTCTTAATACTGAATCCGCATTGGCTAGCCCCGGTTGGGCTGGGCAAACACCGTTTGCCCCTACGCAAGCTGCCTATTTGGAATCGGCGTTATACGACTCAGATTTGGTATTAGGCCTGATCACGCCTGCCTCCTGAAGAAGAAGTTCTCCAGGAGGCAGGCGCAGTTCTATTCAAAAATCCAAAATCGCAGTTATAAGGTGATTAGCCAACGACTCCAGCGATCGCAGGAACTTTGGTGGCCTCAAGGGCTGCTGCTTTCATCACTAATACCGAGCAGTGGGCTCTGTGCATGACATCGTTGCTAACGCTGCCCAGCACCAGTTCGGCCAGCCCTTTGCGGCCTCGGCTGCCCATGAGAATCAGGTCAGCGTCCCAGGCCTGGGCGGCTTTGCAGATGGCGGCACTAGGATTGCCAACCAGCTGTCGAAATTCGGTGCTGACTCCGGCGGTGTTGGCCTGGGCCGCAAAGCCGCCCAGGCGATCTAAACTCTCGGTTTCGTAGCGTACCCACTCCTGCCGCCAGGCTTCGAGGTCAAGCTCGGTGCCCGGTGCCCAGTAGATACTGTTGAGCTGGCCCGACATGGGCAGGGGGCTGCTTTCTTCTTGGTTTGACAGACTGTGAACTAGCAACAGGGCGGCCTCGGTGGCCTGGGCTAGCTCTAGGGCCTGGGCAAACAGGGCCTCGCTGGTGGGGCCATTGTCTAGGGCGACGAGAATTTTTTGGTACATTGGGTGTCCTCCCGGTAACTGTAGCGGACTGAGCCCTTGTCTCTATTGTCTTGCGGAGCGCGGGGGGCAGCGGGGGAATGCAATGAAGCGTGATGTGCGATCGCACTTAATAACCTTTCGCCAGAAAGAATTGTGGGGAGTGAATTCGGTGGAGAGGAAAGGCTGTGACCCACGGCACGGCGTCGTCAAATAAATGCCGCCCCTGCGCGATCACTGATCGCACAGGGGCGGCATTGGCATACGCGGTGGTGTAGCTGCTCTAGACCAGCCGCAGAATCAAGGGATAGCGGAAGACGATATTGGGCTTGGTGATGCTCTGGATGATCGCCCAGACCGGCATGATGAAGTTCACAATGCCTAAAACAAATAACAAGGGAATGCCGACCAGCAGCCAAACTAAGATGCCGGCGACGGTCCACCAAAACCACATGTTGAGGTGGAAGTTGATGGCCTCTTTGGCACTTTCCTTAATTACCGAATCTTTCGAAATCAGCAGAATAGCGATGGGTACGCCAATCGCCAGTACCAGGGTATTGAAAAAGATCGAGCCGTGGCTGACGGCGGAGAGAATTTTGCGGGTGCCGGTGTCTTCAGTGGATTGCATGGGAGTGATCTCCTGGGGAAATTGTGGATTTTTTATCTTGGACGTCCCCTCCTGGGAGGGGTGGGGGTGGGTGCTCCTCTTGGATTTTCTGGAGGGAAAGCTTTAGTCGGCTTGGTCGCGCAGTTCGGCGGTCTTAACCTGCACGGTCAAGGGGCGATCGCCTCGCTGAATACTGAGTTCAATAGTGTCGCCGATCTTGGTATTTTCAACCTTGATTTGCAGCCCATCGGCGCTGCGAATGGCGGTGCCGTTGACCTGCAAAATCACGTCGCCCCGGCGCAGACCCGCCTCGGCGGCGGGGGTGCCCTCCAGCACGCGAATCACTAGCACACCATCGACCTCGGGCAAAACGAGGCCAGAGTTGATGTCTGCGTTGTTGCGCCGGGCTTGCTCGGGAGTGAGGTTGGCGATCTGCACACCGATGTAGGGGTGGACAACAGTTTCACCCCGAGACAGCATGTCTTTGACCTCTTTGGCCTTGTTGATCGGGATGGCAAAGCCAATGCCCATGGCGTCGGCGCGAATGGCGGTGTTGATGCCGATCACCTCGCCCCGCTGGTTGACCAGCGGCCCGCCAGAGTTGCCGGGGTTGATGGCGGCATCGGTCTGAATAAACTCTAGCCGCTTGCCGGGAATGCCCACGGCGCTGCTGGTGCGCTTGAGGGTGCTGACGATGCCCAGGGTGACGGTGTTGTCGAGGCCCAGGGGGTTACCGACGGCGATCGCCCAGTCGCCCACCTCTACCGCGTCAGAGTCGCCCAGGCTGGCGACGGGCAGCAAATCGTCTTCACCATTATCAATTTTGACCACGGCCAGGTCGGTGACTTCGTCTACCCCTTCGACGATCGCATCAAAACTGCGGCCATCTTTGAGGGTGACCACCACCCGGTCGGCCCCGTTGATCACGTGGGCGTTGGTGAGAATGTTGCCGGTGTCGTCAATGATGAAACCCGATCCCTGGCCTCGCAGCAGTTCTTCTTGAGGCTGGCGGGGGAAGCCGCCCCCAAAGAAATCGCGCAGGAAAGGGTCTTCGTAGAGCGGATCTCGCGCCTGGCGAGTGATCGTCTTCTCGGTGTCGATGCGCACCACGGCGGGGCCAACCTGGCGCACGGCGGCGGCAACGAAGCTCTCGCCGCCGTGCGCCGCAGCGGCAGGGGTTTGGGCATAGGCCGGAGGAGCGATCGCCCCCGCAACCATCAGTACCGCGGTCAGCGCAGTTACCAGTAGCTGTTTCAGGGGTATCCAGAATCCTTTCAAAGGAGCAAGCCTCATAAACGCAGTGTCCGGGCGCAACAGCAGGGGGTAGTATCCGGTCAATATATTCAAAATTGTTTCACAATTGCCCCCGCATCGGGGGAGGGGGATACCGAACTTTGAGGTGGGCTAGGCCGAAGGTTAGGGTTTGAAGCATCATAGAAGGAATCGACCGATCTATTACTTCAAGGGTATGGGTCAGGTAGCAAGCAATATTGCCAATGTTTCGCCTGACGAAATAGCTATTCCAACCATTGTTTTGTTTGAGCTGTATGTTGGCCTAGCTAAATCGGGCAATTCTGATCGGCGGCGTCAACAGCTAACAACGTTTTTGATGTACGTCACCGTGCTGCCATTTACTGCTCGTGCCTAACATTTCATGCTGCTACAGATATTAAAGATCTGTCTTCGGGATGGGGCCGGGTGGGGCGGAGTTTGCTAAGCTTTTGGCGCTGCAAACCCGACAGGTACGATGACTGCTAACTACATCATGGCCCTCGATCTGGGCACCACCGGCAACCGGGCGATTATTTTTGATCGGGAGGGGGCGATCGCAGGCCAGGCCTATCGCGAGCTGACCCAGTACTATCCGCAGCCGGGCTGGGTTGAGCACAACGCCCGCGAAATTTGGGAAGAAATCGAGTGGGCCATGGGGTCAGCCATTTCTAAAGCCGGACTGAAGCCGACGGATATCGCCGCCATTGGACTGACGGTGCAGCGCGAGACCTGTCTACTGTGGGACAGCAGCACCGGGCGACCCCTTTCTAACGCCATTGTCTGGCAAGACCGCCGCACCGCGCCCCTGTGCAACCAACTGCGCGAGGCGGGCAAGGCCGCCGAAATCTATGATCGCACCGGCCTAGTCCTCGACGCCTACTTTTCGGCCACCAAGCTGGCCTGGCTGCTAGAGCAGGCCAAAAAAGAAGCCGACCCGCCGGTAGACTTTGACCAGGTGCTGGCGGGCACCGTAGATAGCTGGGTGCTGTGGAACCTGACCGGGCGGCAGGTGCACGCCACCGACCACAGCAACGCCAGCCGCACCATGCTGCTAAATATCTCCAGCGGCCAGTGGGATGACACGCTGCTTGACCTGTTCGGCATTCCGCCCCACATGATGCCTGCGATCAAGCCCAGTGTTGGGGTGTTTGGCTACACAGATAAATCAATTTTGGGGGTGGAGATCCCTATCGCGTCAATCTTTGGCGACCAGCAGGCGGCGCTCTATGGCCATGGCTGCGATCGCCCCGGCCTGCTCAAGTGTACCTACGGCACCGGCGCGTTTTTGGTGTCGCACACCGGGGATGAGGTGGTGCGATCGCAGAATCAGCTGCTCTCCACCGTGGCCTGGTCAGAGGCCATAGGTGATGCCAATCAGCCCCATATTGGTTATGCGATCGAGGGCAGCATGTTCACCGCCGGAGCCTGCATTCAGTGGCTGCGCGACGGCCTCCAGGTAATTTCCAGCGCCGCCGAGACTGAAATTCTCGCCCAAAAAGCGGTCAGCAACAACGGTGTCTATTTTGTACCTGCCCTCAGCGGCCTCGGTGCCCCCCACTGGGATATGAGTGCCCGTGGCGCGTTCTTCGGCCTAACCGGGGGTGCCCAGCGCGAGCACCTGGTGCGGGCGGTGCTAGAAGCGATCGCCTACGAAGTCAAAGAAGTGGTCGATGCCGTCAACCAAGATGCGGGTACCCCGATTCGCCAGCTCAAGGTCGACGGCGGGGCCTGCAACAATGACTTTCTCATGCAGTTCCAGGCCGACGTGCTGGGCATTCCGGTGGAGCGGCCCGAGGTGCTCGATGTCACCGCCCAGGGGGCGGCCTTTGCGGCGGGCCTAGCGGTGGGGTTTTGGGATAACTATCGCGCCCTCGTGGAGCGCCGCCCCATTGATCGCGTGTTTGAGCCCGGCGCTGGCCAGGCCGAAGCCCAGGACAACTTTGCAATGTGGATGAAAGCCGTTGATCGCGCCAAAAACTGGGTCGAGTAGGGCCAGTTTCACCATGGCATAATGTCCCCTTAGCACCGATCTATCAACCCTGCTAACAGCAGAATTTTGGCGTTAAGCTCCTCTATTCTCCACTACTTCTCCGCTACCGTTCCCATGAAGATCCTGCTCGTTGACGACGAAGTAGAGTTGGCCGACCCGCTAGGTCGTTTGCTCACCCGAGAGGGTTACGCGGTCGATGTGGCCACTAATGGAGAATCGGGCTGCACCCTGGCTCGCTCTGGGGGCTACGATCTGCTAATTCTTGACTGGATGCTGCCGGGGCTGAGCGGGCTGGAGATTTGCCGACAAGTGCGATCGCGCCAAGACACCACCCCCGTCCTGTTTCTCACCGCCAAAGACACCCTCAATGATCGCGTCGATGGCCTTGACGCCGGGGCCGACGATTACCTGGTCAAACCCTTCGAGCTACGCGAGCTGCTGGCCCGAGTGCGGGCGCTGCTGCGGCGATCGCCTAACCTCGAGGCCTCCTCGTCGCCCCGGCTCGCCTACAACGATCTCACCCTCGACGAAGCCAACCAGCTGGCCCACCGCCAGGGCCAGCCCGCCGAACTCTCAGAAAAAGAAACTCGCCTGCTGGCCTACCTGCTGCGCCACCCCAACCAAGTGCTCACCCACGAGCAGATCTACCAGGGTGTCTGGGGCGACCAAGAAGCCCCCAGCAGCAACGTGGTCGCCGCCCAAATGCGCCTGCTGCGCCGCAAAATTGAGCCTAAGGGCACGCCGCCAATTATCCACACCGTCTACGGCAAAGGCTATCGGTTAGGGGGATAAGTTCACGGTTCACGGTTCACGGTTTAAGGCTGGACGATCGCCCTACACCCTCCACCTTGCACCTTGCACCTTGCACCTTGCACCTAAAACCCCTCAAAACCTCGACCCCGGCTGCTGCAAAAACGCTGCCTCTTCTAGCGTAGTTGCGCGGCCCAAGATCTCGTTGCGGTGGGGGAAGCGGCCAAAGCGCTGAATCACCTCGCGGTGGCGCAGGGCATAGTCGAGGATGCTGTCGAATTCAGGGTAGGCAGCGTGGAGCAATCTCGCCAGCTCCACCGAACGATCTTGATCGGCCAAATTCTCGCTGTGTTCCAGCGGTAAATAAAAGAAGATGCGCTCTACGGGCAGCACCTGCTGGTCGTAACCCCGCTCGAGGCCGTGGTAGGCGGTGGCTAGGGCAATGCGATCGCCCGCAAAACTACGCGCCTCGCCCCGAAACAGATTGCGCGGAAACTGATCCAACAGCAGCACCAGCGCCAAACAGGGACGCGGCTGCTCGCGCCAGGCCTCCAGCGCAGTGCCCAGGGCCTGTTCAACATCCCCCAAAAACCGCTGGCGAATGATGTCATCAAACGCCGGGTCTTTCTTAAACCACACCTGACGCTGCTGGCCATACTCCCCCGCTGCATCCTCCGGGTCGCCAAACCAAAACCGCAGAATCTCCTCTACCCGCTCCATTTGCCATCCCCCCTCCTCACTCCTACCCATCCACCCATCCACTCCCCCTAACTCAGCACCAGCGGATCCAACGCATACTCCTCCCACCCCTGGTGAAAGCGCTCCGAAATGTAGGGGGTCAGCACAAACTGGGGCGACTCATCCCCCGTCACGTCGATGCGCACAAACGAATAGGGCCGTCGCCGCTCGGCTTTGTGACCCGTCAGACCGGTATACAGCTGTGACTTGGCCACTAGTTTAAACTCCGTCTGCCCGTCGGCATCGATGGCCCAAGGTTCGTAGAGCGCAGTGCCCTCGGGCCGCTGTCGCCGCAGGCTAAGGCCGCTGCCGCCGCAGACCACGCAGTTCATGTGGCTATCGGCGTGGCCGGTGTCTTCAGTCTTGAGATATTCAAAACAGTGGGCGTGGCCGTTGAACACCAGGTTGACCGGCGGGCGGTGGGTGCCAATCTCGGGCACCGCCGCGGCCACCTGGTCGAGCACCCAGCGCAGGTTCTGGCGAATGGCTAGGGTTTGGCCCTGGGCCCACTTCGTCGCCTCGGTCACATAGGGCGGGTG
>JBBSKN010000032.1:0-36590 GCA_038256265.1 Phormidesmidales cyanobacterium
GCTTAGACGGATGTCCGGGCTACGCCCCTGCTTTTCTGCGCTTAAAGCCCTCTTCGAGCAGTTTTTCAGGCTAGAGGTGTTCGATTTCCCCAAAATGCATCGATATGGATCCTTTTCATGAATCAAATAGGATTGCTATATTCGTGACTTTATCAGTAATAAAGCAATTGATCTAGGAAAAACTAAAGTTGAAATTATTGTTCAAAATCGTTGTATAGAAACTTGGCTTCTAGGCAATAAGAAGATTTTTGACTCTAGGCAACCGTTGGAGTCTCCATTGATGGACTACGTAAATTACTACGATGTCTCTCAGAGCGACCCTGAAGAAATGGGGAAGTATGAGATGAGGAACCATGCTGACTTTCATTATGAATATCTGCGAGAAGTTTTCAGGTCGAGGAATACAACATATAGCAAGAAAAATCCTAAGAATGCCAAAGAAAGATATTATTTCGACGAGCTTCAGAAAAGAGTACAGGCTCAGCCTCAAGATCTTCAAACTTTTCAACTTTTCCTAGAGTTCTGTGAGAGAATCAAAAATATCATGGCTCAAGGAGTTGAGGAAAGCGGCTAATATAAGAAGCTATAGGCTAGAGGAGGCATGATGTAGCGGCTTTTATAACCAGGGAGCATTTCAAAGGGACTAGAGCCTTTGCATAGAAAGGATTCTAGTGTGATCGCAGATCTCCTGTAGGTTGGGTTGACGAAGGAAACCTAACAATCCCAGAGCAATCTTATTCCTAACCTGCTGTGATATTGCATAGGAATCACCTATTGGGCATAACTCTAGGATGTGCAGGTGGAGTGCAAAGCTAATGGTAGGCATTGGGTTTCGCTAGCTGGCACTGGTCAGTCTTAACTCAGTGACAACAGCCTAATTCACTCAAAGCGCAGGCGGAATTCGCGCTGTTCTGTGAGACTGAAGCTCATCGGGCAGCTTAAATAGGGGCACCATGCCATCGTCGCTGTCGAGGTAGAGTTCGGCGGCGGTGAGTAGGTCGGCGGCGCAAGTGGTGGGGTCAAGGTCGGTAAACAGATAGGTGGGTTTGCCGGTGCCCACATAGGCGATCGCACAGGGCTTTTCACAAATACACAGGCACCCAGTAGCTGCGATCGCCGCGCCCAAACCCCAGCAGCCACCTACTTTTTACCGTCGTCACCTGCGATCACCGTCAACGAAAGTTCTGAGCAGGAGTTGTAGGCTAAGATTGAAGGCATGTTTGCAACTAGATAGCTAATATGACAGCCATAGCACGTGTTATTCATAGCGACCCTGACATTCTTGGAGGAACACCTGTCTTCGTTGGAACTCGTGTGCCAATGAAAACGTTGCTTGACTATCTCGAAGCCGGTGATCCACTCGATGAATTCTTGGATCATTTTCCGAGCGTTAGGCGTGAGCAAGCGATCGCAGCTCTTGAGTTAGCAAAGGAAATGCTGACAGCCTATGCGAATCCTGCTTGATGAATGTGCCCCACGGCCCTTTAAGCGCGAACTAGCTGATTACGATATACGCACCGTTGTTGAGATGGGCTGGTCTGGCAAAAAGAATGGTGAATTGCTGCGGCTTATGAATCAAGCGGGCTTCAAAATTCTACTCACAACGGATCAAAATCTGCAGTATCAGCAGAACTTAGAACAAGCTGGCGTGGCAGTTATTGTTCTTGTAGCACAAAGTAATAGGCTGCCAGATTTAGTGCCTCTCATACCTGACGTTTGTAGCGTGCTGAGTACAATTGCTCCAGGGGAAGTAATCGAAATTCGAGATTCCTGATCGTTTGAGTTTCTGTAGGTCGGCTGAAGCGCCAGCGTAATCCGATTCCCTGATGGTTTTCCTACCCAGTTCCTTGTCCTAAACGCACAAATTCCTTCACCATCCATGCGCGATCGCTCCGCCCAAACCCCCGGCAGTTTTAATTCAATGACAACAGCCTAATTCACTCAATGCGCAGGCGGAATTCGCGCTGTTCTGTGAGATTGAAGCTCATCGGGCAGCTTAAATAGGGGCACCATGCCATCGTCGCTGTCGAGGTAGAGTTCGGCGGCGGTGAGCAGGTCGGCGGCGCAGGTGGTGGGGTTGAGGTCGGTAAACAGATAGGTGGGTTTGCCGCTGCCCACATAGGCGATCGCACAGGGCTTTTCACAAATGCATAGACACCCGGTGGCTGCGATCGCCAGCTCATCTCTGCGAGGCCACTGCTCATGCAGGGCTTGCAACTGCTTGAGCAGGTGAGCACCACCCGTCTCCCCATCGCGCTTTTCTTCGTCGGCGGTAAAGCCGCAGCTTTTACACACAATCAGCTGGTCGGGCATGGCTACGATGGCTCCACCAGATAGGTAAACAGGTCATCCAGAATAGCATTGGCGGCGATCGGGCCGCTGCCGATCCAGTAGCTGGGCACCCGGTAGACCCGCCCCGCCTGCACCGCCTTCAACTGCTGCCAAAGGGGGTCGCGCTCTAGCTCATCCAGCTTTTGTTGCAGGCGCGCATTTTCTTCAGCGGTGTTCTCCCCCGTCCACAAGAAAATCACATCCCCATCGGCCTGCTCAAACAGTTCGCGGCTGATGCTGGTTTGAATAGGGTTACCAAACCGCTGTACGGCCTCCGTTGCTCCGACATCCTGAGCAGGGGGGCGGGCCAGCCCGGCATCCTGCAACACCGTGCCAGAGAAAGAGTCTTTGAGATACAGGTTGATCGTGTCGGGATACAGGCGAATCACCGAGACCTGAAGGTCATTCAAACCCTCCCCCATTTGGGCTTGAAACTCTGCCGCGCGCGCCTGATACGCCTCTAGGGCGGCTTGGGTAGCTGCCTCCTGATTCAGCGCCGTTCCCATGGTCAAAAACACCTCCTTCCACTGACCGCTGTGCTCAAAGGACACCAGCACAGTAGGGGCAATCTGGGCCAGCTGCGGATAGATGCCCTGATGGGCATCTTGCCCCACAATCAAGTCGGGCTTCAGCGCCAAAATGGCTTCTAGATTGGGCTCACCGCCTTTGCCAATGTTTTGAGCATCGGTGATCAGCGGCTCTAGGGGAGCCTGGAAGTCAGAAGCAACCGTCGCGATCGGGTCAAGGCCAGCCGCGATCGCATACTCAAACGCCACCCCATCCAGCGTCACCAACCGCTGAATCTGATTGGGCACGCAAGCCGTCCCCGCGACATGCTCCACCACCGTGCAGTCAGTCGCATCAACTGACCCTGTAGATTGAGGCGATCGCTGGCACGCCACCACCACCCCCAGGGTCAGTAGCCACAACCCCACCCAAATAAACCAATTTCTCGATAGCCGTGAATGCAATTTGTAACCTCGTTTTGCCGTAGATAGGGATTGAATGTCGGGTATGGGTTACTGGTTTTTGGGTTTACGGTTTGCGGCCCCACCCAACACCCAACACCCAACACCCAACACCTGTTACCTGTTACCTAGCACCCTCCATTCTCCTAAAACTCCACCGCCACCCTGGCCGTCACCGTCAACGGTGCCCCCGGATTGGCAAACTGAAACTCATCCGACGACGTGAAGTAATTAATATTGAACAGGTTTTCGACATTAAGCTGTGCCTGCCAGCTGTCGCGCTGGTAGAACAGGGCTGCATCGGTGCGGAAGTAGCTGGGCAGGGTGAAGCTATTATCCAAATCGCCGGGGCGCTGGTCTAGATAAAACAAGCCCAGGCCAGCCCCCAGCCCTTGCAGGCTGCCTTCCTGGATTTCGTAGCTGCTCCACAGGCTGAACTGGTTGTTGGGCACGTTGGCCAGTTGATTGCCCACGGTGTCGCGCGTATCACGGCTGACAAAGGCATTTAGAGCCGTGTAGTTGGCGGTGAGGTTCCACCCGGGTGAAATTTCTCCGCCTAGGCCCAGTTCTATACCCCGGCTGGCCACTTCCCCGGTTTGAATCGAACGAGTCCGGTCGTTGGGATCGGGATTAGTAACGTTTTGGCGACGGATATCAAACAGGGCCAAGGTCGCACTGAGGGTATCGGTGACATCTACCTTGGTGCCAATCTCAAACTGCTGCCCGATTTCTGGTCTGAAGGTTGCCCCCTCAGAGTTACGAGAGGCCCCAAATGAAGGGCTAAACGAGCGGGTATAGGAGCCATACAGCGACACCGGCTCAATCGGTTCGTACACAATCCCTAGGCGGGGGGAAAAGGCGCTGTCGGTCTGGGTGAACTCTGCTCGGTCTCGCCCTAGCCGTTGGGTGGTGCGAAACTGGTTGCTGGTGTCGTAGCGCAGACCCGCCAGCAGCTTGAGGTTGGGCAGTAGATCGACTTGATCTTGGGCATAGATGCCAAAGGTGTTGATGGTGTCGTCTCTAAAGAAATTGGTCTCGCGGGGAAAGGGAGTCCCTGTGTAGACTGGGTCAAAAATGTTGATAGAGGGGTAAGCTAGCCCGCCAGTTCTAAAGCCAGGTTGTTCGAGCACGTTGCGGTACTCGGCCCCGATCAACACCTGATGGCCAATCGACCCGGTCTGGAAGCGACCCACAGTTTCTACGTTGGTAAACAACCGCCGGTAGTAACCATCGGCAAAGAACTGGGTGCGCTCTACCTCGCCTGTCGCCTCATCTACCGAGTCATAGAAGGCAGCGACTCGCTGGGGGCTGAACTGCAAATACTGGGTGCTGTGGCGCAGAGACCAGTTGTCGCTAACGTTGTGGTCAAGGCGGTAGCCCAGGGTGAACTGATCTTGGGAAAATTCGGCAAACTCTTCGCCGACAAAGCGGCTGCGGGGCACATTCAGCGGCCCATCGGCGGTGAAGGGAATGCCCTCGTCGGTGGTTTCGCGATCGCGGGCATACTGACCGTAGAAATTAAGGGACGTACTCGGCCCAAGATCCCAGGTCAGACTTGGCGACACCAGCAGTCGTTCGCCATTCACCAGGTCGCGGAAGCTGCCGTAGTTTTCGTAGGACAGATTTAGCCGGTAGCGCACTGAGCGATCTTCCGTCAGCGGCCCAGACAGATCGACATTGCCCCGATAGTCGTCATAGCTGCCAACGCTAGCGCCCACCTCGTAGCGAGGCTCGGCCAAGGGCTGCTTAGACACCAGGTTAACAATGCCGCCCGGCTCCCCTTGGCCAAACAAGACCGAGGCTGGCCCCCGCAAAATTTCAACCCGCTCGATGTCGTTGGTGCTCAGCGGCGCGAGCGAAAACGATTGAATGCCGTCGCGAAAAATGCCGCCCCGGTTCGCAAAGCCGCGAATCAAGAGATTAGGGCCAAACACGCTGGTGCCCCGCTGCCCCGCAGACACCACACTCCCTGCAGTTTCCAAGGTATCGCCGAGTTCGGTCACGCCGCGATCTTCAATTACCGCGCGCGGAATCACCTGAATCGATTGGGGAACGTCGCGCAGAGGCGTATCGGTGCGGGTAGCGGTGCTGGAGCTGCGAGGGTTGTAGCCCTCATCGCCCTCCCCTGTCACCCCAATGCGGATGGTGTCGTCGTCGCTAGAGGCCAAACTCAAACCAGGGGCAATGCCCAGCACCAGCCCGGTGGCCCCGGCGCTGACATCCACTGCGGGCGGCCCATCGCTGCCGGTGATTGAAACCCGCACCCGATTCCCAGTCTCATTGGTCACCCGCACCAGGGCAATGCCCTCAGCCGGGTCAAACTGCTCAAAACTCTCCCCCTCAGGCAGGGCCAGCACCGCATTGGAAATGTCTGCCACCAGGGCATTGCCCACCACCTCGGTGGTAGGTGCGGCCAAAGCATCCGCCGCATCTAGCACCAGCCGCAGCCTCTCTCCCTCCGTCTCTACCCGCACGCCGGTAATTTGCGTCACCGCCTGAGCCAAATCCGCCGCCTGGCCGCTAGGCTGGGCCACCTCTACCAATGACAACGCCGTTTCCGCCTGCGCTGCCACTGGCACCAGCGCCAGCCATCCCGCCAACCACACCAACCGCTGCAACCGAACTCCCATCACACCACCTGTTAAATCGTTGAGAACAATGCCCTAACGCCATTGGCGGCCAGGGCAATCAGGAATACTTCTCAACAAGATACAGGTCAGCAGGGAGCGTTAAAGCGAAGGATGATCCCTAGGCGGAGTTTTTGCGATCGCCCCCCGGAGTTTTTAGAGGGAAGACGGTTCAAGGTGGGAGGTAGGAGGTGTCAGGTGTCAGGTGTCAGGTGTCAGGTGTCAGGTGTCAGGTGTCAGGTGTCAGGACAAACCCGAAACCCAATACCCGAAACCCAATACCCGAAACCCAATACCCAAAACCCGATACCCGAAACCCAATACCCCTCCCCCCTACGCCCTCCTCCCCCTTGCATACACCCCCGGATTCACCCCGTACTTGCGGCGGAAGGCGGCGGCGAAGTGGCCCCGACTGGCAAACCCCACGGCCTCGGCGGCGGCGGTGACGCTGCGATCGCCCGATTCGAGTAGCTGGCGCGATCGCTCCATGCGGTGCTCGTGCAGGTAGCCAAACACCGTGGTGCCAAACACCTGGCGAAAGCCCACCTTGAGCTTGTGGTCGTTGATGCCCACCGCGCGAGCCAGCTCAAGCAGCGAGGGGGGATGGCTGAGCTGGCGGCGGAGAATCTTGCTGGCGTAGTGGATGCGTTCTACATCGTCGGGTTTGAGGGCCGGTGGGCTGAAGCTGTCGGGCGTTGTTTTGAGGTCTTCAATCAACAAAGCCATCAGCTCCCACACCTTGCTCTCCAGGTAGAGGCGCTGGGTTAGCCCTTGGAATGGGCAGTGCAAAATCGCCTGCACCGCCATCTGCATTGCCGCCGTCGGCGTACCAGAGCGCTCGAAGTAGCGCTGATCGTGAGGGCGCAGCAGGTCGGGAAGATCGTCGCAGGTTTCCCCGCTCCACTGTTGAAAGATGTGCGGCTCGATATGGACATTGATGCTGACAATCCGTCGATTGCCAGAGACCCGCCAGACCTCAGCTGGGGCTAGCCCACTGCCAAAAAAATCGTAGCGCTGGCTGTGCTTGCCGCCGCTCTGGGCCTGCTCAAAGGTGAACTCTAGGGGATGGGTGCGATCGCAGTGTTGAACCTCTAAATCATCGTGCAGCCAGAAGTCTTTAATACAGAGGTCGATCCCCTCGCGTAGCTCTACATACTGCTGCTTTCCTTGTTCTAAAGTGGCAGAATAAACCGTCGCCTCGTCATCGGTTGCAGTAGCGCAGGTGGCCTCGTCGAGCCAGTTCGCGTAGTCAGCTTGGGAAAGGGTAATCGGCATAGCGACGAGCAGGACAACAGCACAGAAATAAACCTCATCTAAGTCCAGAAATGGAGTTTTACCCGTGGAAGAACTCCAGATCCCGAGCTGAACTTAGTATAAAAAGGGGACTGCCCAAGACCCTACAGACGGGTTTAAGCAGTCCCCTAGCAACCCACATCTAGGAATTAGATGTCAGAGAGGATGAATTGATCTTACCCTTAATTGGTAATAGTTCTCAATACTGGCAGGGGATTTGCGGTTCACGGTTTGCGGTTTGCACCGTGCTAGGAGTTTCATGCACCTCGGTCAGAAGGTTTCAGCAAATACTGCTCTATATCCTCGAGCACCCACTTCGCAGCTAGGGGGCTGTTGCCTGCCCCCCAGTAATGGCCCACCAGATACACCTGGTTTTGCTGCACGGCCTTAAGTGACTGCCAGAGGGGGTCAGCTTTCAGGCGCTCTAGCTCGGCCTCGGCAGCGGTCGCAATTTCTGGGGTAGCACCAAAAGTGGAGAGCAAAATCACGTCTCCATCGGCCTGAGGCAGGGCCTCGCGGCTAATCAGTTTGGAAAACGGCGGTTGATCTAGGGTGCCTTCATTTTGAGAGGGGGGGCGCTCAAAGCCGATATCGGCCAAAATAGACCCGCCAAAGCAGTTCTTTAGATATAGCGCGATTTGGCCCGACTGGGCCAAGACCCGCACCAGGGAGACCTGGGTGGGCGCTTCATTCCGCTGGTTGCTCAAGGCCTCTACGCGCTGCTGATACTGCTTTAGCACCGCTTCCGCCTTCTCTTCTAAGCCCAGCACTTGGCCATGAAAGCGAAAGGGCCGCTGCCAGTCGGCGGTGGTCTGCATGTCAAAAGCAACGGTAGGGGCGATCGCCGACAGCTTGTCGTAGGTGCCTTCCATGTCCCACTCGGCCCCAATAATCAAATCGGGCTGTAGAACGGCCAGGGCCTCTAGGTTGATCTGATCGCTTTGGCCCACTCGCGGCACGTCGGGGATCAGCTCGGCAATCTGAGGTAGCAGATTGTTTGCTACCCCAGCCGGTGTTACCCCCAGCGACAGCAGATTGCCCGCAGTGGTGTGATCTAAGGCCACCACCCGACTGGGCTGCATGGGTACACAGGTTTCCCCCAGCGGATGCGACACCATGCGGCAGTCGGAGGGCTCAAGATTGGTGGTAGGGGCGGTCTGACAGGCGATCGCCCCCATCGCCACGAGCACCACAAGCAGGCCATGCAGTAGCCAGTTTTTTAGAGTCATAGGTTCATTCTAAAACGTCACCCGATACCCCACCGATACTCGTCGCCCAGAGCCAGCACTGTTAAAGGTGTTAGTAAACCCGGCGGTGCGCTGGGCATAGGCAGGGAAATAGAGGGTGTCAAACAGGTTGTTGAGCCCAATATCGAGGGTGCCGGAACCGACATCGACACTGCTGACCAAATCCACCACGGCGTAGCTGTTGATTGGGCTGGGGTCAACCTCAGCGTCAAAGGCGGCGCTGCGGCTGCCCACATACAGCAGCTGGAGGCGGTTGCGCCAGCCGGGCAGGGTTTCATTTTCGACATAGGCGGTGAGCTTGAGGGGTTGAATGCGGGCACTGCTGATGGCGGTAAATTCGCCAGTGTCGTCTAAATCGGCTTCGCCGCCAATCAGGCTGAGGGTAGTGCCCAAGCGCCAGGCAGAGCTGGGCTGCACATCGAGGGTCGCCTCTAGGCCGTAGACCCGCTCCGGGGCTCGGACTAAATCAGTGAAATTAGTGGTCTCATTAAAGACAAAGCTAGAGCCCAACTCGGAGGTATTGTAAAACCCGGAAATCGAGGCCTGAACGCTGTTCCAGTTACCGCGAATGCCGACCTCATACTCGCTGACTTTTTGAGGCTGGTTGACTTGAATGTCGGAATTCACGGTGAAGTCGGGTTCGGCAAAGCCCAGCACCGCGCCAAAGTCGGGCACCGAAAAGCCCTGGGCAAAGTTGGCAAACAGGCTGATTTCGGGGGTGACATCGGCCACGGCGCCAGCGTTGAAGGCGGTGTCGCTAAAGTTGCGATCGCCCCCGGTAATCGGGTCGCCAAAAAAGGTGGTGTAGTCGCCCACCGAAAAGCCAATGCGCTCATGGCGCACGCCGCCCGACAGCTGCAACCAGTCAGTGGTCTGCCACTGGAGCTGAGAAAACAGCCCCAGGCTGCTGAGGCTATAGGGCGGCACCAGGGGGCGCTGCTCGATCAACTGGTTGACCCGACCATTGCTGGCATCGAAGGCGTCGGGGTCAAACAAATTAAAGGTGTTGGCGGTGGTTTCGTGGTTGTAGTCAGCGCCCCACAGCAGCGTTAACGAGTCGGCCAGGGGAGTGTTTAAGCCTAGGCGGCCACCCCAGTTTTGCGACTCTAGATCCCCTTGAAAAATGCCAAAGGGCCGGGGCCGGCGATCGCGGGGGTCGCTGCGGGTCGAGTTGTCGCGGTAGTAGAGCTGGCTGTCGAGGCTGCTGTTGAAAATGTCGTCGTGGCGATAGCTGAGGTTCAAGATCACGTTGCGATCGGCCTGGGGGCCGCCCCCTTCTGGAAAGCTCAGCTGCCCCACTCTGAGGGCGCGGGCCTTGCGCTCACCGGGCTCATCGTCAACGCTGGGGTCGGCAATTACGTCGCTGTTGCGGCTTTCGCGGTAGTAGTTGAGCGAAAACTGAAGCCGCTGGTTCTCGTCGGGGTTATAGCCCAGACGGGTGAAGAGAGAGACATTCTCACTCTCATCGGTGCCCTGGACGGTGGGAATGCGATCGCCCTCGCCATCAAACGAGGCCCCACTATCACCCCGCGACAGCGAAGCCAGAATGTCAGCATTGCCATCCCTAGCCGAGACAGTCTGCTGGACAAAGTAGCCAAAACTCTCAGCCTGCAAACTCCCCAGGGCAGAATTGACACTCACCTCAGAGGTGGCACTAAAGTCAGCCTCGTCGGGCTGCCGCGTAATGATGTTGATAATGCCGCCGGTCGCCCCACCGCCATAGATCGCGCTGGGGCCGCGCACCACCTCGATGCGCTCAATGATGCTGGGGTCGAGGGTGCGCAGCTCGCGGTCAAAGTCACGCACGTTGACATTCTGCGGCACGCCATCGATCAAGATCACCGCATCTCGGCCCCGCAGCGAAGCTGCCGTAAACGCTCGATCTGAGGAGGGAGCTAGCCCCGGCACTAAAGTCCCTAAAATATCGTTTAAATCTCGGCTGAGGGAGGTCTGCTGCTGAATCTCCTGCTGGGTAATGACGGTCACAGATCGAGGAATCGTCGCGACCGCTTCCTCACTCCGGGTCGCCGTCACTACCACCTGAATAGCGTCTGCGTCAGGGGCTGTCGTTGCCGTGCCCCTAGCGACCGACAACACTAGGCTCTGCGCCGCTGCATTAATCGCCACTGTCGGGGCAGCTTCTGCACCTGTGATCGCCACGCGCACGCCATCCCCCAGCGGCACCACGCTCACCAGCGCAATGCCCTCCGCCGGGTTAGCCGCCTGAAATTCACCGCCCTCTGGCAGCGCCAGCGTTGCATTAGCGATATCCACAATCAGCGCATTACCCACCACCGACGATGACGCGGCTAGCTCTGCCGAGGTTTCTAAAACTACCTCCACACCGTCAGCGGTAGCATTGAGCCTCACAGCCGTAATTTGGGCCGTTGCCTGGGCAATTTCAGCCCACCATTCATTTACCGTGGTGGCAGGTTGATCAACCTGGCTGAGCAGAGAAGCTGCGGCCGTCCTTTCAGTCTCCTGCGCCGCAGCTTCGCCACGGGGCACTTCGGTTACAATGCTTGCTCCCTGTTCTTCAAGCTCGGGCGCTGTCTCGGCCCAAGTTGGGCCAGCCATCAGCACCAGCAAAGCCCCCGCCACCCAAGTCGATCGCTGTAGTTGATTCATCACTCCACTCACCAAAACGGTCACCAAACGTCAGAGCCAGCAGGCGTTTTGCCCACAGACTCAATTGCAATTCACTTGCAAGAAGCTTACTGGATAGCAGAAGGCTATGGGCGATCGCTTTGATCAGCAGCAGGAATTTTTTGATCCAAAATCGGAATTTTTAGCCCGCCTGTTCTCTCGCCGTCAGGGAGTAGGTTTTGGGGTTGACACCAAACTTCTTGCGAAAGGCAGCGGCAAAATGTCCCCGGTTGGCAAACCCCACATCTCGGGCCACTTCAGTGACATTGAGACGACCATCGGCCAAGAGCGCCTTAGCGCGTTCCATGCGGTAGTGGTGTAGGCAACCAAATACCGTAGTGCCAAACAGATGGCGAAACCCCTGCTTCAGGGTAAATTCATTTAAACCAACCTGGCGGGCTAACCCATTCAGCGAGGGGGGATCGTTGAGTTGCTGCTTCAAGATTGCTTTGGCGTAGTGAAGGCGCTCAATATCGTCGGGTTTAAGCGTCCGCTTGGGGGGCTGATCGGGCTGGTGCTGCAACATCTGCTCTAGATGCAGGGCCATCAGTTCCCAGACTTTACTCTCCAGATAAATTTGCTGGGTCAGGCCTGTATAGGGGCAGTTTAAGATCTGCTGTAGCGCTGCCTGCATCGCCACGGTGGGAGATGAGGCGTAGGTATAGCGAGCCTGGTCAAAGTCGTTGACCAAGGCTTTAACGGGGCTTGCCGCCTGCTCTAGACGATCGCCCATCCAGGCACAAAATAGCTCAGGCTCCAGATGAAAGCTCACAGTCAGTACTTGCAGATCTCGTTCACAGGGGCAAACATCCCCCTCTGCTAGACCACTGCCCGAAAAAAAATAATGCTCCGATTCAAGGCTGGCCTTCGACAACTCTCGAACCAAGCTGAATTCGTATTCTAGAGGATGCTCTCGGTCGGGTGCTTCAGTAATGATATCTTGATTGAGTTGATAACGTGCGATCGCCAGTTCCAACCCTTCCCGCAATTTTATCTCCCTCACATAGCCCTGACCTAACTGCGCTGGATACGCATAAGTAATGTCAAACGTAGCTGTTGCAGATTGATGAGGATCGCTGTCCTGCTGGAGCATTGCCCGGTAGTCAGATTGCGAAAAAACGATGGCCATGGTGAATGGAAGGTCTACGATTTACAGCATTTTTTATGCGCGTGAGATGCTGTAGCACACGGCAATAGGCTCCCAGGGCATCCCCGACAGAAAGCCAGAAACCTTGATGAGAAGTATTCTCAACTAGTTGAGGCTGGGCGTCAAGCCCTAGCGCTACGCTATCTCAACGGCAGACCCAGCCCTAAGCAAGCGAGAAAAGCGAGAATTGGGATCAGTGGACAGGCTAGCGCGATCGCCGTACTCCACCCCCTGCCCCTGCTCCAAAATCAAAATCTGGTCAGCCCGCTCCACCGTCTTCAGCCGGTGGGCAATGATAATCCCAGTGCGGTTGATCAGTAGCCGATCTACCGCCCGCTCAATTAGCTGCTCCGTCAGCGGGTCTAACCGCGACGAGGCCTCGTCCAGCACCACCAGCCCCGGATCTTTCAAAAACACCCGCGCAAAGGCCAGCAGCTGCGCCTGCCCCGCCGACAGCCCACCGCTATCGGCCCCCAGTTCCGTATCCAGCCCCGCCGACAGCCCCTCCAGCCAGGGCATCAGGCCCAGATCATCCAGAGT
The DNA here is from genome assembly GCA_038256265.1 of Phormidesmidales cyanobacterium. Classification (GTDB taxonomy): domain Bacteria; phylum Cyanobacteriota; class Cyanobacteriia; order Phormidesmidales; family Phormidesmidaceae; genus Nodosilinea. The sequence goes on from JBBSKN010000032.1 coordinate 12,800, forward strand.
TTGCAGAATGGTGTGATCGCCAATGTGCCCATTAAAAAAGGTCAGATTGTTGCGCACGCTGGTCTGAAACAACTGCACATCTTGCGTCACAAACCCCACATGGTGCGGCAATTCTGCCCTAGATACCTGACTGATATCGACCCCGCCCAGGCGGATTTGCCCCCGCTGAATGTCGTACAGCCGCAGCAGCAGTCGGGCTAGGGTGCTCTTACCGCTGCCCGTGCGCCCCAGCAGGCCGAGGGTTTGACCGGCGGGGAGGTGGAGGGAGAGGTTTTGGAGGGTATGGGGTTTCGGGTTTTGGGTTTCGGGTTTTGGGTTTCGGGTTTTGGGTTTCGGGTTTTGGGTTTCGGGTTTTGGCCTGCTCCCCGACACCTGACACCTGACACCTGACACCTGCTCCCCAACACCTGACACCTGCTCCCCAACACCTGACACCTGACACCCTGCCCCCCCTCCCTCCCCATACCCAAACCAAACCCCCTCAAACTCCACCGACAGCGCCCCGGAGGGCAAAACCGCCTGACCACCGGGGCTCACCTGAGGCTGGTGCCTGAGGAGATCCTGAATGCGCTGGATGCTGGCCTGGGCCTGCTGAAGCTGTTCTAGCTCTTCGCGGATGCGCTCGATCGGGTCTTGCAGCAGGGTGGCGTAGTAAAACAGCAGGTAAACGGTGCCGATGGTGATGGCGGCTTGGTTCCACAGGTAGGCACCGACGGCCAGGGCGATCGCATTGCCCACCGTAAACAGCCCCACGGTGCTGCCCCACAGCAGGGTGCTGGTGAAACGGGCCTGGTGAAACGCCGCTAGCCACTGCCGCAGAATACGGTAGAACCGGTCCATCACATAGCCGACGGCCCCGTTGGCGCGAATGTCTTCTAGGCCGCTCAGATGCTCGGCCACAAAGCCGTAGAACTCGGCGCTGATCTGGCGGTAGGTGCCCCAGGGGCCAACGGCCAGGCTTTGCAGGCTGCCCAGCACGCCAAAGGACACCAGGGCAAACAGGCTCAGGCTCAGCCCGGCCCGCCAGTCTTCAAACCATAGAATCGTCAGAACGCCCAACACCAGCAGGCCATTGCCGACCACCTGCAACACAAACTGCGAGAAAAACCGCGACAGGGCATCGACATCGCCATCGACCCGCTCCACCAGTTCGCCGGGGGTGTGGGCTTTGTGAAAGGCCAGATCGAGGCCCAGGGCGTGGCGGGACAGATCGAGGCGTAGGGTATTGGTGGCCCGCCAGGCGATGGTTTCGCCGAAGTAGGTGGTGGCGATCGCCAGCCCCTGCTGCAAAACTGCGATCGCCACAAACGCCCCCGCCGCCAGCAGCAGCGATCGCTGCGGCCCCCCGGCGATCGCCGTATCGATGAAGTACCGCAAAATCTGAGGATTCAGCAGCTGCAGGCCAATCCCCCCCAGCAAGGTCACCGCCAACTTCCCAAACCGCCCCCGCTGCGGTTTCAAGTAGGTCGCCAAAATCGTTTGATACCCCTGTGTCGCTGCCCCCATAGCGAGCCGACCTCGTAAAAAAAACAGCCCCCAGCTTACCGGCTCGCCCACCTTAAAAGGATTCTTAAACGGAGTGTCTTGACTCCTAGCGGGAATCGTTTAACCCTCAAAGAAATCGCTTGGGGCCGTTCGGTCCCTACTCCCTTAACACCCCTCGTAGCTGCTGGCTTACTGCATCCACGGCAAAGGTTAGGGCCACAAATACCGCTAGGGTCACTGTCATGCCCTGGTAGTCGAAGCTGCTGATCTGCTCGGTCAGCAGTCGGCCTAGCCCCCCGGCCCCCACCAGGCCGACGATCACGGTTTCGCGCAGGCAGACTTCCCAGCGGTAGAGAATGTAGGCCAAAAAGCGGCCCAGGTTTTGGGGCCAGATGCCGTAGGCCACCACTGCTGCCGGGCTGGCCCCCAGGGCGGTGAGGGCGCGCACGGGGCGATCGTCCAAATTCTCATTTACCTCGGCCATCAGGCGACCGAGGATGCCGAAGTTGTGCAGGGCCAGGGCCAGGGCACCGGGCAGCACGCCGGGAAACAGCATGTACAGCAGCACCAGGGCCCAGATCGGGGCGGGGATGGCGCGGCTGACCAGCAAAGTCAACCGACTGAGGAACAACAGGCCGTAGGCCACCCAGGCTGACCCATCCCGCTGGCCCACCGGGCGCAGCACCCCCCCCGGCAGCAAGAAATTTTGGGCGGCGGGCAGCGAAATGAGGATGCCAAAAAGGCCCGCCAGGGCGATCGCCACCATTGACATGGCCACCGTCAGCCAGGCCAGATTGGCCAGGTTTGCCAGCTCTGCTAGAGAGGGCAGCGGGGGCAGACCCGTACCGAGTAAGTCTCCCAGCAGGCGCTGGGTGCGCGGTGCCCAGAGGCTGGTGATATCGAGGCGCAGCCACCACCAGCTCAGGGGCAGGGCCGCGATCGCCCCCATCCACGACAGGCGCAGCAGCCAGTCTTGCCGGGGCGCTTTGAGGGGAGAGAGGTTGGTTTTGGCCCCAGGCTTGCGGTTAATGTCGAGGCGGCTGGTGAAGCCCATGCGGCGGCGCACCACCGCGCTCCAGGCATCCACCGCGCCGTTGAGCACAATCAGGGTGTAGAAGCCGGTCCACAGCTGGTCGTAGCGCAGCGATTGCAGACTCAAAAAAATCTCGTAGCCCAGGCCCCCGGCCCCGATGATGCCCAACACCGCCGCAGCCCGCAGCGAGCACTCAAACCGATAAAAGGTGTAGGAGAGCAGGTTGGGCAGCGCCTGGGGCAACAGGCTGTAGGCAAAGGCGCTCAGGGGCGGCACCCCGGCATTGAGCAGCGCCTTGAGGGGGGCTTGGGGGGTTTCGTCGAGAATGTCTGAAAACACTTTAGAGACGATCGCCCCGAAGGGAATGGCGATCGCCAGCACCCCTACCAGCGGGTTTAGCCCCAGCACTTGCAGCAGCAGCAGCCCCCAGATCAGCTCATGAATGGCGCGGGGAAAAGCCAGCAGCCCCCGCGCCCCCAGCCACAGCCCTCGCCCCAAGCCCCAGGGATCGCGCGGCCACACCGTTTGCCACCACACCGCCGAGGACAGCAGCCCGCCCACCAGCCCCAGGGCCACACTCAGGACGGTGCCCAGCACGGCGTAGGCCAGGGTGACTAGGGCGGCGCGGCCCATCAGCGCCACAAAATCGGCGCTCAAGTTGGGGTGCAGGGCCGCCACCAAAAACTCGCGCAGCTGGGGCCAGCCGCCCAGGTTGATCAGCTCGACGCCGGGTCGCCCTAGGCCCGCCTGGTAAGCCGCCAGGGCCAGGGCGGCGACAACCGCCAAACCCCATACGGTTTTTGGGTTCCAGAGGCTCGGTCTCGGCGGTATGGTGATAGTCTGTTGGGTGTTAACCATGCTTAGGTCGTCACAGCGCCATGGACGTCATCCCCCAGCTTCCCGATGCTTTGCTGCAAGGTTCGTTTCAAGTTGCCTCACCGGCTGTTGTAGACACTCTTTCAATAGACACCATTCTGCGCCCCGTCAGCCTGGGCAATGGCGGCGGCTTTAGCGGCTATTTTACCGAAGTTGCGATCGCCAGTGCGCCCGGTGCGGCTGGCCTGACATGGGGCAACGATGCCTTTTCCCCCGTGCTGGCCCAGCAGTTTGACCAAGACATTCTGGGCGATATCGCTACCACTTGGGCCAATTTTGTCGAGTCAGGACAGATCTGGGCGCTGCTTTTCGGTATTGTGCTTGGCTATATGATCCGCAACCTGACCGCCTTTTAAACCCGCCCTGATGGAAACGCCCTCTACCCAAACCTGGAGCCAGCGCTTTGAAACAGCGCTGCACCCTGCGATCGCACTGTTCAACGCCAGCATCGGCTTCGACATTGCGCTGCTTGAGTACGACCTCACCGGCTCAGCGGCCCACGCCAAAATGCTGGTCAAAACCGGCATTATCAGCCCCGCCGAAGGCGAGCAGATCGTCACTGGCTTAGAGACCATTCGCCAAGAGTTTCGCGCGGGTGAGTTTAACCCCGGCGTCGAGGCTGAGGACGTGCACTTTGCCGTCGAGCGACGGCTGACAGAGCTAATCGGCGACGTGGGCAAAAAGCTGCACACCGCCCGTAGCCGCAACGACCAGGTGGGCACCGACCTGCGCCTCTACCTGCGCGCCCAGATCGAAGCCATTCAGGCCCAGCTGCGCCAGTACCAGCAGACCCTACTGGGCATCGCCGAAGCGCACGTAGAAACCCTGATTCCCGGCTATACCCACCTGCAACGGGCTCAGCCCCTGAGTTTGGCCCACCACCTGCTGGCCTACTTCGACATGGCCCAGCGCGACTGGGAGCGCCTTGGCGACCTGCAAAAGCGGGTGAATATTTCGCCCCTGGGCTGCGGTGCCCTGGCGGGGACGACCTTCCCCATCGACCGGCAGTATGCCGCTGAGCTGCTGGGGTTTGAAAAGGTCTACGGCAACAGTTTGGACGGGGTGAGCGATCGCGACTTTGCCATCGAGTTTGCCTGCGCCGCCAGCCTGATTATGGTGCACCTGTCGCGGCTGTCGGAAGAAATGATTCTCTGGGCCTCGGAGGAGTTTAGCTTTGTCACCCTTAACGACAGCTGCTCCACCGGCTCCAGCATCATGCCCCAAAAGAAAAACCCCGACGTGCCCGAGCTGGTGCGGGGCAAGACGGGCCGCGTGTTTGGCCACCTGCAAGGCCTGCTGGTGATGATGAAGGGCCTGCCCCTGGCTTACAACAAAGACCTGCAAGAAGACAAAGAGGCGATTTTCGACACGGTTCACACCGTGCGCGGCTGCGTCGAGGCGATGACCATTTTGCTGGCCGAGGGGGTCAACTTCCAAGTGCCGCGCCTGGGCCAGGCGGTGAACGAAGACTACTCCAACGCTACCGACGTGGCCGACTATTTAGCCACCAAGGGGGTGCCCTTCCGCGAGGCCTACAACCTGGTGGGCAAGGTGGTGAAGACATCCCTGGCGGCGGGCAAGCTGCTGCGCGAGCTGACTTTGGCAGAATGGCAGACGATTCACCCCGCCTTTGAGGACGATATCTACGCCGCGATCGCCCCCCAGCAGGTGGTCTCGGCCCGCAACAGCTACGGCGGCACCGGCTTTGACCAGGTGCGCCAAGCGATCGCCCGCGCCCGCCAGGCCCTGGGAGAAGGCTGATGATTAGCCTCTGCATGATTGTCAAAGACGAGGCCGCCACCCTGACCCGCACGCTGGAGTCTGTGCAGGGAGTGGTAGGCGAAATCGTGGTGGTCGATACCGGGTCAGCGGATGACACCGTGGCGATTGCCCAATCCTACGGGGCCAAGGTTCACAGCGTTGACTGGGTGAACGACTTTGCCGCCGCTCGCAACGCATCGCTGCGCCACGCCACCGGTGACTGGGTGCTGGTGCTCGACGCCGACGAGGTGCTGCTGCCGGAGGCGGCCCAGGTGCTGCAACGCCTAGATCAGGGCCAGCCCCTGGGAGATATCGCCGCTGAGAATGTGCTAGCCCTCAACCTGCTGCGGCTGGAGCTGGGGGCACCCCAGGCCCCCTACACGCTGATCACCCGCTGCTTTCGCCGCCTGCCAGAAATCACCTTTAACCGTCCGTATCACGAAACTGTGGACGACAGCGTGGCGGCGTTACAGCGGCAAGACCCGCGCTGGCAGGTGATTAGCCTGGCCGAGGTCGCCCTGCACCACACCGGCTACAGCCCGGTGGTCGTGGCCGAGCGGGCCAAGTTTGAGCGCGCCCGCGCCGCCATGGAAGCCTACCTGAACGAGCATCCCGATGATGGCTATCTGCTCAACAAGCTGGCGGCTCTCTACGTCGAAGAAGACAAGCCCCAGGCGGCGCTGCCGCTGCTCAACCGCGCCCTAGAGCAGACTGACGCCCTTGATGAGCTGACCCGCTACGAGCTGCACTACCACCGCGCCCTCGCCCAGGCCGACCACCCTGACAAAGCCGCCAGCGACTATGAAGCGGCCCTAGCCCAAGCGGTGCCCCCCCGGCTCAAACTGGGCGCCTGGATCAACTACGGCAGTTTAAAGAAAGCCCAGGGCGAGCTAGAGGGGGCCATTGACCTATTTGAGCAGGCGATCACCGCCGAGCCAAACCTGGCCATCACCCACTACAACCTGGGGGCCACCCACCGGGCCAGAGGATATTTAGACGAGGCGATCACCGCCTACGAGCGGGCGATCGCCCTCAACCCCAACTATCCAGAAGCCCACCAAAACCTGGGAGTAGCCCGATTTAAGCTAGGTCAGCTGCCCGAGGCACTGCGATCATTTCGCCGCGCCATCGACATCTATGAAACCGTTGACCCCACAACTGCCGCCAGTCTGCGCCATGGGGTGATTGCGTTGGGCATACCGCCAGCGCTGCTGACCCAGGCGGGGTTGATGTAAACCTTATTCAAGTCCGGCTTGGGAGATGAACCTGCTGTAACAGCTGACTTGCGCTCAAACCAGGCCCAAAAAATCGGCTGGAGTGGTCAAACAACGGTTTGACCGCTCCAGCTACACCTGCTACTTTTGATAGCGACTGTCGTCCCAATCAAAATTTTCACCAGAAGAATTGTGGGTCTTTTGCCACGACACCTCAGCTCCGTAAGTACCGGGTCGCCAGTGCTGAGAATGGCTACCGTCGCCCCGCTCAGCGCTAGTCATCGCAGAGGAAGAGGCATCCTGATAGCGAGTCCGGTGAGAGCTGCCCGCCGCCCCTGCATCGGTCGGTAGCGGGTTTCGCATGCCCACTACCGACCGCAGACGGTTGATCGCTCCCTCCCAGCTCAGATCGGGCTGCTTGAGTATTTCTCGCAAGGCTTTGAGGGCACCTGCCGCCGCATCGTCCTGGGGCAAACACAGGGGTTCAGAGGCCCGAATGGGGTCAACCTGCACCGCCGCAAAGGCCTGTCGCACAGAATTTTTAATCTGGTTGTGCAGCTCTCGTTTGGCTTTTTCGTACTGATGCTCCCAGCCTTTCTCACTGGAGGCATAGAGGGACGGTAGACGGTTGAGGGCAAAGGTTTCGACTTCGACCCGCTTGAGGTATTTCAACACGCGGGGAGACAGGGTTTTAACCTGCTTATCGACCTCTTCAGCTACTAAGATTTCCATAACGTTCCTGTAGCCGTGCTTTGAGCTATCGTGAGCGACTTTCATAACCAACCCCATTCCTGTTGAATAAACCTAATCTAAGTCCAAGGGCTGAGGTCTGCCTGGGGGGCAGTTCAAGATCTCGACTTGAGTCAATCGGCTGAGCGCCGGAAAACCCTGCCCGGCACTGTGATCATCCTGATGGGTTGCCCGTAAGCGAGGCCAGCGTTGGGCGTCAAAACCGAAAAAACTATCCATGATGCATAACAACATCATACCCAAACGAATTCCGGAATCCTACGGAAAACGGGTTGATAATTTGTACCAGCCGTCCCAGTGAAAATGCCCAGACCTCCATTCAAGTATTCTGACAAAGCCCTGTGGTTCCCGCAACCGTAGGCATTTGAAATGCAATAGCTCGTTTCAAAGATTTACACGTTAGGGAGTCTGCTAAGCCAAAGGTGACGGGTTAGGGGGGGCAAGGTATACGGTGTACGGTGCAAGGTTTGCCGTATACCTTAAACCTTGCACCTTTTAGACTGCTCCAAGAAGTGCGGCCCAGCGGGGGCGGCTAAACCGTCAGCACCTCAGCGGGCTGGCGCTTAAAGGACAATCGCTCATTTTCGACATCCACTACGATGGTGTCGCCCTCGCCAAACTCGCCGCGCAAAATCGCTTTGGCGATCTGGGTCTCTAGCTCGCGTTGGATGGCGCGCTTTAGCGGTCGGGCCCCGTAGACCGGGTCGTAGCCCACCTCTGCCAAGAAGTCGAGGGCTGACTCTGAGAGGGTAATGGCCATTTTGCGATCCGCTAGGCGCTCTTCGAGCCTGACGATTTGCAGCTTGACGATGTTGCGCAGCTGCGACTTGAGCAGCCCGTGGAAGATGATCATCTCATCGACCCGGTTGAGAAATTCGGGCCGGAAACTGCCCCGCAGCGCCTCCATGACGCGGGCTTTCATCTCTTCGTACTGGCTGTCGTCGCCCGCCACGTCGAGAATGAACTGGGAGCCGATGTTGCTGGTCATGATGATGATGGCGTTTTTGAAGTCGACCGTGCGGCCTTGGGCGTCGGTGACGCGGCCATCGTCAAGAATTTGCAGCATGACGTTAAACACGTCGGGGTGGGCCTTCTCGATCTCATCAAAGAGAATCACCGCAAAGGGGCGACGGCGAATGGCCTCGGTCAGCTGCCCGCCCTCGTCATAGCCCACATAGCCCGGAGGGGCACCGATCAGCCGGGAGACGGCGTGCTTTTCCATGTACTCCGACATGTCGATGCGCACCAGGGCTTCTTCGGTGTCAAACAGGTAGGCGGCCAGGGCCTTGGCCAGCTCGGTTTTGCCCACCCCGGTGGGGCCAAGAAAGATAAAGCTGGCGATCGGGCGGTTGGGGTCGGCTAGGCCCGCGCGCGATCGCTGAATCGAGTCGGCCACCGCCGTTACCGCTTCTTCTTGGCCAATCACCCGCTCGTGCAGCTCGTCTTCGAGCAGCAGCAGCTTCGCCATTTCTGACTGCACCAGCTTGCTGACCGGAATCCCCGTCCACTTGGAGATGATCTCAGCAATATCTTCTTCAGTCACCTCTTCACGCAGCAGAGTTTTGCCGGTGGTCTGGGTATCGGCCAGCTGAGCCTCGGCGGCTTCGAGCTGACGTTGCAGATCGGTCAGCTTGCCGTACTTCAGCTCGGCAGCCCGATTTAGATCGTAGTCGCGCTCCGCCTGCTGAACCTCGATATTCACCTGGTCGATATCTTCTTTGATCGACTGAATGTGGTCGATGGTGTCTTTTTCAGACTGCCACTGGGCGTTGAGGGCGCTCTGCTGTTCCTTCAGGTCGGCCAGCTCGCGCTCGATCCGCTCTAGGCGCTCCATCGAGGCGGCGTCGACTTCTTTTTTCAGCGACAGCCGCTCCATTTCGAGCTGAAGAATTTTGCGATCAACTTCATCGAGTTCTTCGGGCTTGGAGGTAATCTCCATTTTGAGCTTAGCGGCGGCTTCGTCTACCAAGTCGATGGCCTTGTCGGGCAAAAAGCGATCGCTAATATACCGGGTAGACAGGGTGGCCGCCGCTACCAGGGCGCTGTCAGAGATCTTGACCCCGTGGTGCGTTTCATAGCGATCTTTGAGGCCGCGCAAAATAGAAACCGTGTCCTCTACGCTGGGCTGATCGACGTAGACTTGCTGGAAACGGCGTTCCAAAGCAGCGTCTTTCTCAATATATTTGCGGTACTCGTCTAGCGTTGTGGCCCCAATACAGCGCAGCTCACCCCGCGCCAGCATGGGCTTCAGCAGGTTGCCCGCATCCATCGCCCCCTGGGTCGCGCCCGCGCCGACAACGGTGTGAATTTCGTCGATAAACAGAACGATCTGGCCCTCGGAGTCGGTGACTTCTTTAAGTACGGCTTTGAGGCGCTCTTCAAATTCACCCCGATATTTGGCCCCGGCGATCAGCGCCCCCATGTCGAGGGCGATCAGCTGGCGGCCTTTGAGCGACTGGGGCACGTCGCCGTTGACGATGCGCTGGGCTAGGCCTTCGGCGATCGCAGTCTTACCCACCCCCGGCTCGCCTATCAGCACCGGGTTATTTTTGGTGCGCCGCGAGAGTATCTGAATGGTGCGGCGAATCTCGTCGTCACGGCCAATCACCGGGTCGAGCTTGCCCCGCCCTGCGGCGTCGGTGAGGTCGCGCCCATATTTTTCGAGTGATTGGTATTTGCCTTCGGGGTTTTGGTCGGTCACTTTCTGGGTGCCTCGAATCTCTTGAATAACTTGCTTGAGTTTGGCTTCGCTAAGCCCGAGGTCTTGAAATAGGCTTTTACCAAAGCGGCTGTCGCCGGGGTAAGCCAAGATCAAATGCTCGATGGAAATGTATTCGTCGTCGTAGTCTTTTTTGTACTTGTCGGCCCGGTCGAGCAGCGTGTCGAGGGATTTACCCAAGTACACCGACGAGCCACTGCCCGACACCTTGGGCTGGCGGTTGATGAAGCCCTCGGTGCGATCGCGCAGCTGAGTGCCATTCACCCCCAGCTTGGCAAAAATACTGCTGGCCAGGCCCTCCTGGTCGAGCAGCGCCAGCAGTAGGTGGTCGCTCTCAATCTGCTGCTGCTGGGCCTGCTTGGCAATATCCTGCGATCGCACAATGGCATCCCAGGCCTTTTCGGTAAATAGATTTTGGGTGGGTTGCATGGCTCCGCTCTCCCTAGTTAATCCATCAATGCTCTGTATGGTTGCATTGTAGAAAGAGTGGCCCATTGAGCAGGGTCGGTGTTCACGATTGTTCTCAGGCGGGTTGCCGCCTCTGGCTTGATCAGGACATTGTCACCGAGGGCAGTGCCAACTCAGAAAATGATGGCAAGGCCTGCGTTATCAGAATTGATGTAGTTGGGCACTCTAACTTCACCGTTTGTCAACTATCGAAATGTTTATCCAACGCGAAAAAAATCGCCTGCTATGGGCCGCAACCCTGGTGCTCGGGGCAGGTATTCTCTTGGGTGGTGGTGCAGCGCGGGTTGAGAGCCAAGTCTGCAACACCTCAGAAGCACTACCTGAGCACTGTCTCACCGAAGCACCTAAGGTGCGGGTGGCCCATGGCATGCTCGGCGGCGCTTTTGCCAGTGGCGGCGCACTGCTGCTGATTGAGCTTTTGGGAAGATTCTCAAAGCGTTGATTAAACACGTCTGAGGGCTGAGGGGCGGATCGCAAGAAGTATTCAGCAGCGAGCCGTCCTTCAATAGGTTTATGTTCATCTTTTAGCAGCCAGGTTTGAGTTTCGTTGCTGATTGACCGAGTCATTGCCTGCGAAAAGCCATCCCTTAAGCAGGTCATCCAGGAACAGGTCATCCAGGGAGCGATCGCCGTAGGGGAGCCTTAAAGGGTAATGCCTTTACCAGTTGAGCATCCCTAGGAGAAGACCCCAGAGTTTTTCAAAAACTCTGGGGTCTGGATTGTTTTGTCCCTACCCCAGCACTGGCTCTGGTATCGCACCCTGCAAATACCCCAGCCACTCGGTCAAACTCTCTAGCTGCTTTTCAGGCTTCAGCACGCCTAGCCCGCGCACCACCACCTTGCCGCCGCTGTAGACAAACCGCGTTTTTAGATGGCTGGGCAGGTTTTCGCTGAGCTTCTTCCAGGCCGGTTCTTCCATCGGGGTTTCCATCACCACGTGCTGTTTGCCCTCGGGTTTGATGCGCGAGAAGCCGGCCGCTTTGGCGACTAGTTTAAGTTCTAGCATGCGCACCAGCTGGGCGGTGGAGTAGGGAATGGGGCCAAAGCGATCGCTCAAATCTGCCGCAATCTGCATCAGCTCCACCTTGCTGTTGGCCGCCGCGAGACTGCGGTAAGCCCCCATCTTTTGCTCTAGGTCGGGGATGTAGTCGTTGGGCACAAAGGCGGTGACGTTGATGTCCACCTGGGTGTCTTCGACTTTGGGAATATCCTGGCCGCGAATTTCGGCGATTTCTTCTTCGAGCATGTCCATATAGAGGTCAAAGCCGATCGCATCCATCTGGCCCGACTGCTCGGCCCCGAGCAGGTTGCCGACGCCGCGAATTTCCATGTCGCGCATGGCCAGCTGGTAGCCGGAGCCCAGCTGGGTGAACTCCTGAATGGCGCGGAGGCGCTGGCGGGCTTTGTCGGTGATGGATTTTTTGGGGTAAAACAGCCAGGCGTGGGCCTGAATGCCCGCCCGACCCACCCGGCCCCTGAGCTGGTAGAGCTGGGAGAGACCAAAGCGGTGGGCGTCTTCGATCAAAATGGTGTTGACCCGAGGGATGTCGAGGCCCGACTCGATGATCGTGGTGCAGAGCAGCACCTCAGCGTCGCCGTTGCTGAAGGTGAGCATGGTCGATTCCAGCTCGCCTTCGTCCATTTGACCGTGGGCGATCGCAATTCGGGCCGTCGGCACCATCTCGCGAATTTTGGCGGAGGTTTCTTCAATGCCCTCGACCCTGGGCACCACGTAGAACACCTGCCCGCCCCGGTCGAGCTCCTGGCGAATGGCGGTGCGGATCGCCTCGGGGTCGTGGGGCGACAGGTGGGTTTTAATCGGGCGGCGCGACGGCGGCGGCGTGGTGATCAGGCTCATTTCGCGCACCCCAGACAAGGCCATATACAGGGTGCGGGGGATCGGGGTGGCGCTGAGGGTGAGCACATCCACCTGGGTTTTGAGGGATTTGATCCGCTCTTTTTGGTTGACGCCGAAGCGCTGTTCTTCATCCACCACCAGCAGGCCCAGGCCCTTGAAGGCGACGCCTTTGCCCAGCAGCTGGTGGGTGCCGACGACCACATCGAGTTCCCCGGTCTTCAGCCGTTGCAGAATGTCTTTTCGTTCGGTGGCGGTGCGGAAGCGGTTGAGCAGGCCGACTTGAATGGGGTAGGGGGCGAAGCGTTCCTTCAGCGTGTGGTAGTGCTGCTGGGTGAGAATGGTGGTGGGGGCCAGCAGAGCCACCTGCTGCCCGGCGGTGACGGCTTTAAAAATGGCGCGTAGGGCCACCTCAGTTTTGCCAAAGCCGACATCGCCGCAGACCAGGCGATCCATGGGGCGATCGCTCTCCATGTCGCGCTTCACGTCTTGCACGGCCTTGAGCTGGTCGGGGGTGGCCTGGTAGGGGAAGGAGTCTTCCAATTCCTGCTGCCAGGGCATGTCGGTGGGGTAAGAAAAGCCCTCCATTTTGGCCCGCTGGGCGTAGAGTTTGAGCAGATCGACCGCCACTTTTTGGATCGCTTTCTTGGCTCGGCCCTTGGTCTTTTCCCAGGTGGTGCTGGTCATTTTGTTGAGCACCGGAGCTTGGCCACTGGCGGCCCGGTAGCGCGAGAGGGAGCCGACCGAATCTGCTGCCACCCGCAGCAGCCCGTCAGCGTACTGAATCACCAGGTAGTCGCGGGTTTCATTGTTCAGCACCAGGCTTTCGAGCTTGATAAATTTGCCAATGCCGTGGCTGCGGTGGACGACAAAATCCCCCGGCTTCATTTTGTTGGGGTCGACCTGTTTAGAGGCGGCCCGGCGGCGCTTGCGCACGTAGCCCCCGGTGGCCAGGGTGTGCTGACCAAAAAACTCGCGGTCGGTGACCACCACAATGCGGAAGGTGGGCAGCACAAAACCCTCCAGCTCCGCCAGGCCCGAATATTTCACCGCCACCGGCACATGCTGAACATGCAGCTTGTTGATCGCATTAAAATCCCTGGGGTTGGGAATGAATTGCGCCGGGCAGTCGTGCTCCTGTAATAGGGATACAGAACGCGAAGGCTGGGCCGAGGCTAGCCAGACAGAGTATTTGCGATCGCACTCCTTGCGAATCGACTCCGCCAGCTTGCCAAACTGGTGCGGAATCGCCTGCACCGGGCGACTGGACAGGTTCAGGCCATTGTTGGCCTCGGCGATTTCTGAAAGATCAACACGGGGAAACACCTCGGCGTCGCTGAGGGTGTCGAGGAAGGGGCGGTGGATTTTGGGGAGCGAGAGGGTGGATGGGTGGATGGGTGGATGGGTGGATGGGTCTTCCTCTCCATCTCCCCCTCCTTCCCCATCTTCCTGATTCCTGACTTCCTGCCAATGATCTTCTACATGCTCCAGCCAGCGATCGCTATGAGCCTGGCACTGATCCACCTCATCCACCGCCATCAGGCTGTTTTCGGGCAGATAGTCTAGCAGCGAGGCGGGGTTTGAGAAGGCTAGCCCCAGCCAGCGGCGGGTGCCTTCGGGGATAATGCCGCTGGCTAAGCCCTCTTGGGCGGCTTCTGAAAGCAGGTCATCTAGCTTGCCCTGCTGGCGCAGGTGTTCGACGATTACCGAGCCGTACTGGGTGGGGGTGAGTACTAGGTGGTCGATGGCGTCTAGCGATCGCTGGGTTGCCGGGTCAAACTCCCGCAGCCGCTCTAGCTCGTCGCCAAATAGCTCTAGGCGCACCGGCAATTCCGACGCCACCGGGTACACATCAATAATGTCGCCCCGCTGCGCCCACTGGCCCTCGGTTTCCACCACCGTTACCCGCTCGTAGCCCAAGGTGGCCAGCCGCTGGCCCAGCTCTTTGAAGTTGATCTCCTGCTTTAGCTCCAGCCGCAGGCAGTAGGGCTCTAGGGCCGAAACCGGCGGCAGGTGGGGTTGCAGGGCGCGTTCCGTCGCCACCACCGCCAGCTTGCGGGAGCCTTCTTCCCCAGCCGCTCGCAGCGCCAGCAAATCGGCTAGCACCTGGAGCTGGCCCCAGGCCATCTCCGACTCTTGGTCAAAGGGGTCGTAGGGCGAGGCCTCGGAGGTGGGGTAGAAGTGTACCGTGTCCCAGCCCATGGCTTCGAGCTGGGTGGCCCAGCGCCCGGCTTCTTCGAGGGTGGCGGTGACCACCAGCAGGGGGCGCTGCTGTGCCAGAGCCAGGGCCGAGGAGACGAGTCCTTTAGGTAACCGAGCGACCCCGTTGAGCACCAGCTTGCCCTGCTGGCCGAGCTTGCCCAACAGTTCGCTCGTGAGGGGAGAGCGTTGCAGAGCACGGGTGATCGAAGAGAAAGCCATAGGACGCGCTACAGGGAAAAGGGGAAATTAGAAGCACAAATACCCCTCAACTTTGCAGTGAAGGGCGTCGCAGCGAGAGGCTAGTCGGGTGCCTCTCGTTCATCTATTGTAATAATCTCCGTTCCATTTACCCATCCCTTGCCGCAGGTTTGATCGGGTTAGAACGCCCTGAGTCGTTACTGTTCCCCCTGACCGCACAACCATGCCACCGGGCAATATGCATGATTGGTCTAAAATCTAAACTGTGTAGAACGAACACCTTTGCTGCCCATGACTCCTGAACAAGCCGCTGAGATTCTTCGCCTCAAAGAGGCTAAAGTCGCCCCCAAGCAAATTGCCCGCCAGCTGAGCCTAAGGCCCGCAGAGGTGACTGCCTTTATTCGCGATCGCGCCGAAGACTTGTATCTGGAAAAGGCGCGATCGGGCGATCTTGAACCCCTGCATGGGTGCTTAGTGAACCAAGGGGCCGCTCAACGCCTCTTAGTCAAGACACCTCTGGAGGAAAACCAGGGGCCTGAAGGGTTATGCCAAATTATTTTGGCCCGCCAAGAGCATAACCGCTTGGTGGTAGGCAGCTATTTAGTCGATCACTGGTGCCTGGGCGTAAAAGATGCGGTACCGCCCCGCAAGATGGGCATCACCGGGTATCAGCATATGGTTGTCAATAGTGAGATGCAGTTTAGTGAACCGTTTGTCGATATCACTCTAGAGCAAGCTCAAGCGATCGTCTATGGTGCCGTAGACTATGCCCACAGCCTGGGCTTTGAACCCCACAAAGACTTTAATGCCAAGGCCCAAATTCACCTAGGTCTGCGGCCTGAAACCCTGATGCCCATCGAGTTTGGCAAAGACGGCCAGCCCTTCTTTATCAGCGGCCCTTATGACAATGTTGACCAGGTGATGAAAACCCTGGAAGCAAGCGTTGGCGCTGGCAACTTTCACTACCTGGCTGCCATGGACGGTTCCGGTCTAGGAGATCCTGACCTCTTTTTGTAAGCACTGATTTAGCATGGCAGCTAAGCCCTCTAAACCTGACGACATCGTAGTCTTCTCGATTCTGCGAGCGGCACAGTGTGATGAGTGTGGCGCGGAGCTGGGGCCGGGAACGTTGCTGAAGAAGGAAGGCGAAACCGCCCTTTGTCTATCTTGTGCAGATTTAGCCCACCTGGTCTTTTTGCCCCAGGGCAATGCGGCTCTGACTCGGCGGGCCAGCAAATACACGACATTGCGGGCGATCATGGTGCGCTTTAGCCGCTCCCGCAAACGCTATGAGCGCCAGGGAATTTTGGTGGAAGAGCCCGCCCTACAGCAGGCCGAGGCAGACTGCCTGTCCGATGCCGATGCCCGAGAGCAGCGCCGCCTGCGAGCAGCCGTCCGCCGAGAAGAGCAAGATGCCGCTTTCGTCGCCGAGTTTACCGACGCCCTTCAGCGGCGATATCCGGGTTGCCCAGCGGCAGAGGCAGCGCAGATTGCAGGCCATGCCTGCCAGAAGTATTCGGGGCGGGTAGGGCGCAGTGCGGCGGCAAAGGAATTGGCCCCGGAGGCGATTGATCTAGCGGTGGCGGCCCATGTGCGCCACCGCCATACGCCCTATGACACACTGCTGGCTCAAGGGTGGGAACGCCAGGCCGCCCGAGCTGCGGTGAGGGATGCGGTGCAGGCGGTGCTTGAGGACTGGAACCGATCTACCACGGCGTCAACTCATAAAACGACTCCTTCCCCAAATGGCGACCATATTTCTTGACCAGGGCTTTCAGGTCGGTAGAGCTATCTAGCCCTATCCAATCATCCACCGAGCCGCGAAAACACCAGCGCTCCACCGCAAACTCTCGGGTCTGCTGATCCACCAGCACAAACTGCATCGTGGGCGAGTAGGTGAATGACTGGGTCATCCGATCCCGTAAGCCAGCGTCACTTATAGGAGACGATTCGACCAAGGCCATTAAGCCATCTACATTTTGGTCGCAGAGATAAACCACGATGTGTTTGCCTTTGACATCCACGATAAAGTGGTCGAGCTTGGCAAATTTCTTCACTCCCTCCCGCACGATCGCCACCTCTTCAGGGGTAATCACCTGAGGCTGAATCTTCCTCAAAAACACCTGGGCGTTGGGGTTCTCATAGATTTCATAGTCCTCAGGCATAGCCTCCACCAGGGCACCCTCTGCCTTCATGGAGAAAAAGTACTTGGGTTTACCCGTTTTAGTTGTTCCAGCGTGGAGATAGTACGTCTTCTGCTTGCGGTTCACATACTCAATGGCCATGACACATGTCCTTAAGGTACGCCTTCACTCACCTGGCATCTTACCCACCATCGGAATGGCTGTTGCTACATAGCGCTTAACTAGAATTTGACCTGGCCTGGCAGATAATAAAGCTAGGGATCTGCTTTTCTAGAAACCACCTAAAGCAATCAAAGGCCGCCGACAAAGCGTCCGGGGCTAAGGGTATTGTGGGGGTCAAACTGGGCCTTGAGGGCTTTCATGGTACCCAGGGCATTGCCGCTGTAGCCCCACACATCCACCGTTTTTTTGAGCACGAAGGGGGCTTCGAGCAGGGTGAGGTAGCCGCTGGCGAGGGTGCAGCGCCGGCGCAGCTGCTCTACCGTTTCTGCCGTAGCCGATGCCAGCCGCACCGTGCCGATACCGCTGCCAGCGTGGAGCCTAGCCCAGCTGCCGGGGGGGAGCTGCCCTAGCCACGCTACCGCTTGGGCGGGAGACAGGCCCACCTTGGCCATGATCGCGGGTTCTGGCGCTTCGGTTTTTTCCCAGAGAGCATCCTGAACTCTAGCCCAGATCTGCTCATCGTCGGCCCCCTCTAGCACTTGGGTCGATAGCGCTGTCCCCGCCATGGTTTGCAGGGCGTTTACCTGCTCAGCAACCCCCGGCCCGATGGATTGAAACCGGGCCAGCAGGGCCAGTCTCTCGCCGTAGCCCAGGTGTTTTATGAGAGCTGGCGACAAAATATCTAGGGCAACGGGCGTGAGGGGCGATCGCCGCAGGGCGCTAGTGAGCGTTTCCACTGAGCTAGCATCCCCCGTGACCACTACCGTTTTTGACACATCCTGCACCGGGTACAGGCGAAAGGTGAGCTGCGAAATCATCCCCAGGGTGCCGTAGGAGCCGGTCATCAGCTTCATCAGGTCGTAGCCCGCCACATTTTTGACTACGCGCCCGCCCGCCTTAGCGACCTGTCCGTCATAGCGCACAAACGTAATGCCGATCAGCATATCGCGCAGGCCGCCGTAGCGCTGGCGCAGCGCTCCCGTATCCCCCGTTGCCACAATCCCGCCCAGGGTCGCCCGGTTTGCATAGGCCGGGTCAACGGCCAGAAACTGGTTGTGCTGGGCCAGCAGGGGCACTAGGTCAGCCAGCTTTACCCCCGCCTGGGCGGTGAGGGTCATATCGCCCACGGCGTGGTCGATCACCTGGTTGAGCCGGGCGGTGCTGACGACGAGATCTACCCCGGCCCCAATGCCGCCCCAGGCCAGCTTGCTGCCGCTGCCACTGGGAATCACTCGCCAACGGTGCTGGTGAGCACAGGCCATCACCGCCGAGAGTTCGGCCTCGGTGGTGGGGTAGACGACGGCTTCAGGCGTGAGGTAGGTCGGCAGATCGAGGGAAGCGGGGGGTAGGATGCGATCGCTCCCAACCACCGCCTCTAAAACATCAGCAATCTTGGCCATAGCCTAGTCGATGCTGATGGGGGTGGGGCCAGGACCAGCGAGGGGCACATTGGTGCGGGCGCTGCGAAACTCGCTGTAGAGGCGATCGCGCCAGGCAAAGAACGCCTGAAACTCGGGCACATCGGCAATGCCTGGTACGCCCTTGCCGCCAATACCTACGGGTAAATCAACGTACTGAGCGGTGGGAAACTTGAGATACATAGTGGCCCCTGCGATCGCAAAGTCGGCCAGGGTGGGCTGGTCGCCCAGCAGGTAGGGGCTGTCTTGCAGCATTAGCACCAGCGCTTCGAGGTCTTGGCGCAGGCCAGCGGTGGCCATTTTAATATCGTCCGGCCCAAAGCCGACACCGGTACCCACCAGGTTGAGAATGTCGCCGGGCAGTGCCCCCACTAGGCTGCGCAGGGGAGCAGGGGTAAAGCTGGGCAGCAGCGCCGTGCGAAAGTTGGGGTGCTGCTTAAAGGCACCTACCATAGCCACCCGAGCCTTGGGTACAATCGCCTCGTCGGCCCAGGTCTCGAGCGCCAGGCACAGGCCCTTTTGCCGAGGGTCGGCGGGAATGATCGGGCGAGTGGGATAATTTTTTTCGAGGTGCAGGGCGATCGCCGTGGAGTCAGGAATCACCTGCTCACCATCTTTGAGCACCGGCACCTGGCGCTGGCCCGACAGCTGAAAGACCTCGACCTGACCGACGCCGGGGGTGACCTCGACCTTGCGGTAAGGCACTTGCTTATAGTCGAGAATCAGGCGGATCTTTTCGGCGAAGCTGGAGGCTTCAAACTGGTACAGCTCTAGCATGACAATCCTTATTGGCCAGATTATTGGGGGGGCATGGGCACTGGTAAACCCGGTAACACTGTATCGCTATTCATCGGCTCTGCACAGGCAGAATTAGTCGGCGGCTGGGTGGTGACCGTGACGGTTTCAAACCCGGCGGTGGCCAGCAGCTGGCTGACAGTAAGCTCGGCGCGGCGGTTGGCTTCGTTCAGCAATCCCTCACTACAGGCGGCGGCTTCAATTTTCGTCAGCGCCTCTCGCTGGGCCAGCTCTTGCAGATCGGGGGCGGCGTCTGGCCCCAGCCCCCAAAAGCCTCGGCTGTAGTCGTAGACGTTGGAGCGAGTCAGGTCGAGCTTGCTGTCGAGAATTTGCGCGGGCGGCAGAGTGACTTGAATCGACGATTCTCCCGTGACCTGCACGTCGGTGGCGGCAATTTGCGAGAGGTCAACCCCGGCCCGCACTTCGCCATGGGCGATGTAAAGCAGGTTGGTGGAACCAATCACGTAGCCCGCCAGGGTGCGATCGCTCTTCGTGGGCACCACCGCCTCCATGGCAAAGATCGCTGTGGTCAGCTCGCTGGCCCCCCGCAGCTGGGTCACCACCACAGAGCGCACGTCCACCTGGGGTTCGCTGGGAGCCGGGGTGAGCATCAGGCGCGCGCCCTCAAGAAAGCGATCACCCGACCGCCAAACGCCAACCCCGGCAATGAGGCCCACCAGTACCGCGCCGCCGATAAAGGCGTTAACCATGCTCCGCACCAGTCGAAAGGGTCTAACTCTCTGACGCTCTCGCTGCGGGGCCGGTATTCTCGCATCGACATAGCTCGTGTCGACAGGTCTTGTATCGACATACCGAGGCGGCAGCGGGTCGGGGAGTTTGCGATCGGGCGGTGCAGGGCGCATAGGGTTGGGTAGGTGGTGAGTGAATGCAGTGGTGACTAGGGAAGACGGACAAAAATTAGGTCAACTGCACTATTTCTTCTATTTTAGCTGTTCGACAAAGGCGGCATGTTCTGGTGAAGCTAAGCCCAACTGCAATACCTCCAGCACCTTTGCCATCTGGTTATTCAACAACGCTTCCACCTCTAGCCACAGGCCCGGAAACACCCGACTGCGAAGGATGCCGTCTGGATCGGGCGACAACAGCTGATATTCGCCATCGGTCAGCCCAAACCATTCCAGCTGATTGTCGTAGACCTGCCAAATCACATATTCCAGCACGCCATTGCGGCGATACACTTGCTTTTTGGTGCCCCTATCAATGGCGGCGCTGCTGGCGGCAACTTCCACGACCAATTCGGGTGGCCCTTCGATGTAACCATCGCGGCTGATGCGGACTTGTCCACCGGCATTAGCCTCTATAAACAACACGGCATCCGGTTGTGGTTCGTTGTCGGCATCCAGCCTAACTGTTGGCTCAACGCTTGAATCTACGCCGGGCGTCAGGGCTTGATAAACCCCCAGCCACGTCATCACTCGACTATGGGGCTTGCCGTGCTGCTGATGGCTTAGGGGAGAGGCCACGTAGACAATTCCTTCGATCAGTTCTGCTTTTCTAATGTCGGGAGCCGCCGCATACCGCCGCTCAAATTCTACGCGCGATAGGCGATCGCCGCTTTGCAAAGGAGGATAGGTTTGTGTTGCCGTGGCTGGTGTGCTAAGCGAGTGCTCTCTGACCATTGGCTGATCCCCAAAATTGCCCAAGGCCGTTCCCTCGGCAGAACCGCTCTACTGGCTTCTATGCTAACCCGGCCTTAGGAAGTCTGACCTGCGGTTAACACGTCGTACAATCCCCAGATTGCCATGGGGCGCATGTAGTGGCAGGCGCGGTAGGTGCCCAGACCCGTGATCGCCTCGGGAGTGCGAAATTGCAGGCCGTAGGCGTAGATTTGGTGGATGACAGATTCGGCGATCGCCATCGCCTCTTCCGCCTTGCCCATCTGAGCCAAGAACGCCGCCAGGCCAAAGTTGATGCCCGTCCACACCTCCTGCTGGTGGGTGCTGTCGGGGTCTTCGGGGCTGCCGTCCGGGAGAACCCCATTCGCCGCACCGATCGCCAGCTTCAGGGTCGCCGCGCTAAAGTTGCCCAGCTGCGCTCCCTCAAACTTTTGCTGCTGGGGTCGTGCCTGGCTCTGCACCACCTGGTTAAATTTCACAAAGCAGGCGTCGTAGATGGTGTCGAGGGCCAACAGGGTAAATTCATCCTCAACTAAATCCGGCAGGCCCAGGTGGCGCACCATAAACTGGCCGCAGAGCTGGTCGGCCATCACCACCTCCGAGCCGCTGCCCGTGTCAAGGCGGTAGTAGCGGCCATTCCACAGTTTGGGGTGAAAGGCTTTGAGGCCGTTGTCGAGCCAGCGGCGGTACTGGCTGAGCAAAATCGGGGTGTTGCCGGGGGCCAGGTTTGCCGCAGTGAGGATGTCGGCCATGGCGATCGCAGCCTCCATTGCCCCCAGCCACAGCCCGCCGCAGTAGGCGCTGATGCCCTTGAGCTGCCAGTCGTCAAAGGTCTGGTCGGGGGCACCCTCGTTTTCGGGAATACCGTCGCCGTCGCGGTCAAACTGCTTCAGGTATTGCAGGGTATCGACCACGGCGGGCCAGCAGTCTTTGAGAAAGGCTACATCCGTCGCCCCGGTGAACTGGTAGGCGCGGTAGACCTGGAGCACAAAGTCGCTGCCCAGGTCTTTCCACTGGTTGCAGTCTTGGTAGCTGGTGTAGTTGGTCTCGGCCCAGGGGTGCTCGTTGGGGGCACCGAGGTCGTGGGGGGTGGCCCCTTTCAGCTTGCGGATGGCGGGGGGATGATCTAACCCCATGGTGACGTAGTAGCCGATGATCCGCCGCCGCTCGTCTTGGGCGGGAATGGCGCGGGCAAAGGCGCGCAGCACCGCTTTCTCTAGCTCGGGCCACAGCAGCAGGGTGGCAAAGCCGCCGTAGAGGCGCACGTCGAGGCTTTCGTACCAGCGGTAGTCGATGCACTCCAGCACCGCAAACTGACCCACGGGGTCAGCCTCGGTGGCGGCGCTCCACAGGGTGCCGCCGCTGGCCAGGTCATACAGTTCGTTAAACAGCGCCATTTTGAAGGCGTCGGGCAGGTCGGGGCGATCAAGAATGGGCTGCTGCCAGGCGGTAATCTGCTGCTGCCAGGTTTTGTAGTCGCTGAGGGCGGTGAAGGCGATCGCCCGCGCATTTCGCCCAGTTCTGCCAAAGAAATCGGTGTAGCGACGGTAGTTGACCACCCCAGCGGCGAACTCGGTGACGGGCAAATCCCAGGCCAGGGCAACGGGAATCTGCCGGGTTTCGCCGGGTTGCAGGGTAAAGCGGAGGGCGATTGCACTCCCAATCTGCTCTCCTGCCTCTGCTGGCGAAGTATCCAACAAATTCATCAGCCGCCCCAGCTTGGCAAACGATGCCCACAAATCATTGCCATCCCCCACCGGGTTCCAGCGCAGGTCGTAAGAGACCTCGATACCGGGATCATCCAGGGTGGCGATACACCACTGGCCGTCGCCCTCCTTGGGGTTGCCATCCCAGGCTCCATCCATCACCAGCGCCTTGAGGCCGTCGGCATTGATGAACTGGTTAAAGTTGCCCTCGCTCTGGCCGATCGCAGGCACGTAGTCATAGTAGGGGCTGCCGTCGTCGCGCAGCAGCACCTCCGGCGATTTTTGCGTGTTGGTAAACCAACCCACCATGTTTTGCCAGCTCACCATGATGCTCAGGGTGATGGGGAAACGGGTGGGGTTATGGGCCGTCCACTCAAAGGCCACCACAGGATAGCTGGCTTCGTTGTAGTTATCGGGCCAGATAGGAGTGAGCTGTTCGCAGGTGATCTGGGCGCGAAAGACGTTCTCGTAGCGGTACCAGCTGCGGGGATAGAGGGCGTGGTAGCTGCCCGTGGTACGGGCCGGGGTAGAGTCGGGATACCACTGCCACGATGACAGGGTGCCATCCTCGGGCGGCTGGGTACTGAGGGCGTAAGCCTGGGTGCCCGCCCCGGTGCTCTCCCACAGGGTAAACTGGCAACCGGGAAAACTCTGAAACACATGTTCGCCGCCATCCAGATGCCAGAGGTTGAAGTCGCCGTTGGGCGATCGCCCAACACAGCCTGCCCCCAGTCCGCCAAGGGGTGCCCCATGATCTGGGCCATCGTCCAGATTGCTGGCGTAGCGCACGATGTAGTGATGCTGCCAGGGCTGGCCGAGGGGACGCTGCCACGCCTGGGCGGGAATTTGGGGAAGCGAAGCTGGGGGGAGGGATGAAGTGTCTGTCATCCCAAAATTTTACCGGAAGACGATTGCCAGGCTAAGTTTACCAGGCTAGATTTCTAGCCCTTTCTTGCTCTGCTTGAGCTGCTTGTAGAGCGACTTGATTTCGCTGTAAGCCTCGTCGGGCGAGAGCTTGCCGCCGGTTTGCAGCCCAGAAATGTAGCCAACGCGGTGGGCAAACTCTTGCAGATTGGCGTTGAAGGTGAGCTGCTGAGGCGAAAACTCACCGTAGTAGCGGCGGCGGGGGCAAAGAAAATTGTCAAGATCGCGCTGATTAGAAGAATTAAATTGGGTCATGAGTCCCCTCTTACTTTTGTTAACCTGATTATAACCTTTCCTTAATCAACTGGAGTTTAGACTAAGGCGATAGGAAAAAGCAGCCCGAGTCTTGCTCGGGCTGCTTTTTAGCCGAAGCTGAGAAAGCACAACCAATCTCGGCAAAGGCCTATGACCTACGATAGCTTGTACGGATTTCGACAACGCGCC
>JBBSKN010000033.1:0-36018 GCA_038256265.1 Phormidesmidales cyanobacterium
CGAGGCTTCAAATACCTCGCTGATGTGATTGAAGGAGTCAAGTTCAACAATGGCATTAGGGTCGATGACAACACCGAGTTAACCCCACAGCAGGACGCCGCTTGATTTCCTGCCGTACACCAGATTTGACTATATCTCCTGTAAAACCAGAGGTGATCGCCTCTTTAAGTGCCGGTCTGACCTCTTCAGAGCAGCCAGCACACCTCATTTGGCGGCTTTAGCCAACCGAATAACTGCCACAGACCCAATTCGGTCATTTCAGCAGAGATGAGACTCTAAAGCTAAGGTTGGCACCAGGCGTTACCTCTAGCCATAGGGAGAGGTCATGGAGATAGGCTCTGAATAAGAGGTGAGCACCACCTGCCTCCGCTGAGCCGGCAGCACGGTTTATGAGCACACTACAGGACTACAGCCATGCACATCTACCAACGACAGCAGCATCCGGTTTGCGCAATTGCCTCCCGAGTGGCCCCTGAGGCCCGTTCATTACCTAGCCCCCTTACGGGGCATGCCACCACCGACAATACCCTCAGTCGGCTGGCGGCGGCAGCCGTCAAGCGTCAGCAATATGCCCAGGCGCTACAGCTCACGGGTCAGCTGATTGAGCGCCACCCCCAGCAGGCCATGTACTACAGCAATCGAGGCCTGGTACACCTGCGGCTAGGTCAGCTCAGAGCGGCTCTGGCCGACTGCGATCGCGCCATTACCCTAGAACCAGACCTAGACCAGGCCTACAACAACAGAGCTATTTGCCACGCGGCCCTCGGTCACCTTACTGCCGCCCTCAACGACTACAAACGCGCCGTCGACCTCAACCCCTTCAACAGCCGCGCCCGAATTAATCTAGGAGCTACCCTGCGGCAGATGGGTGACCTTGAAGGTGCCCTAGACTGCTTTGACGAAGCGCTGATGTTCCACCAGCTGCCAGAATTTATCTACGCTGAGCGGGGCCGCACCTACCACCTACGGGGTGACTGGAACTGTGCTCTGGCTGACTATCATCGCACCCTCAGCACTGCCGCCACCCTGGCCCCCACCCCCCAGACTCAGGCATTGATGGGGCGAGTTGGGCAATATATCAATGAGCTGCTGCCCCATCAACGGGTTGCTTAGTGGCTGCCTAATTATCAGGCCTAATCAATCGAAATACTCTGCGGCCCACCGTTGCGATCATTGGCGCGGTTGGTGGCGCTGGGGGTCGGGGCAGCACCCTGATTGTTGAGCCAGCTCTTCACCGGGTCGTCAGACAGGTCAAGGCGCAGCAGACCGGAGGCCAGACCGCCAAAAAAAGCCACAGGGTGAGCAGTTAGCTCTTGCACAAACGGAGTGAGTTCGTCTAAAAACATGGGTTCTCGGTAAGACTGTAGCGTTGCCTCGATCCTAACCTGAAAGCTTGGTAAAGGGGATCTATCCCATTACTGGTGTTTCCTACACTAAGTCCAGCTCGGAACCTATAGTTTTCCTACAGGCAAAACTCCGCGTCTGGAATTGGATGACGTATGTTCCTGGCGTCACTTACCGATCGCCTTCACTAGGCCAATGCCGCCAAAATAGAGAAACAGCACCGCCCCGGCCAGCAAGCTCTGGGTCACCGGGTCAGTGGAAGGGGTTAAAACGGCTCCGAGAATCGCCGCTCCCAGCAGCACGTAGCGCCAGCCTTTGACCATCTGCTCGGAGTTGACAATGCCTAGTAGCCCCAACAGCATCTGCAAGATAGGAATCTGAAACGCCAGACCGGTGCTAAACAGCAGCAGCAGCACAAACTCAAAGTAGCGATCAATTGACCACAGCTGCTCGACCACATCGGCCCCGTAGCTAATAAAAAAGTTTAGCGCCGCCGGAATTAGCGCCACGTAGGCAAACAGCAGTCCGGCAAAAAACAGCACGCTCGACCCCAGCACCAGCGGCCCCACCAGCCGCCGCTCTCGCCGGGTCAGCCCCGGCAGCACAAACATCACCACCTGATAGAGAATAAATGGGCTAGCCGCCACCAGGCCACTGTAGCCCGCCACCTTAAACGAAACAAAGAAATATTCCCCCGGCGACAGCTGCAAGAACTTCACCCCCTGGGCGGGCACCTCAAGCAGGCTGACGATGGGTTTAACCTGCCAAAAAGAGGCCACAATGGCCAGCACCACAGCGATCAGGCTGTAGAAAATACGCTGCCGCAGCTCCTCTAGGTGGTCAAACAGCGACATCTCGACATCATAGGACGGTTCATCGCTGTCAACCGTTGGGTTGGCAGCGGCACCGATGGGGCTGGCCGTCGTAGGGGTGGCGGTCTCAAGCTCGGTGGGCGGTGTCATAGGTCGGGCAGATGGGCAGTAGGGTGGTCGCTTCTATTGTAGGCCCCAGACTCTGGGCTAGGGTGACTGAATGCTTTCTACGTCTGATTCTGGGGTTAGAGTCACAGTTCTAACCACACCAGAACTGCCCAGCACGACAGCGCGATCGCCGTTGACCGACAGCTCTACCCCGCCCGCGTTACCGGTTCTAAATACCATGCTAGTCTGGGCTGTCCAGGTTTCTTCAAAGCCGCTTTCGGCAACGCCTTCGTAGACGTTGGTGCCGTCGGCTGTGACACTCAGCCAAGAGCGATCGCGCAAGCTAGCGCTCACCACAACCGGAGCCTCTAGAGGGGGGCGCGCCTCTGTATCTTCAGACTCTCCAGGCTCCAAGGGCGCTGCGGCCTCGCCATCCTCAACCGTTGACGCTCCTGGTGTGGTCTCAGTCACAGGATCGCTGCCAGTGGCGCGGGACGGTGAGCTGTTGCGGCTCATCAGCCCCCAGATGCCTAAGCCGAGTACTGCGGCCAGCGCCGCTAGACTGAGCAGCAGCGGCAGTGGCGAACTGCGCGACAGGCGCGAGGTTAAGGTCGGGGGGTCTTCCTCCAGCACTTTAATGCTGTTGCGAGTTTGGGGTTCCACCACGCCATTGGTGTCAGCCTTGGTCAGCAGGTCTGGGGTAGGCAGCACATCATTCACCGGGGTGACGCGAAACTCTTGGGCAATGGCCTGACCATCCAGCCCCAACGCCTCAGCATAGCGGCGAATAAAGCCTTGAATAAAGACTGGCTCAGGCAGTTCGCCATCGTTCCCCGACTCTAGGGCGTGGAGCAACGCCGGGCGAATGAAAATTTGGTTCGCCAACACCTCTAGGGGTAGCCCTTTGTCTTGGCGCACCTGGCGCAGGTAGGCCCCAATACTTTGGAGCTGCTCGATTTGAGTAAGCGCTAACTTAGCCACGGCACCTCATTAAACTAGGCTATGGGCGATGAACCCGAACGGAGCCATTTTAATGGGAAATGGCCGCTAAAGATGGCTGGCCATCTGAGATACCTGGTGGTGCCGAACACCCGGCGCTAAAACACTTGGTTCCAGGCGTAGACGCTGTACTCGATCCAAATGCCGTTCTGCCAGTAGGGGTCAGCCTCTACCAGCTGCCGCACTGCGGCTTCGCTATCGGCTTCGTAAATGCCAAACACTTTGCTGTTGTCAACGGTTGGACCAAGGGCCACCAGGGCGCCACTGTCTTTTTGCCGCTGCAACCCTTGGAGATGAGCCTCTCGAAAGGGGGCACGCTTCTCTAAGACGTTTTTACAGTAGTTGCCCCACATCACATATTTGGCCATGGTTGAGCGCCCCAAAAAGTTCCCTTAAAAGTTCATCGACGATGGTATCAGATTAGGTAGTCTTCTATACAGAAATCAGAATCTTTAAAGGGAAGTCATGAACCCCTTATAACCCACCTGCAAAAGTGTCATGGCTTCCACGCAGGCAGGCAGTTATTTTGTCACTATTTAATTTAGATAATTTCAGCAAATCTACTCGATATTAGCTGCATTAGCTGATAAGGATGAGTTGCTCTAAAGCTCAAAAATCAACGCCAAAGGCAGCTTCCGGAATTCCGAGCCACCTTGATGAAGCTACTCTTTACCAGAGCTTTAGTTGAAATTGGCGGGGCTTTGCTGATACTTTACCCGATATCAAAGGGAATTCTTTAGCTTAGGCAGAGGGCTTCGCCAATATCTGTGGTTACATTGATGTTCCTTCTACCAAGCGTTGAGCTTTTATAGCAAGTCTGGCTCAAGGCTCGATAGTTTCTCAGGCAGTCTCAATTGTTGGACTTGCAAGAGGTTTAACCATGAAAAGCATTCTATCTACTGTTGGCCAAGGGTTGCGCGCTGCGGGCCGCACCCGCCCCCTAGACCTATTTCGACCGCTGCGCCAGTGGGTTGGCCATCTGCGTATCGAGACTCCCCGCCGGGCGCGCAAGGTGGCAGAGCTGATCCCCGCCCAGTGCCCTTTCGAGCGAGATATCGTGTTGTTTGGGCGATCTGTGGCTCATATTCCGCCCCTGTGTAAGCTTAATCCTCTCTATAACGAACTGGTGGAGCTGCGGTTTAGGGCCCTGTGCTACCTGGCCGACGAGTGCGGCGAAGATATTTCAGCCTACATTTAACGAAGAGGGGGCATTCAGCACCTGACAATGACTTATTCCCCATGGGCGGCAACCTAGGTGTCGGTCGGAATCCGGGTCAGCGGTGTCAGGGGCGATCGCCAGCTCTCGGTACCCTCGCTATGGCAGAGAGATTCTTCGATGGCTGTTGGTGAGGGCGGGCGGAGGATGAGAAACCAATCTACTATGAGTAATCTGGCGATTCGCGTTAGCTCTTACCATGCCCTATGACATTCCTCCCCTAGACCTGGAGAATGAGCTAAACGTGAACCACTACCGCTGGATGCGGCGGGCGCTGGAGCTGGCCGAGGCGGCGGGTGATGCGGGCGATGTTCCTGTGGGTGCCGTGGTGGTTGGCCCCAGAGATGTGGTGCTGGCGGAGGTGGGCAATCGACGCGAGCAAGACCAAGACCCGACGGCCCACGCTGAGGTGCTGGCGCTGCGAGCAGCGGCCCGCCAGTTGGGCAACTGGCATCTCAATGACTGCACCCTCTATGTCACCCTAGAACCCTGCCCCATGTGTGCCGGGGCCATTATTCTCAGTCGCTTAGGGCTGCTGGTGTACGGCACCCCCGACCCCAAGTCAGGGGCGGTACGATCAGTGCTCAACCTGCCCGATGGCCCCGCTTCAAACCATCGACTGGCGGTGGTGGAGGGGGTACTAGCCGAACCCTGTCGGCAGCAGTTGCAGGGTTGGTTTCAGCGGCGGCGGCAGCAGCAGCGGAGATCGCTCTCAACCCCATGACACCGCTCGAACTGTCCTGACGAAGGTTTTTGGTTTTAGCGACGACGGTAGGGTAATGCCATAGACCAGGTTTAGAAACCAATTGTTTCTCGTTGTCGGCTGTCTAGGGACCTGCGGCGGGCATACTGAGGGGGCCTGGCGCTGGCACTATAGACTTAGCTATCCATGGCTTCTGCATCACACCTTGCTATGACATCTCCTGAGTTTCCTGAATCGTCTGCGGCGGCATTGGTCAAGGCTGAGGCGATCGCCCCGGCCCGCTCTCGCTGTTCGCCCGTGCTCACCCCGCTGGCCTATGCTGTGGGCCAGCATCTGGTGGTACCGGCCTACTTTGGCCCGATCACCATCACCGGCCAAGATCGCCTACCCGCCCATGGCCCGGTAATTTTGGCCCCCAGCCATCGCGCCCGCTGGGACTCAATTTTGCTGCCCTTTGCCACTGGGCGGGCGGTCACGGGCCGCGATCTGCGCTTCATGGTCACCGCCGACGAAGTTAAGGGGCTTCAGGGATGGTTTATTCGTCGGCTGGGGGGCTTTGCGGTCAACGTGCGACGGCCCACGGTGGCCAGCCTGCGCTACGGCATTGACCTCTTGATAGAGGGCGAAATGCTGGTGATTTATCCCGAGGGCGGCATTCGTCGAGACGACCGGGTACACCCCTTTAAGCCGGGGCTGGCTCGGCTGGCAGTGCAGGCCGAGGCCGCTAGGGCTGGGCTAGGGGTGCAGGTGCTGCCCGTAGATATTTTCTACGGCGAGGCCTACCCGAACTGGCGCTGCTCAGTGCAGATCACTATTGGCGAACCGGTGCCGGTGCAGAGCTACCTCAGCGATGACGATTCGCCTGAGGCGCTCAAGGTCGGGGCCAAACAGCTCACAAAAGATCTGCAGGCCCAGCTAGAGGCAATCGTGGGCACTCGACAGGATGCTGCTCCATCTCAACCACCGATGCTGTCCTGAGCCAGTTATTCTGTCAAAAATTGAATTGCTACTGACAGGACAATCTGCGGCCACCGTGGTTTATTGAGGGCATTGGCCCCCTAAACCAGGATGTCCTATGTTTGATGACATTTTTACCTCCAATCCGGTGACAACGTTGACCCCTGAACCGCTGCGCCTCCTAAAGGGGGTGATTGTGGGGGCTGGGCAGGTGGGGCTGGCCTGCGCCTACGCCATGATGATTAAAAACGTGCTGGATGAGATAGTGCTGGTTGACATCAACCAGGACAAACTGATCGGCGAGGTGATGGATTTAGAACAGGGCATGTCGTTTGTGGAGCCGACGGTGATTAGGGGGGGCACCATGGCCGATGCCGCCGGGGCCGACGTGGTGGTGATCACCGCCGGGGCCGCCCAAAAGCAAGGTGAAACCCGCCTCGATCTGGTTCAAAAGAATGTGGAAATTCTCAAAAACCTGATTCCCGATATTGTGGCCCACTGCCCTGAGGCGATTTTGCTGCTGGTGTCTAACCCGGTAGATGTGCTCACCTACGCCGCCTGGAAGCTGTCGGGTCTGCCCAAGGCGCGGGTGTTTGGGTCTGGTACGGTGCTGGACACGGGGCGGTTTCGGTATTTGCTGTCGCGCCGTTTGGACATTGACCCGCGCAGTTTGCACGCCTACATCATTGGTGAACACGGCGATAGCGAGGTGCCCTTTTGGAGCCGCGCCAATGTGTGCGGTACGCCCCTCTATCACGACAGTATGGCGGCTGGTGATCGCCAGGCGATGGATGAGGTTTTTCAGCAGACCAAAAACGCGGCCTACGAAATCATTCGGCGGAAGGGGTATACCAATTACGCCGTGGGCCTAGCGGTGACGCAGATTGTGCAGTCGATTATGCGCGACCAAAATCGGGTGCTGACGGTGAGCTGCGTTATCGACGAAATCTTTGGCATTCAGGACGTCTGTCTAAGTCTGCCTGCAGTGGTGGGGCGCATGGGAGTCAGCCGTCGATTGAACCTCACCCTCAACCCCCACGAAGAAGATTTGCTGCGGCACTCGGCCCAAACCCTGCGGGAGGTGATTGACCAGATTCAGTTTTAGGGTCGGTGCCAGGGCCAGCCTAGTCTGCGCTTTCCCCTGGCCACAGCAGCCTGGTCGACAGCAGCGCAAAGCCGACGGCGGCGACGGCTTTGACCAAGCGCTCTGGCAAAATTTGAGCGGTGCCCTCGCCGACAATTACCCCCAGCAGGCTGGCCACCAGCAGGGCCGCAGAGGTGCCCAAAAACACGGCGCGAGGCGATTTGGAGCTGCCCCCCAGGGCGATCGCCGCCAGCTGGCTTTTATCCCCCAGTTCTGAGATAAAGACGGCGGTGAAGCTGAGAGCGAGGAGGTTCCAGTCCATGGGGTTGAGGGGGTGGATGAGTAGGTGAGTGAGTGGGTGGATGGGAGCGGTGCCTATCTGCTCGCCTAGCCTAGAGGTGGGCGATATCCCAGAGGAGGCAGACGGTGATGCCTAACAGCATGGCTCCGCCGGCGGTGTCGAGGGTAGCCGGAGAAACGCGGCGGGCCAGCCACTGCCCCAGCAAGACCCCGAGGAGGCTGGTGGTGACTAGGGCGGTGCCAGCACCGAGAAATACAATCCAGGGGGACTGGGACTGAGCGCTCATGAGCAGAGTGGTGACCTGGGTTTTATCGCCCAGCTCGGCCAAAAAAATGGTTACAAAGGTAGAGCCAAACACCCGCCAAAAAGCGGCTCGACTGGCCGATGGCGGCAATACCTTGCTGGCGGCAGACTCGGGAGCTGAACTAAAGATAGACACAATAAGAAAAATTACTAGAAGTTATTTCATAATGCTTTCATTATCTGGGGCCATAGCCGCGATCGCAACCCCATCCCCTACGGCCCGATCCATCCACCTACCTTACCCATCCACTCATACACTCATTCACTCTCCTACCCCCACCGCCCCATTGAACCGCTCCATCTCAGCGCTTTCGTCGCCGTAGATGTCGGCAATGTGCTCTTGGCAGCAGTCGATGGCAAAGTCGTCTAGCTCATCGGAGGCCACGCCAAACATGGTCTCGAAGGTGCTAAAGGTCACTCGGCAAAAGCTGGGGCGATCAGGGTAGATGGTGCAGCGGCGATCGCTGGCATCGTAGTGAATGCACCAGCCATTCTCGCCCACCATGCTGAGATACAGCGCCAGTTGGTCAGGCTCTAGGTATGACTCGAGGTCGGGGCGCTCGTCGGGAGCCAGGAAGCAGCAAGCGCCGCAGGATTTTACACATTGCCAGGTGGCCACTGATTTCTCCTCTGGCCGTCGGGGGCCTAGCTGGTTGGGGGCAGCGGGTGCTGCCTTAGAATTTTGTTAAGTTATCTAAAATGGGTGCCCCCTTAGCGGGTAAAATAAGCACCGAAAGCAAGTTTTACTTTAGTCTAATCGCCTTGTGTTGGGAGGATCCATGAGCTTTCTGAGCAATTTTCTAGGCAATATTAACTTTGAGCTGATTGCTCAGTTAACGATGCTCGGTATGATCGTTATCGCTGGGCCGGCAATTGTGTTTCTGCTGTTTTTACGCGGTGGCGACCTCTAGGGTTAGCTCTTTGGGAGCAATGCTCCTGAAGGTTTAGCCACAGCAGCGCCTGGGGAGCCTTTAGGCTAACTCAGGCGCTGTTTTAGTATGAATTCTGCGATCGCCAGATCCATCGGCGTCGTCACCTTGAGGTTGGTTTCTTCGCCCGGCACCACCTGTACGGGCAGGTGACAGCGTTCAAAGAGAGCGGCATCGTCGGTGACACTCCAGCCCTGATCGAGGCCCTGCCGATGGCACCGTTTGAGCAGCGCTACTTCAAAACCTTGGGGGGTTTGAGCCGCCCACAGGCGCTGGCGGTCAGGGGTCGCCTCCACGACGAGCATCGCGTCTACCAGCTTAATCGTGTCTTTGACTGGCACTGCTGCCACCAGGCCCGACTGATCGGCCAAGGCCGCCGCACAGCGGTTAAACAGGTCTGGGGTGGCCAGGCAGCGCGCGCCGTCGTGGATCAGCACTCGAGTGGCCTCGGGGGGCAGGCCTTGCAGCCCGTTGTAGACCGACTCCTGGCGGGTGCTGCCGCCGTGGATAAATACTACGGGCTTAGGTAGATCTAGGGCATTGACGATCGCCTCTAGGGCGGGGCGATCGCTCTCCTGGCCCACCAGCCCCAGCCAAACGACGGCCGCGGCCTGGGCCGCGGCCCGCAGCGTCCAGGCGATAATCGGCTGACCCAGTAGCTCGATCAAAACCTTGTTGCGGTCGGCCCCCATGCGGCGACCGCTGCCAGCGGCGGGAATGAGCAGATGAACCGGAGGCATAGACACAGGGCAGAACCGTAACGGGCTGGGCTGGAATTGAGCTGGGGTTGAGTCGAAATGTTTAGTCTAAATCGATGAAATCTTATCCCCTTTGATGAAATTTAATTCATTTTGTCAGCCAGATAGCCCCTAAACCTTGACCAGGTTCCACTACAATACTTCCGAACAGGCATGGACGTGACATATGCGGGTACTGGCTCTTGTTCCAGGGGAAACGGAGACTCAGCTGAGCTTCTTTCCGATCATTAATCAGATCAAAGATAGCTTCGAAAACGCTGAGGTATCAGTAGTTGCGGCTCCTAGCGCCACGGCTATCTATCAGCTCTCAAAGGGGGTCGCCGAGGTGGTGCCCTACAATTTTGAGGCCAGCAACAGCCCCGCCGACTGGGCCAACCTGTTGGGCATCGTGCGCGATCGCGAGTTTGACGTTGCTCTCACCCTCACCGACTCGTGGTCGATTGCCCTGCTGCTGTGGCTCAGCGGCGTACCGACCCGCCTCGGCTACGACGGGTCGGCCAACAATCGGCTCTTGACCGCAACGGTACCCCGCTCCGCCGCGTCGGCTCACCACAGCGACCTGCTGAAGCTGATCAACATCAATGGCGCGCTCCCGGCTCTGTCGGTGAATGTACCCCGTAAAGACCTGACCGCCGTAGATGCCATGCGCCAGGGGGTCGGGCTGGTCAGTGGATATGTGCTGGTATATCCCGGTGCCACAGCTAGCGGCACCACCTACCCCACCGAAAGTTGGATTGCCATTCTTAAAGACTTTCAGCAGCGCCAGCCCGACCTGCCCCTGGTCTTGCTACAAACTGACGATGCTGCTCCCCAGACAGCTGCGATCACTAACGCCGTCCCTGGTCTCAAGATTTTGCGTCCCGAAACCCCTGGCCAAACCGCCGCCCTGATTGCCGCCGCCAACCTGTTGGTCGCCGTTGAGGGCTATCCTCTGGCTTTGGCGATCGCCCTCAACGTCTACACCCTAGGTCTCTTTGCCAACGATAGCGCTACCCTAGCCAGATCCCCAGGCAAAGATCGTCTAGTGCCCCTAACCTCCGCCACCGGCACCCTCGAAGATATTTCGCCCGATCAGGTGCTCAAAAAAATCTGGAGTGAAGCGGCCTAGCATTTCCTTTTCGTGTGGTCAACCTGCCCACAGCCGTTCCATAGATCTGCACACTAAACTAGGGCGCAGGACAGCGCAAAAGGCCGTCCTTGCCCAACTCATACTCAGCCGTTGGAGAGTTAAACCCATGGACACAATTAAAGAACAGGCCAATCTTGTTAGCCAGCTGTTGTTCTCTACTGACACCGGCGACATCTATAAAAAGGCCCTGGCCCGCACCTGGGATATTCTCCGAGAAGTGGGCGTTTTGCTGTGGCTGGTCATTTGCCTCATCTTTGTGGGCGGCGAATGGTTTTACCGCACCGCCGTTGGCCTAGGGCGCAGCACCCGCACCTGGTATATCGGCCTCAGCGAAAAAGACGCTAGCGATGCTCAATCCATCACCTCCAGCGGTCAGGCGTTGCTCGATACCGTCCAGTCAGGCACCTCCTACCTACTCGCCCAGGCTCGCCAGCAGCTGGGCATTCCAGAACCAGAACCCCAGCCCCCGGCCCCCCCGGCTTCACCAACCCCTGCCCCCCCGGTAGCGCCACCACCATTTCCAGTCCCAGACGAGCCGACCCCAAGTGGGCCACCAGCCCCGATGGAGCCGCCAACTCCTGCTGAACCTCTGTCCCCAGTGGCGACGGTGAGCGCTCAGGTTGAAGATGAGGATGGCTTAGTCTAGGACTGACAGGATCCATGCCCTTGACTCCCCCTAGTCATGCTTCAGCACTATTTGTTGAGCGGCTTTGGCGCTGTTTGTTGCAACCAGGGCACCGCTAATCCCCAGCGGCGGCCTCACCTGCTGGCTTCCTTAGCCTTACAAGAGGCCGAGGGCAGCCGCACGATTGCCCACATTCGCGGGGCCAAAGCAGCAGAGATTCCTCAATGGCTCGATGAGCAAATGCAGTGCCATGTCAATCACCGAATTTGCCCTCTTCGGCCCTACCCTGCGCGATGACTTTCACCCCGATAGGGATACTGATGTACTCCTGACCTTTAATCCCCAACATCTGGTGAGTTGGGATGACCACATAGAAATGCAGGAGGAAATCGAACAATCATTTAAACGGAATGTTGATCTAGTCAACATTTTTTTAAGAGTCCCTACCGGCGCTATGAAATTTTGAGCACTTGTGAAGTCATTGATGCATGAGTATCGAACCTGGCAGCAAATACTACCTCCTTTTTGAACACTTGCAACACTGCAATCAAGCCGTTATTGCATTCACCTTTGCAGAGGTCGAAGCCTTAATGGGTTGCTCACTGCCCGCCTTAGCCCGAGCCAAAAAGAACTGGTGGAGCAATCGTGATAGTGCTAGGGCCTTGCAGGCGATCGCCTGGGTAAATGCAGGCTATCAGGTTAAGGCCGTCGATTTGCCCCAGCAGCTCGTCACCTTCCAGACCTTTCAGGCTGCCTACGCCGTCCAACGCAATCAGGGTGCAATCGAATGGAACGGAGAGGCCATTAAAGCTCTGAGGTCTTATAAGGACTTGAACCAAACACAGTTCGCCAGTGAGCTGGGCGTGCGGCGAGAAACCGTGAGCGAGTGGGAAAACAGCAAGTATGAACCTGATCGCTCTAAGCGCAAGCTGCTCGACATGATCGCCAAACAGGCCCACTTCGGCGCCCTAGAGACAGATCTTGACTTTTTGTGCGGCTGACCGACATAGCACGCTTAAGCAATCAGACGTACTTCTGACGCAAGATTTTTATCGGTGTTACCTGCATGAACCCAGTCCATGCCCCGCCAGGAGCGATGTTTTTCGCACCCGACGGATCTATCCAGACAGCCTCATGTGGGCGTGGCTCTAGCTAGTGGTGGTCAGCCTTTGCGAGGCCGAGCCAACCACCCTCAAGACCAATAGTAGGGGCGTAGGCGAGCCAGCAGATTGGTCGCCCTCGCCCCGATACCTCTCAGGTAGCCAAAGGAGATGCGGGCTTAATCCTCTTCCACCATCAGCCGCCAGCGAATAGTTTGGGATGTGACGCTGTCGATTTCGCCCAGGCGCACCTGCACGGTTTCGCTGGTGACGGGGCCGAGGGCGGTGAGCAGCGCCCGCAGATGGGGCGTGCTCTCGCCGCTGTCGACAAACACCCGTTCGGCCAGTTGATTCAGCCGCTTCCAGGCGGTGAAGAGTTTGACGGCGGTTTGCTCGATCTGGGCGGCCTGGGCCACCATGTCGGCGGCGGAGTTGAGGCAGCCCACCCGCAGGGCTTCTTCGAGGGCCATCTCTAGGTCAATGCCGCTGGCTTCGAGCAGCTGCACCTGGTTGGCGGAGTCCAGGTATTTTGACAGGTAACGGGCTTCGGCGGTGACCTGCTTCAGGGTTTCGAGGTCGGGGTTGAGTTCGACTTCGGTTTTGAAGGTGCTTTGGTGCACGGGGGGCAGCTTTTCCATCTCCTTGACCAGGGGCGCAATGTAGCGGCTGGGGATGGTGTTGTTGGCAGCTTTTTCGCGCAGGGTTTCGGGAATCAGGTCGGAGGTCATGGCGGCCCATTCATTAGCCACCTGGCGCACTTCGCGGCGGGTGATGTGATCGCCCTTGCGGGCGGAGTCGCTGACCAGCTGCTGCACCTCAGGGGCCGATTTGGCGGTCTCGACAAAGGCGCGCTTGCTGAACTGGTTGACCTCTTTGGGGGTGAGCATACCGGCGTCGAGCAGCTGATCAGCGCTATCGGCTAGCTCGATCAGGTTGTAGGCGTGGCTTTTGGTAATTTCACGGTCTTTGAGCCAGTTGAGAAAGCCAGTGCCGCGCCCGTCGCCGCCTTTCTTTTCGCGATCGCGCACCGTTTTCAAAATGCGCCCGCGCCAAATATCGGTTTGCAGGTCGAAGCGATCGCACACCTGCCAGGCGGCTTCCATCTGCTGATTAAATTCGTAGTCAGAGATCTTCTCGTCGCCAGGGTCGGGCAGGGCAAAGGTCAGCTCGCCAGCCTGCATCGCTGACTCAATCGTCTCAGAAGAATAGGGCATTGCCGCCGTCATAGATGAGTTCCACGTTTTCGCACAGGTTGCCTATTCTCCCACGTCTGTCTCCATCGCGCCCTGGGTTGACCCAATTGATTGCCCAGGCCAGCTGCCGCACTAAAATAGGAGTCCAAGCCCTTCGGTTGAGGCCAACGCCATGACTATCGCCAACGCCACCCTCAAAGAACAAATTCTGGCCGAGCTAGATCACCTCTCTGAAGCCGCACTGGTTGAAACCCTAGCCTACGTTCAGTCCTTGAGCAGAAATCTTCAGAGCGGAAGTTTCCAGATGGCTTCTCCAGAAGAAGCGATGCAAGCCTACCTGGCCTCAGAGAAAGAGCACGAAGAGGTTTACACCCGCCTTGCCAACTCCTAAATTTCTCGACGCAACTACGGTTTTAATGCTCCACAGCCGCCAAATTGAACGCTTTGGCGGCACTGCTGGCGTGCGCGATCTCGGGCTAATGGAGTCTGCCCTAGCCCAGCCCCAGGCCACCTTTGGCGGCGAACTCCTGCATCCGACTTTGGCCGAGCAGGCGGCGGCCTATCTCTATCATTTGGCCAAGAATCATCCCTTTGTAGATGGCAACAAACGCACCGCGTTTGCGGTGGTGGTCACTTTTTTGCGGCTTAATGGCGCTCGTTTGGGTTTAAGCAATGAGGCAGCCTACGATCTGGTGATGCAGGTGGCCCAGGGCCAGCTCGATAAGGCCGCGCTGGCGAAAATCTTGGCGAATGCTCTAGAAACTGCGCCCTAGACCAGGAATAACACCGCGCTAGGCGCTGATGCGTCCTAAGCTCCAACGTCATCACTGAGGTCTTTGACAACAGCACCCTAGGGCCTGCCGCTAACCGCATTGGCACCTTGGGAACTAATACCCAGGTGACGGGGAATCGAGCTAACCTGGGCAGAGAACATCTGTTCCGCGCCCATGGCCACCCCCCAGACCAAATTTAAGACCTCGGGTGCCGCTCCTGGTCTTGCCCTGACCGCCGAGCAAGGAGCGGCGCTAGAGGCTCTCGACGCCTTTGTGCAGGGCACCGAAAAGCTCTATTTGCTGACGGGCTACGCCGGTACCGGCAAAACAACGCTGTTGCAGGCCTTTGTCAGCGGGCTGCGCGATCGCGGCGATGATCGCCCGATTGTGCTCAGCGCCTTTAGCAACAAAGCCACCAAGGTGCTGGCGGCGATGGCGGCCCAGTGGCGGCTCGAGATCGACGCCATGACCTGCTGCAAGCTGCTGGGCCTGCGCCCCGTAATCGACGAAGAAAGCGGCAAGCAGGTGTTTGCCATCGACCGTCAACAGGCTAGCCAGATCGACCGCTACCGCCTGGTGATCGTCGATGAGTGCTCAATGATCAACCAAGAGCTATGGGAGCTGCTGGTGAATGCAGTGTCAAACCTGTACCGGGGCACCCAAATTTTGTTTGTGGGCGACTCGGCCCAGCTGCCCCCGGTCAACGAGCCCGAGTCGGCCTGCTTTCGGCAAATTGTGCACAAGTCTGAGCTGACCGAGGTAGTGCGCTACGGGGGTGCGATCGCCGTCATTGCCGAAGACATGCGGCGCAATCTAGAGCGCGATCAGCTACCCCGCTTCACCAACGACACCAACGCGGGCAATACCGAGGGCTGCTTTGCGCTGCCCCGCCCCGCCTGGCACGACCTGCTAATTCGCGCCTTTACCAGCCCCGCCTACCAAAAAAATCCTGACCAGGTACGGGCGCTAGCCTACACCAACCGCCGCGTTGCCCAGCTCAACCAGCTGATTCGCAGCGCCATCTACGGCCCCAACGCCCAGCGTTTTGTGCCCGGTGAGCGGCTGATTGCCGTCACCCCCTGTCTCAAAGAAGACACCATCGTGCTGCCCACCTCCGGCGAGTGCGAAGTGCTGCACATCGCCCGCAGCCGCGAGGGCGAATGGCCCCTATGGCTACTCGAAGTCGAAACCGAAGCGGGCGACGACAAAACCCTGCGGGTGCTCCACGAGTCGGGCCAGGCTGAGTTCAAAGTCAAACTCGCCTTTCTGGCCAAAGAAAAGCGCTGGATGGAGTTTTGGGACTTACAGCAGCGTTTCCACTCAGTCGACTACGCCTACAGCCTCACCATCCACAAAAGCCAGGGGTCCACCTTTCAAGATGTATTTGTCGATGTGCCCTCAATGCTGGCCAACCGCAACGTAATTGAGCGCAACCAGCTCTGCTATGTGGCCTTTACCCGCGCCGCCAAGCGACTGTTTCTGTACCAATAGAAGAATCTAGGGCACCAGTCGGGTAAATTTTTTCTTGCCCACCTGTACCACCTTGCCGACTAGCCCGTCGGGGTTGGCAAACTCCTGGTTGGGGTCAGTGACCTTCTCGCCGTCGAGCTTGACAGCCCCCCCCTGAATCTGGCGGCGGGCCTCGCTGCTGCTGGCGCATAGGTCAGTGGCACCCACCAGGTAAAACAGCTTGGCTGGAAAATTTACCGCCGTCAGGGAAAACTCGGGCACCCCACCAGCCTCGTCACCGATGCCCTGTACCAGGCTGATGGCGGCCTGCTGGGCCTGAAGAGCGGCAGTTTCACCGTGAAACTGGCGGGTGACCTCTAAGGCCAGGAGCTTTTGGCGATCGCGCGGGTTTTCCGGCAGGGTATCTACATCGATGGCGGTGAGCAGCTCAAAGTAGTCCCCAATCAGCGCATCGGGCACCTTTTCGAGCTTGGAGTACATGCTCAGCGGGCCCTCTTGCAGCCCCACGTAGTTGCCCAGGGATTTTGACATCTTCTGACTGCCGTCCGTACCCAGCAGTAGGGGCACTAGCAGGCCAAACTGCGGCCTAAGCCCAAAGTGCCGCTGGAGGTCGCGACCCACGGCGATGTTGAATTTCTGGTCGGTGCCGCCCAGCTCGACATCTGACTGCACAGCCACCGAGTCGTAGCCCTGCATGAGCGGGTAGAGAAACTCGTGGAGAAACACCGGGTCGCCCTTGCCGTAGCGCTCGGAGAAGCCCTCTTTGGCCAGCATTTGCCCCACGGTCATGGTGCTGAGCAAGGTCAGAGTTTTGCCCAGATCGAGAGACGACAGCCACTCGGAGTTGTAGCGCACCTCCAGCCGCCCAGGGCTGTCAAAATCGAGAATCGGGCGCACCTGCTCTAGGTAGGTCTCGGCGTTGGCCTTGACGTCGGCCTTTGTGAGCTGGCGGCGCACCTCAGATTTGCCGGTGGGGTCACCAATGCGGGCGGTAAAGTCGCCAATGATCAGCACGGCGGTGTGACCGGCGTCTTGAAATGCGCGCAGCTTGCGCACCGGAATGCTGTGGCCCAGGTGAATTTCACTGCCGGTGGGGTCAATGCCCAGCTTGATTCGCAGGGGGCGATCGCTCTGCAACAGCCGCTGGGTCAGATTTTGCTCAGGGTCATTGGAGTCGGGCTGGTGGGGAAATACCTCGCTGATACCTCGGTAAATGCCCTCAAGCTGGGCAGGAGGCGAGCTAAGGTTGGCCTGGGTCATGGTGAAAACTGGGTTCAGAGGTTAGGGTGGCGAGCAGCGGCAGCAGCAGACAGCGCCAGAAACCGACCTTTTGGCACCGACATTCTGGCACCGTAAAAGTGGCTTTTAGCTTCTCCTCATAACCGGCTGCGAGGCTAGGATAAGCGGAGCCACCATGCCCGGGGTAGCAGGTGCTCAAATGGTCTAGATGCTGGCGATTGGGTTCACTTGTCTAGAGGGTCATTATAATGGCCTAACCGTCATCTACTGACAGGCATCTACATCTGAGGCCGTGCGGCAAGCCGCCCAGCAAGCTCCATCGTCTCTCCATCGATCATTTCGATTCACAGTTGTCTTTAAAACTCTCTGATAGCCAACGTGTCAACTACTATTCGCCACAAAAGTCGATCTCAGCCCCAGCCTCTGCGCCGGGCGCCCAACCTGCTCAAGTATGTCCAGGATGTCGGTCAGGTGTCAGCGGCGGCGCTACTGGGCACCACCATGGTTGTCAGTTCGGTGGTGGCAGGCGGACTGGTGGGGCTGGCCATTAGCTTTCGCAACCTGCCCGACGTGCGGGTGTTACGTAACTACGTACCCAGTGAAACCAGCTACATCTACGACATCAACGGCACGCTGCTCCATAGCCTTCACGATGAGGCCAACCGAGAGGTGGTCGACACTGACGAAATGTCGCCCCACCTGAAGCGGGCGGTGCTGGCGATCGAAGACAGCTATTTCTACTCCCACAACGGCATCAACCCCAGCAGTGTGGGTCGGGCGATGCTGGCCAACGCCGAGGCCGGGTCAACCGTAGAAGGCGGCTCGACCATCACCATGCAGCTGGTAAAAAACCTGTTCTTAACTCCCGAGCGGGCCATCAGCCGCAAGGTGGCCGAGGCCGTACTGGCCCTGCGTTTAGAGCAAATCTTCAGCAAAGACGAAATTCTGGAGATGTATCTTAACCAGGTGTACTGGGGCCACAATAACTACGGGGTAGAAACGGCGGCCCAGAGCTACTTTAATAAGTCGGCGACGGATCTAACCCTGCCCGAAGCGGCCATGATGGCGGGGCTGATTCAGGCCCCAGAAACCTACAGCCCCTTTTACAACTATGAGTTCACCAAGCAGCGTCAGGCCGTGGTGCTCAACCGCATGCGCCAGCTGGGCTGGATTACCCCCGAAGAGGAGGTGGCCGCTCGGGATGCGCCTTTGCTAATCGGTGAAGTCAAGTCGTTCCGCAACAGTATTTCTCCTTACATTACTGAAGCGGCGGTGCAAGAGCTGAAACAGCGCTTTGGTAACGAGGCGGTGGTGAAGGGCGGCATGCGGGTGC
Organism: Phormidesmidales cyanobacterium; assembly: GCA_038256265.1. Lineage (GTDB taxonomy): Bacteria > Cyanobacteriota > Cyanobacteriia > Phormidesmidales > Phormidesmidaceae > Nodosilinea. The sequence goes on from JBBSKN010000033.1 coordinate 18,377, forward strand.
AGACCACCGTAGATCTGGGCATGCAGCAAATGGCAGAGGCTACGGTGCAGCGCCATAGTGCTCGCATTCGCCACATTGCCGATCAGATGGCCCTGGTGGCGATCGACCCCCGCACTCATTTTGTCAAGGTCATGGTGGGCGGGGTCGATCACCAAGCCAGCCAGTTTAACCGGGCGACTCAGGCCTATCGACAGCCGGGGTCGGCCTTTAAGCCGTTTGTGTACTACGCCGCCTTTGCTACGGGACGTTACACCCCGGCTAGCTCCATTGCTGACACCCCGGTGAGCTATCCCGATGGCTACCGCACCTACAGCCCGAGAAACTACGACGGCAGCTTTATGGGCAATATTCCTATTCGTACCGCTCTAGAGGTGTCGCGCAACGTGCCGGCGATAAAGCTGGGCCAGGCGGTGGGAATTAATCAAATCATTGAGCTGTGCCGCACCCTGGGCATTAGCAGCCCGATGCAGGCCGTTACCTCGCTGCCCCTGGGGGCGGTAGACCTGACCCCCATGGAGATGGCCGGGGCCTACGCCACCTTTGCTAGCAATGGCTGGCACTCTGAACCGACCTTTATTGTGCAGGTAACCGACAGCAGCGGCAATGTACTGCTCGACAACACGCCCAAACCCCAGCTCGTATTGGACCCCTGGGCCGCAGCGTCGCTGACGGACGTGCTGCAGGGGGTGATTGCTCGGGGCACCGGCACGGCGGCCCAGATTGGCCGACCGGCGGCGGGTAAAACTGGCACTACCGATTCTCAGCGAGATGTCTGGTTTGTGGGCTATGTGCCTCAGCTGTCGACAGCGGTGTGGATTGGCAATGACAATTACGCGCCCATGCGGTCTGGTTCTACGGGCGGTACTTACGCCGCGCCGGTCTGGAAGGACTTTATGCAGCAGGCTCTGGCAAACGAACCGGTGGAGAACTTTAGGCGGCCTTCGGAGTTTGTGCAGCCCTAGGGGCTAGCCTCGTCGATCTGGGCGAGAACGCGATCGCGAAACTCTGGATCGCTATTGGCCAGTCCCAGCAGTTCCCAATAGTCTGACAACGTGAGGTCGTTGCCCTGGATCAAATCCAGGGCAGCGGCCTGGATTTCTTGCTGCATCTGGCGCGACTCGGTGTCGGTCTCGGCCCGCTGCAGGCCCAGCTCGCCAGATTCTACCAGCTTGACCACGGCTACGTAGGCTTTGACAAAGCGGCTGACGGTGTCGGAGGGAATGTCGTTGGCGTCGGACTGAGTAGGGGCAGGGGGGGCAACTGCCTCTGTCGGACGTGCTGCCGTGGCCCCCAGGGCAGACGCGGGCAGGGAGAGCAGCAAGCCGCCAACCAGAGTGAGTAGCGGCAGCAGCAACCTGAGATCATGGGTCAGTCTGGTCAGCAGAGCACCAGCGGCGATCGCCATCCATCCAAGGCCCATAACGGTATAGCCCATAACGCTTTCCCCCAGCCTACCCGAAACCAGATCGCCTATAGTGATAGTAGACATAGGCATAAATACATAATGATTAAGGACGCAGACCGCTATGGCAAGCGATGATACGTCTCCGGTGCCCGGTCAAGGCAATCTCTCTGATCGAGAGCTACAGATCGTTGAGCTAGTGGCTTCAGGGCTGACCAACCAGGAAATTTCTGAAAAGCTTGAAATTAGCAAGCGCACCGTTGATAACCACATTAGTAATATTTTGACGAAAACCGCCACGGGCAACCGAGTGGCCTTGTTTCGGTGGGCGCTACAGTCGGGCAAAGTCTGCATTGACGAGGTTAACTGCTGCGTACTGCCTCAGGTCAAGCCCGAGAACCAGGAGGCCTAGAGACCTAACCACAGGCTATGATAGGTGTTCTGTTTTGCCTATCTAGAGCGCTAGCCCAGCTATGGAGCCGATTCAATCTCTGCCCGGAACCGAAGATATCTTGCCCAGAGCACAGCATGTGGGCCAAGACCTGAAGGTGGCTGACATTCACACCTGGCAGCGGGTGGAGGCTACAGCACGAGACATTTTTGGCCGGGCGGCCTACCGAGAAATTCGCACTCCCACCTTTGAGGCCACCTCGCTATTTGAGCGCGGCATTGGCGAAGCCACTGACGTGGTGGGCAAGGAGATGTACAGCTTTAAAGACCGGGGTGATCGCGGCTGTACCCTGCGCCCCGAGGGCACCGCTGGGGTAGTGCGAGCCTACATTCAAAACAGCCTCTACGCCCTGGGCGGCGTGCAGCGGCTCTGGTACACCGGCCCCATGTTTCGCTACGAACGGCCCCAAAAGGGTAGACAGCGGCAGTTTCACCAGGTGGGGGTCGAGGTGCTGGGCAGTGCCGATCCCCGCGCCGATGTCGAGGTGATTGCCCTGGCTACCGATATTCTCAAAGCCCTGGGGTTAAAGAACCTGACCTTTTATCTCAATTCGGTGGGCGACAAGAGCGATCGCACCCGCTACCGCGCCGCCCTAGTCGAATACCTTACCCCCTACGCGGCTGACCTAGACGAAGATTCGCGCGATCGCCTCAGCCGCAACCCCCTGCGCATTCTCGACAGCAAAAATGAAAAGACCCAGGCCATCACCGAAAATGCGCCCAGCATTTTAGACTACCTGGGGTCTGACTCTAAGCGCCACTTTGACCAGGTGCTGGCCCAGCTCAGCGCTCTGGGCATTGACTTTGAGCTAAACCCGCGCCTGGTGCGGGGGCTTGACTACTACACCCACACCGCCTTTGAGATTCAGTCGAGCGATCTGGGTGCCCAGGCCACGGTCTGCGGCGGCGGTCGCTACGACGGCTTGGTCGAAGAACTGGGCGGCCCGGCCACCCCAGCGGTGGGCTGGGCCATCGGCCTTGAGCGGCTCACCCTGCTGCTCGAAACTCTTCAGCAGCCGGTGGCCGTAGCCCCCGATGTCTACGTGGTTTCTCGTGGAGAACTGGCCGAGGCCAACGCGCTACTCCTAGCACAGAAACTGCGCCACCAGGGGATAGCCGTAGAGCTTGACCTCAGTGGCTCGGCCTTTGGCAAGCAGTTTAAGCGGGCTGATCGCAGCGGCGCTGCGGCCTGCCTGATCGTTGGCGACGACGAAGCCGCCCAGGGCACCACGCAGCTCAAGTGGCTGGCCTCGGGCGAGCAAACCAGCCTCTCCCAGGCGGTCTTGCTCAGCGACCCCGACGGGTTTGCTCAGCAAATTCAGAGCGCGCGGGCATAGATTGCGTCCATACCGATTGCGTCCAGTCAGAACGCAGCCAGTCACCAGAGAAACGACCCGCCCCACATATCAACCGATGGGGCGGGTCGCTTTTCTATCTCTGGGGCACCCACCCCACTGGAAGAACTTCGTTACAATAATTCATAACTGATTAATTTTCCTTCAACAATAATTCACCGTTGGTTGTATGCCTGACACCATCACTAAGCTGGCCTACCAGGCCTTTCAGCAGGGTAAGAGCTACTTTGGGCTAGCCCACAAAACTGTTACCACTCAGGTTATGCAGGCAGTCAATCCGCCGCGCCGCCTTCGGACCACTCCAATGGATCTGAAGGTGCTGCAAATGATTCAGCAGCGCATGAACGCCCTGCTGGAGACTGACTGGCAAGATGCCGAGGCCGGGGTTTATCCCAAAGAGCTGCTGTTCGACAACCCGTGGGACGACTTTTTTAAGTTCTATCCTCTGGTCTGTCTAGATTTACCCAACATTTGGGATCGCCTGAATAAGCGCGACTATCAGACCTTTACCGACGACATCGACACCACGGGCTACCCGCAGTACTACTTACAAAACTTTCACCACCAGACCAACGGCTACCTGAGCGATATGTCGGCCAACCTATACGACCTCCAGGTGGAGATTCTCTTTAACGGCACCGCCGACCCCATGCGTCGCCGGGTTCTGGCTCCCCTAAAGCAGGGTTTGGCGGCGGCGGGTGAGCTGGCGGGCGCTAAAGTCTTAGACGTTGCCTGTGGTACCGGGCGCACCCTCAGTATGCTGCGCGATGCTCTGCCCAAAACTTCCCTCTACGGGGTTGATCTGTCGCCCACCTACCTGCGCAAGGCCAACGAAAATCTCACCGCGAAGCCCGGTGCGCTGCCGCAGCTGATTCAGGCTAACGGCGAGAGCCTGCCCTTTGTCGACGGCTATTTTGACGGCGTAGTTAGCGTCTTTTTGTTCCACGAGCTGCCGCCCGAGGCCCGACAGAACGTGATCAACGAGATCTATCGGGTGGTGAAGCCCGGCGGCACCGTGGTGCTGTGCGACTCCATCCAACGGCTTGACTCGCCGGAGTTTGAGGTGGCGATGGAAAACTTTCCGCAGATGTTCCACGAGCCGTACTACCGCCACTACACCACCGATGACCTCAACCTGCGCCTGAGCAACGCAGGGTTTGAGCAGGTAAGCAACCAGGTGCACTTTATGAGCAAATACTGGGTGTGCCGCAAGCCCGCCTAGGTTGTAGAGCTTAGTCTGTAGCGCCTATATCGTCTGCCCCTGAGCTATCGGGGGCTTTTTTGTGGGGAATGCTCCAGAGGTATATGACCGAGTCTTCTTCAGACTGCTCTAGGAGTTGGGTGATATCGGGCACCCAGTCGCCCATGTCAAACATGTGGCTGACCAAGCGACTGCCCGGGCGCAGCTGGGTCTGGAGGCGCGATCGCAACCGCAGATTGAGGTGGGGCAGCAGGTAGATAAAAACAACCGTCGCGCCGCCCACATCGGTCTCAAACAGGTTGCCCTGGCGGAAGAGCAGGCGATCGCCCACCCCCGCCTGCTGGGCCTGGCCCCGCGCCTGCTCCAGCAGCGCGGCATCGACATCGACCCCAACGCCCCGGACGCCGTAGTCTACCGCCGCCTGAATCAGCAGTCGACCATCGCCACAGCCCAGGTCGTAGACCACATCGGCTGGGGTCAACTCGGCCAGCTTTACGAGGGCAACCGTGGCATCTGCCGGGGTAGGCACAAAGCCGATGGCGGGCCGGGGCAAGGCTGCCACTAAGCGGCGTTGAGGGTGGCCCAGTGGGCCTCAATATCCTGAATCGTGAACAGCGCATTGAAGGGCAGGCCATGGCTTTGATAAAGCTCGGCACCGCCCTGTTCACGATCAACCAGGGCCAAAATTTGGTTGACGGTGTAGCCCGCCTGCTGGAGGCGCTCAACCGCCTTGAGCGCCGACTGGCCGGTGGTGACCACATCTTCGAGCACGGTGACGACGCTGCCCGGCGGCAGGGTCAGCCCCTCAATGTAGGCGCGGGTGCCGTGCCCCTTGGCCTCTTTGCGAATGATCAGCGGAAACAGGGCTTGGCCCTCGTAGACCCCCACCAGGCTCACCGCCGTCACCAGCGGGTCGGCCCCCAGGGTGAGGCCGGCCACGGCCAAGGTTTCAGGGGGCAGCAAATCCAGCAGCAAACGCCCCACCATCAGCGCTCCCTGGGGATGCAGCGTGACCAGCTTGCCGTTGATGTAGTAGGTGCTGCGCTGCCCCGAGGTGAGCACAAAGTCACCCTGCTGGTAGGCACCCTGGCAAAACAGGTCGAGCAGGGGCGATCGCAGCTCAGCCGTGGCCCGGCTCAGTAGATCTGCTGAGGGGGTTTTCAACAGTAGCTCATCCATGGACAGTTGATTCCTTAAACATGCTCCGTTTTCTGGTGATCGCGCTATAAAGGACAGGCACTGGGTGATCGGTTCGGCTAACTTTTGGCCGGGCCTGGGGCTTAACTTCCCTAGGATCCGTTCAAAGTCAGGCAGTGCAAGGCCAGAACCGCACCAATCCACTGAGTTGAGGAGGCTTGGCCATGGGCATTCAATTAAATCATATTTCTGGTCTGACGCTGGCGCTACTGGCGGCGGCAGCTGTTATTGCCCCCGTAGGGCACAGTCAGGAAACCTCGCCCCAAAGCGTTCCTGACGCCCTAGACGAGCTGACCACCACCTACTCCGGCGACTTCTTCAGAAACCGGGGCATTACCCGCCAGGCTAAGCGCATTGTCGGCCTTAGCTTTCCTGAGCGCGAGCTAGAGTGGGACTCAAACGCCACCGCTGAAGCCGTCCGCGACCTGTTGGTGCTGCAAGCTGAGGTTGACCCCACTCTGCGGGTGCCCGACCTAGCCAACCCCTTCACCACCAGCCTGCTGACCATGCCCAGTAGCAGCCGGCCCATCGTTGGTTCAGAGTTTATCTTCGAGGCGTTCTAAACCCTGTTCTAGGTCCTAAATACCCTCGGCAGGTTCAACCGTAGGCAACTGGGTAAAACAATCCAGGGTGCAGGAGTTGAACCTGCCTGGGGCGAATTATGAGTTCGCTGCCTAATCCGCTCGGCCAACCCTGGGACTATTCCTCTCCACCTTAAAGTAAGACAGAGTGAAAACATATACTATTGTATGACCTGAGTTTAAAGCCAGATCGAAAGTTTTTCTAGTCTCAAATTTATAATTGAGGCGTAGCTAATTCTCAGTTGCTGGGCCTTAGCTCTCTTAGAACGTTCATCTCTTGCCCCCGCCATGAACCCTGCCGTAGCGTTTACCTTAATTTTGCTCTCGCTGATGATTGGTTCAGGGGTAGTTAGCGCGTCCTGGGGGTTTACCCTAGGGCGGCAGGCCTTGACCGGTGTCCGTCAGCCCGAGACCCGGCCCACCAGCGGTGCCCCCGTCAGCCGTGAGGCCGGCAACCCCGGACAGGGGGTCGTGCGCTTAGTCGATGAGGCTGAAGTGTTACAGCAGGTCAAAGCTCGCACTAGTGGTGGCCAGTAGCTATTAGGCACTGGGCTATGGGTGTGTTTCCTTCCTTGTTGACCGTTACTATTCCTGACGTATTGCCCCCGGCGGCGATCGCCTCGCGGCTGCTGGCGGTACTGGTGCTGATTGGCATCAACGCTTTTTTTGTGGCGGCAGAGTTCTCCATGGTGTCGGTGCGGCGATCGCGCATCAGCCAGCTAGTTTCCCAGGGCGATGTGCAGGCCAAAACGGTGCAGCAGCTCCAGCGCAGCCTTGACCGCCTACTGTCTACCACCCAGTTTGGCATCACCCTCTCTAGCTTGGCCCTGGGCTGGGTTGGCGAGAGCACCATGGCCGTCACCCTGGCCTTCTGGATTACCCAGACCCCGCTGACCGCAGCCCAAAGCGAAGTTCTGGCCCACACTCTGGCCATTCCGGTAGCCTTTATGCTGGTGGCATATCTGCAAATCGTGCTCGGCGAGCTCTTCCCCAAGTCAGTAGCCATGGTTTACCCCGAGCAGGTGGCCCGCTTCCTCGGCCCCCCCAGCCTCACCATTGCTCGCCTGTTTAACCCCTTCATCTGGATTTTGAACCAGTCAACTCAGCTGCTGCTGCGCCTGGCCAGAATTCAGTACAGCAACCAGGTCAGCTACACCCGACTCACCCCCGAAGAACTCCAGCTGATCATTCGCACCACTGCCGAGACCCCCGGTCTAGAGGCCGAAGAACGAGAGCTGCTCAACAACGTGTTTGAGTTTAGCGAGTTCACCGCCGGAGAGATTATGGTGCCGCGCACCCAAATTAGCGCTGTTCCCCTGACAGCAACCTTTGGCGACCTGGTCGATATAGTGGCCAAAACCGAACATTCCCGCTATCCGGTCATGGGCGACTCCCTTGACGATATTCAGGGCACAGTAGAGCTGAAGCAATTTTTACAACCCCTAGCCCGCCAGCAAGTTACTGTCGATGACCCCATTGCCCCTTGGGTCAAGCCCGCCCGCTTTGTGCCTGAGTACACCCCACTGCACGAACTGCTGGCCACCATGCAGCGCACTGGCCAAGAGCTAGTGATGGTAGTTGACGAATTTGGCGGCACCGCAGGGCTGCTGACCCTGCGCGACCTGACCACCGAAATCATCGGTAAAGTTAACGAACCCAACGCCACCGAGGAAGAACTGGTGCATCTAATCGACGATCAGTCGTACCGCATCAAGGCCCATATCGACTTAGAAGAAGTCAACGCGTTGCTCAACCTCGATCTCCCCTACGCGGACGATTACCAAACCCTCGCAGGGTTCTTAATTTATCAAATGCAAAAAATTCCCCACGCAGGTGATCGCCTGATTTTTGCCGAGCGCGAATGGGTTATTTTATCCACCGATGGGCCGCGCCTAGAGGATATTTTAGTGCACACCATAGATATCCAGCTAGATAACCAGCCCCAGGGCTCCTCGCATGCAACGGAAGACAGCTCCACCAGCAATCTTCTCCCCTAGCCAAAGACACCTGGAGAACTGCCACAGACCCATGAAAACCAGCAGACATGGTCGGTATGGTGAAATAGACCTCATCCAAGTCTAGAGATCTAAGCCCGGAAGCAAAGTTCTGCCTGGGGAAACCTACAGACCCCGATTTGGACTGGGTAAAAATAAAGCGCCATCCAGCTTAAGACTGGCTATCCTAGGGCGTCATGGGACGCTCAGCAATTATCTTTCTGGGGGCCTCTGTTGCTATTCTTTACAGAGTGAAGCATTGTGATAATATCTGAGTAATTTTACCTGGGCGTCTCAGTTCCTCACCCGCTCTAACGTTCGTAACCTCTTGGCTGTCGGCGTATTTTCTTCTCCTAAAGGGAGGACAGGCGTGCAAGATTCAATGTTGTCATCTGCCTTAGACATGCACCTATCTCGAAATTTGCCCGACCCTGTTCGTGTTGGCGTCATCGGCGTAGGCAACATGGGCCAGCACCACACTCGCGTGCTCAGCCGCTTTAAAGATGTAGAGCTGGTCGGCATCTCCGATGTCAATGTGGAGCGGGGTTTAGACACCGCAGGCAAGTACAGAGTCCGATTTTTCGAAGACTATCAAGAGCTGCTCAAGCATGTCGACGCCGTCTGTGTAGCCGTACCCACCCGTTTACATCACGCCGTGGGAATGGCCTGTTTGAGCGCAGGCGTCCATGTGCTGATTGAAAAGCCGATCGCCGCCAGTATTGCCGAGGCCGAGTCCCTAGTCAATGCCGCTGCCGAAACCAACTGTATTTTGCAGGTGGGCCACATTGAGCGCTTTAACCCAGCCTTTCAAGAGCTGCACAAGGTGCTCAAGACCGAAGAGCTGCTGGCCCTCGAAGCTCGTCGCATGAGCCCCTACTCCCAGCGGGCCAACGATGTGTCGGTAGTGCTCGATCTAATGATCCACGACATCGACCTGCTGCTCGAGTTGGCCGGGTCTACGGTAGCTACCCTCACCGCCAGCGGCAGCCGCGCCTCGAACTCAGGCTACCTAGACTATGTCACCGCGACCCTGGGTTTTAGCAACGGCATTGTGGCCACGCTGACCTCTAGCAAGGTCACCCATCGCAAAATCCGCAGCATTACCGCCCACTGCAAAAACTCCCTTACCGACGCCGATTTTCTCAACAATGAGATTTTGATTCACCGGCAGACCACCGCCGATTGCTCAACCGACTACGGCCAGGTGCTCTACCGTCAAGACGGGCTGATTGAGAAGGTCTACACCAGCAACATCGAGCCCCTCCACGCCGAGCTAGAGCACTTTATCAACTGCGTGCGGGGGGGAGAGCAGCCCTCCGTAGGGGGTGAGCAGGCGCTCAAGGCGCTGCGGCTAGCGAGCCTGATTGAGCAGATGGCCCTAGACGGCAAGCCCTGGCACAGCCTAGATCTTGACCTAACTGCCGTGGGTAAAGAGCTGTCGGTAGCAGCTTAGTCGATTTCTGGAAAACTTTCTCCCTAATGGTGGGCAATGCCCACCATTAGGCGGCTACAGTCGCCGGATAAAGCGGAGGATCTTCTTTTCTAGAAATCTCCTTAGAGTAGGCCAACTAATTAAGCATCCAGGCTAAGCCCTCATCCCCCAACCCCTTCTCCCAAGGGGCGAAGGGGAGCCGAATCAGAACCCCTCTCCCCTTGGGAGAGGGGCAGGGATGAGGGCGGAAAGCCATGGTAAATGGATGGTTATTTTCATGGAACACTCTTAGTCCCAAACAACGTGGTTTAGCTGCTCAGGTCACGGGGTAAACCCCTAATCTTTCAAACGTAAGGCGACAGAACTAGGGCTACGGCACCACCTTAATGGGGGTGCCCACCTTGAGGTGGCTGTAGAGCGTTTGAATATCGGACTCAAACATCCGCACACAGCCGTGGGAAACCGCCTCGCCAATCAGAGTTTCTTGATTTGTGCCGTGGATGCCGATGTGGTAGTTTTCTTTCACTAAAAACCCAATCCACCGGGAGCCTAGGGGGTTGCTGGGGCCAGGGTGCACGGCTTCTTTGGTAATCGGGTGCTGCCACACTGGGTCAGTGCGCAGGTCTCGCACCGCAAACTCACCCGTGGGGGTTTGCCACTCATTCTGGCCAATGGCGATCGGGAACTCGTCTTTGACGACATCGTTTTGGTAGAGCATCAGCCGTCGCCGACTGAGGCTAATCACCACGCTGGTGTTGGCGGTCATCAGCGTCTCTGGCGCCTGGGTAATGATCGGTACCAGCCGAGCCAAACGGGTGCGCTCAAAGGGCTGTTCAAACTGCCAGCGGGCTGTGACCTGGTCACGCCAAGCCCCGGCGGCCAGCAGCCCAGCGGCGGCGTAGCAAAGTACCGTAAGACAGCGTTTTAGAGGAGATAGCGCATCCATCGATGGGGGTTTGCTCGAGCGTGCCTATCTACAGCATACTGCTATCCCCAGGTTCTAGAATGCGGCCCCGCTCAGTGCTCTAGGGCAAGTGCTGCGAGGGGTTGATATGATTGAAGCGCAGGCATAGTGCTGGGGTTTGAGACTGTGGCGGTAAAACCAGATTGGTTACGGGTCAAGGCCCCTCAGTGGGAGCGCATTGGCGAAGTTAAATCGATTTTGCAGGATCTGGGCCTCAACACCGTGTGTGAAGAGGCCTCTTGCCCCAACATTGGCGAGTGTTTTAAGGCGGGCACGGCGACGTTTTTGATCATGGGGCCAGCCTGTACCCGCGCCTGCCCCTACTGCGACATCAACTTTGAGAAAAAGCCTGTGGCCCTTGACCCCACCGAACCGCTGCGGCTAGGGGAGTCGGTGCGCCGCATGAAACTGAGCCATGTGGTGATCACGTCGGTCAACCGTGATGATTTGGCCGATGGCGGAGCCAGCCAGTTTGTGGCCTGCATTGAGGCGGTGCGGCAGGTGGCCCCTGCCACCACCATTGAGGTACTGATCCCTGACCTGTGCGGCAACTGGCAAGGGCTGGAATCTATCCTGGCCTCACGCCCCCATGTACTCAACCACAATACCGAGACGGTGCCCCGCCTCTATCGCCGAGTTCGCCCCCAGGGCGATTACAGGCGATCGCTCGAACTGCTGCGCCGCAGCCGCGAGTTGGCCCCCTGGGTCTATACCAAATCGGGGCTAATGGCGGGCCTGGGCGAAACCGATGCCGAGGTGCAGCAGGTGATGGACGACCTGCGGGCCGTGGACTGCGACATTTTAACTCTGGGTCAGTATCTGTCGCCGGGGTTAAAGCATTTGCCCGTGGCAGAGTTTGTCACCCCGGCACAGTTTGACGCCTGGCGACAGGTGGGCGAGACGAAGGGCTTTTTGCAGGTGGTGTCGTCGCCCCTGACCCGCAGCTCTTACCATGCCGAGGATGTGCAGCGGCTGATGGCCCAGAACCCGCGATCGCTAGGGGATAAAACCCTAGGGGATGAGACCCTAGGAGACGAGACCGGATGGAACCGTGAATCCCCTGCCTCCGTCTCTGGGCAGTAGGGCATCTACAGAACTACTCACACCTCATCTCTGGAGAGACTCCATGCCTATTTGGACTCGTATTTTGCGGGCTCAACCCGTTGGCTTTGCCCTTGTGGCCCTGGCCGCTGCGGCCCTACTGCCTGGGACTGTATCCCCTATCGCTGTGGCCCAAACCCCGGAAATATTGGTAGCCCAGACCAATGAAACCGTTGCCCAAGAGCTACTGCGTCTAGTGAATGCCGAACGCCAGCGGGTCAACGCGCCCCCCCTGGTACTGAGTGACCAGCTCACGGCTGCTGCCCAGCGCCACTCCCAAGATATGGCCACCAGCCGCCGCATGAGCCACACCGGGTCCGACGGCTCCACTATGCGATCGCGCATTGATGCCACCCAGTACCACTGGTCAACCATCGGCGAAAACGTGGCCCTAGGCCAGCCCTCTGCGGCTGCGGTCATGACCGCCTGGATGAACAGCCCAGGCCACCGTCGAAACATTCTCAACCCGGCCTTTACTGAGCTAGGCATTGGCTATGCTACGGCTGCTGGACGCCCTTACTGGACCCAGGTGTTTGCGCGGCCCCGGTAGGCTCCCAAATAGGATTGCGTCATGGCTCACGGCCTCAACCAGCTCGAGTTCGACGACCTTACGGGCGAGCAGACGTAAGGATCCTTGGGCCTAGCCCGCCGGGGGTGAGCCTAAGCGCAGATCATTGCGCCGCGCTTAGGCTCATCCCCATCTAAACGTTTCGCTGTCGGTGGGCTGTTTCGATTTACACCGTTGAGGGTGAGGTCAGCACCGTCGACCTCGACTCGATTGGATCCACAATCCAGTATTCAGGATTTTCTAGGGCAGCCTATTTGCCTTCTGCCCTAGCTCCAGTCTTCACGGCCTCGGCCAAGCCCCTTATAGACCTCGCCCTGCTGGTGAATGGCGCGGGTCTTCTCAAACAGCTCAGCCTCGGTGAGCTGCCACCGAGCCAGGGCTTTCTTAAGGTCGGTTTGAATGTCGCGAGCACCGGGGAAGCCCTCGTAACGAGTCATTAGCCGGGCCAGCTCTACTAGGTTGTAGTCGCTGGCTTCTCCGGCCAGTAACTTGCTCACCACCTGGCGATCGCTCTTGTACTGCGGGTGCTGCTGGTCTTTAAAGCTTTCAGACATGGTAAATGGGGCCGTTAATGGCTCAGTGGCTGAGAAGGCTAGCGTGGGCCGCAGGGGCAGACAGCTCAGGCACTGCCGCCTCAATCAGGCCACCACCCAGCACCCGGTCGCCGTCGTACCACACCGCTGCCTGACCTGGGGTAACGCCAAATTGCGGCTCGTCAAAGACCAGGCGAACGTGGTCGGCTTCACCCTCAGCCCTTAGGGGGATCAGCGTCGCTCCTACGGCCCCGCTGCGATAACGGATCTGCACCGAGACTTTGATCGGCTCTTGGGGGGCGGCAATAGAAACCCAATTGACCCGCTGCACGGTGCAGTCGGGCCAGTGGGCATCGCTGCGATCAGCGACGATGACGTGGTTTTTGCCCATGTCAAAACCCACCACGTAGAGCGGGTTGGCGGCAGCAATGCCCAAACCCTTGCGCTGGCCAATGGTGTAGTGATGAATGCCGTTGTGCTGACCGATAATGTGGCCCTCGGTATCGACAATGTCGCCGGGTTTGGGGGCCAGGTATTGATCCAAAAAGGTCTGCATCGAGCCGTGGTGCTCGATCAAACATAGGTCTTGGCTGTCGGGTTTCTCAGCGGTGTGCAGGCCCAGCTCGGCGGCAATGCGGCGAGTCTCAACTTTGGTCTGGTGACCCAGCGGAAAATCGCAGTTGGCCAGAATTTCTTGGGTGAGGTCGTAGAGAAAGTAGGACTGGTCTTTGGTGGGGTCGACAGCGCGGCGCAGCTCGTAGCGGCCCGAGTCAGGGTTTTGGGTGATGCGGGCGTAGTGGCCAGTGGCGATGCGATCGCACCCCAGCTCATCTTTGGCGTACTGCAACATCGGCCCAAACTTCACCGCCCGGTTGCACTGGGAGCAGGGCAGGGGCGTAATGCCGCTGCCGTAGCCCTCGACTAAATAGTTGATGATCTCGCGCTCAAACACCTCGCGGCTGTCGACCACGTGGTACTCAACGCCCAGGTCGTCACAGAGCTGAGCCGCATCCACCATGCCCTCAGAGCAGCACTGGCCCTTGCCTTTCATCAGCCACAGGGTGAGGCCCACGACATCGTAGCCCTGCTGGTGCAGGGTCGCCGCCGCTACCGAACTGTCTACGCCGCCGGAGAGCCCGACTACAATCTTTGCCATGGCCAATACGAAGGGGTTTGGGTGCAGTTCAATGGACTATTGTAGCTCAGGAGGATGGGGGGGGGTTGGGGTATCAGGTGTCAGGTTTTGGGTTTTAGGTATACGGTTCACGGTTTGCGACAGACCGTGAACCGTATACCGTGAACCGTATACCCCCGATACCCGCCACCCTTATTCCTTAATCGACACTGTGGCAATTAGCGGGCAAATGTCCCCCGGCTGGGGGCGGGGCTGGGACTCGGCCCAGCGATCGCGGTACTGCTCTAGATCGGCTTTAAACGCCGTCATCTGCTGAATCTGAACTTCGAGTTGCTGAATCTTGTCTTGCAGCAGCGACTGCACAAACTCGCAGGGCACATCGCCCCGCTGGTGCACGTTGAGCACATCCCCAACGTCTTCTAGAGAGAAGCCCAGGGCTTGGGCCTTTTTGATGAACTGTACCTGCTGGACGGCTTCGGGTGAGTAGTAGCGATAGCCGTTGTCGCCTCGCTCAGATCGCAGCAAACCCAGACTTTCGTAGTAGCGCAATGCCCCCACGGCCACGCCGGTCTGCTTGGCCACATCGCCAATTTTGAGCTGTACTGCGATCGCCATATCAGTCGTTCCCTAAGGTCACCTCCATCCTAAACCTTTCAGCCAACTGTAGGGTCAACGTCTGTCACCCCACCGAGAATCCGCCCTGCTCCACCCGCCAAAGAGATTTGCTAACGTTGCGTAGAGCGCTCCAGCTAAATCCTTCATCCAGAGGTTGGCGACAACAGACCCAACGGGCCGAGTGTGTCACTTCTAAGGAGACATTCATTTAGATGGAATACTCTTAGGACATCATTTAGCTGATTAAAACCATGACCCAAACCAGCCGATCCAAGCGCCGCCGCCGGGGTGATTCCCCTAACCCCCTGTCATTTCTGCTGGGACCGGTTGGCATTGCTGTGCTGATGGTCGCCCTGATTGGCGGGCTGTGGTACCGCAACCGCCCCCAGTCGGTGGCTTTTGAACCCAACACCACCGTGGGCGAGGCGGCCATGGCGGCCATTCAGACCTTCCCCAACCAGGGCCAAGAGCACGTCAGCCCTGGCCAGGCAGTCAACTACGACAGCGACTTCCCTACCTCTGGCCCCCACGACCCCAACCCGGTGCTGCCGGGGGTCTACACCCAAGAGCAGCGGCTCGAAGAACTGGTGCACTCCATCGAGCACGGCAACATTGTGATCTATATAGATCAGCCCGGTCAGGTGGCCATGGATACCCTCACCGCCTGGGCCAGAGAGTTTCCCGGCCTTTGGGATGGCCTGGTGATAGTGCCCCGACCGGGCCTCGGTCAAGAGGTAGTGCTCACCGCCTGGACCCACAAACTGCGGTTGCCGGAGTTTGAACCTGAAGCCGCTGCTACTTTCATCGACGCCTACCGAGGGCGGGGGCCGGAGAATCCGGTGAGGTAGAAAGCAATTAAGTTTCATGGTGGGTCTGCCATTGTGCAAGCCCAGCGGGCACCCTAGGGTCAGCAGTTTGCAAGGTTGGCTAATGCTGGCATCATTGCCCCAACAATTGTTTATGTTTAGCGGCAAGGGTGGCGTGGGTAAAACGACGCTCTCCTGCGGATTTGCGCGGCAGCTGGCGCAGCAGCACCCCGACGAGCGGGTGCTGCTGCTGTCTACTGACCCAGCCCACTCCCTGGGCGATGTGCTGCAAATGGCAATCACCAACATCCCCACGGCGCTGCCCGACCGGCCCCAGGTGCAGGTGCGCGCCCTCGATGCGGCGGCGCTGCTAGAGCAATTCCGGGCCGACTACGGCACCGTGCTCGAGCTGCTGGTTGAGCGCGGTAGCTTTGTGGAGGGCGACGACCTCAGCCCCGTGTGGGATATGGGCTGGCCCGGTCTTGACGAGCTGATGGCGCTGCTAGAGATCCAGCGGATTTTGCGCGATCGCGAGGCCGATCGCGTTGTGGTCGATATGGCCCCCAGCGGCCACACCCTCAGCCTGTTTGCCCTGATGGATTTTCTCGACACCCTGCTGGAAGCGTTAGGCGAGTTTCAGCAAAAGCACCGCACCCTGACTGAAACCCTGTCGGGTCGCTACACCCCCGACCAGGCCGATCAGTTCATTCAAGACATGTGCCGTGACCTGGAGCAGGGCAGAGCGCTGATTCAAGACCGAGATCGCGCCACCTGCTGGGTGGTGGGCATACCAGAACCCATGAGTCAGCTGGAGAGCGATCGCTTCATCACCGCCCTCGGTCGCCTGGGCGTACCCCTCGGGGGCCTGGTGATCAACCGGGTACGGCACCAAGAAAACCACATCCTGGCAACTCAAAACCCAGTGCTAAAAGCCTTTCAGGCCATGGCCCAGGGGCAGCCGGTGCTGTGGGTGCCCCTGCAGAACAGGGAACCCTTAGGCGCTGCGGCCCTCGACGCCCTGATTGCCCAGGCCAAGCCATTAGTTTTAGACCAGGAGCCTGGCGCAGCCGCCGGGGATGAAGCGGTTTTACAGTGGCCCCAACCCATGGCTCCAGGCATAGAAGACTTGATCGCGGCGGGGCGGCGGCTGATTATCGTCGGGGGCAAGGGCGGCGTGGGCAAAACCACCGTGTCGGCGGCCCTGGGCTGGGGTCTAGCCGAGCGCCACCCCGAGGCCAACCTGCGGGTGATGTCCATTGACCCGGCCCACTCCTTGGCCGATGCCTTTGGTCAACCCCTCGGACATGAACCCACCCTACTGCTGCCCAACCTCCAGGCCCAGGAGGTCAGCGCCGAGGTGGTGCTCGACCAGTTTCGTGCCGACTACCTGTGGGATTTGGCCGACATGATGGCAGGGGATGGCGAGATTGCGGGCGGCATCCACCTGGCCTATGGCCCCGCCGCCTGGCGGCAGATCGTCGCCCAGGCATTGCCCGGCATTGACGAAATGCTGTCGCTGATCACCGTGATGGATCTGCTGGAGTGCAATGACCAGCAGCTGATTGTGCTCGACACCGCCCCCACGGGCCACCTGCTGCGGTTTCTCGAAATGCCCACGGCCCTGGGCGATTGGCTGGGGTGGATCTTTAAGCTTTGGATTAAATACAAAGATGTAGTGGGCCGGGTCGAGTTTATGGGTCGCCTGCGTACCCTGCGCCAGCGGGTGCTGGCCGCCCAGACCAAGCTCAAAGACCCTGAGTACACCGAATTTATTGGCGTGGTACAAAACCAGTCGGCGATTTTAGCCGAGGCCAGCCGCCTCACCCACACCCTGAGTGATCGCGGCATTGCCCAGCGCTACATCGTTCACAATCGCTACCAGCTAGGACAAGATCTGCCCAGTGAGCTATTTCCCCACCAGTGCATTGTGCGCCTGGCGGGCCTAGCCCCGGCTCCGAACCCCTTTGACCAGGTCAAGCAGGCGGCCCACCTGCTGCTAGAACCCAAGTCCGATGCAGATTGATCGCCCACTGTAAGTTCACACCGATATTGTGGGAATGCTGAAAATGGTTTTAGGTCAGGCTAAGGCGGGCTACTGCGGAGCAGCCCGGCTGGGGTTAGATTCTCAGCTTCGACCGAGACTTTTCAGCAACCTGAACTATACTTATTTTCACGTCTACCAAGCCCTTCGACACCGTGAGAGGAGTCAACAGTGACAAATCATAGGATTTTGGTCATCGATGATAGCCGGGTCATCCGCATGCGCGTCCGCGACATGCTGCCCCAGGGCAACTTTGATGTCATTGAG